>NZ_JBSXNW010000022.1:0-407903 GCF_056857835.1 Flagellimonas sp. B-3
CACGAGCAAGATCGGGATAGAGGAGATCGGTTATAAAGGGAACCAGCCGAACGTATGGGACGGCGTTCCGGAGGATGTACTGGAACAGCACGGGGTAAGCTACGACGAGGAATGGCTCGCCAAGTGCGTGGACCAGAGCAAGCGTGGCATCATCGCAGAGTGGGACGAGGATGGCAATTTGTTGACATAATAAAGGTTTCACTAAAAAATAAAAAGCCCTGGCCTTTTAAAGGCAGGGCTTTTTTAATTTATGTTGATGATGTTATAAGGCTTCCAAAGCTATGATGTCCACTTCCCCTGATATATGTAGGTCGTTGCCTGTAACATTTTCCGCTCCGGGAATGGTGAACGCGAATGAAAAGGTCAGGTGTTTGGCGGTGGTGTCGTAGGCAACATCCATGATTATACCATCATCATCGGGGGTATTAAAAGGCCAAGTACCGTCCACAACAAAATATTTGTTGTCGTCTCCCACAACTGCATATTCGTTGATTTCAATACCGAAAAGGCTTATGTCTTCGGAATCTTCCCCTAAATCGGTAACCTCTAATATGATCTTTACAAAAGAATTTGTGTCATCTTGGTTTTTATCCGGGACACTAAGAAAACGCCTTATATCGAAAAAATAAGTGTTGCCACCAAAGTTAACATTATTGTTGATTGGTAATTCAGCAGGGTCAATAGGTGTAAACTTAAACGATGTGGAGTCTTGGAACAGTACATCATCCACTCTCTTTCCCTCCATTTCAAGAGTAATGTATCCATATTGGGTTAATTCATCAAAGCCTACCCCATTTTCTCCATCTTGCCCATCGGCACCATCTTGCCCATCAGCGCCATTTTGTCCGTCTGCACCATCTTGTCCATCTTCGCCGTCTTGTCCATCTTCACCATCTTGTCCATCTTGCCCATCTTCACCATCTTGACCGTCTTGTCCTTTGATACCATTTATTCCATCTTTTCCATCGATTCCATCTTCACCATCAGAACAAGAGACCATGGCTATGCCAAGTGCAAGAATGGCAATGCTAAAAAGTTTAATTAGTTTCATAGAATATAAATTTTTAAGACAAAGGTAGTTTTGCTATTTACTTAAAAGAGAGGTAATTGATGTATGCCTTGTTTGAATTGACAGATGGGTGTTTTGGATGGATATACTAAATTGAAAAAGTTCATATATTGGAATATAATGACTTTGTACATAGTTTAATTGACAATGACGATAACTGCCCATCACCCCAAAGGATCCCGCTATCAAATTTTTAGGGAATGTTACTATATCCATCTTGCGGGTAATCATGGCACGGGGCAGATTCCCGTAATTGATGATTGCTGTTATGACTTTGTATTTTTCAAGGAGGCTTCGGGTGCTTTTTATTATGGTGAGGACTCACAAAAAGATGTAATTCGCAGCAAGGTTTTTACCATTCACAATGTAACGCCACCGTATCGAATTGAAGCAGCGGGTTCACTTACTTTTTTTACGATAAAGCTGCAACCTTGGGTAAACGCTCATTTTTTTGCATCGTTACAACAATCTGGTGTGGTGGCTATCGTGAATACCGATGCAACTTTGTTGCGGTTTTACAATAATGTTTTTAAAGCGGATAAGCTCTCCGATAAGTTTTCGTTGGCAACGGAATTTATGCAGGGTAAAATGTTTGAGCTGACACCCGCAATGGAACTCGTGCGCGAACTCTGTAATTATATTTATGAAAAACGGGGAAAAGTAACGGTGAACCAACTGAGTGAACATTTTAACAAATCGAGGCAATATTTGGGCAAAGTTTTTAAAAAGGAAGTGATGTATACCTTAAAAAAATTCATCATTACCGTTCGCATATTGGATTTGGTCAAGTTCAAGGCCAAAAACCCTGATATTTCCCTTACGCAGCTCAGCTACGATTACGGGTATTTTGATCAAGCCCATTTTATCAACGACTTTAAAAAAGTTTGTGGGGTTGCACCCTTACAGTTTTTTAATAATTTACCTGAGTTTTTGTTGCGGCACCCGTAGGTTTCCATTTTTACAATTATTTTCACCAGGGTTGTGCCTTCTTTGCACAAACCAATTGATTATGAGGAATTATTTGATTGTTTTGATGGTGCTTCTGTGCATAAGTTGCCTTGAGGACAGGAAAAGGGATGTACAGCTTTCATCAAAAATGAAAGCAGTAAAGGATTCTGTGGATACTTATTTTTCCAAACTTACGGAACTGAAAAAATTCAACGGAGTTGTGTTGGTCTATAAAAAGGATACCTTGCTCCTAAAAAAAGCCTATAATTTGAATGATTACCCCCAAAGTTCAACTTACATTACCGATAGCACACAGTTTGATATCCATTCCGTTTCCAAATTGATGACCTATTATTTGTTGGCCAAATTGGAGCAAGAAGGAGAACTTTCCATAGACCAGACCTTGGACATTTTTTTTAAAGACTTTCCCAAAGGGAAAGAAATTACGCTGCAAATGTTGCTTGAACATCGTTCCGGACTGCCCAGGGAATTGTCGGGTTTAGAGGGGCAGGAATACCAATTAACTTCAGATGAAATTGTTGACCTGGCCAAAAAGGAGAATCTTTTGTTTGCACCCGGTACAGATGCCCAGTATTCCAACGTAGGCTATGAGATTTTGTACAACATTGTTTCCAAAGCCTATGATAAACCCTTTACGCAATGTGTAATGGACGAAATTTTCATACCGTTGGGGATGGATGCAAGCGGTGCTCATTTTTTTACCCAAGAAAATAGGATTAAAAATATGGCCCAAAACCATATACTCAAAGATAGTGTGCTGGTGAATGTGGACAATATTCAGCAAGATGAATTCCGGACGGCGCGGTTGTTTTCAACCGTTGATGATTTAAAAAAGTTTCTTGACCATGCAAAACAGGAACCCTATGCTTCGTTTTTAAAAAACGAGGATGGAATTATAGCCAAAGATGGAGGGTCTAAAGGCATACGTGCCCAAGTTTATAGTGATTTGGAGAATGACTTTGATTTTGTACTCTTGGCCAATTATGATGAAATGCCCTTTTTTGATACGATAGATGATATGGTACGGCTTTTAAAATCCGAACCTGTGGAATATCCGAAGGAAATTAATAGAAAAGCTATAGCCTTGGATGCAGAAGTGCTTCAACAATATGAAGGTTCCTATACTTTTGCCGATTTTGATGGATTGGTGTTGGAGGTGAAGGCCAAAGACAATCATCTTGTCATATTTCAAGAAGGAGAAGAAATAGGGGAGCTACAAGCAGAAACCCCGACCGTGTTTTTTGAGGATCCAAAAGCTGCCGAATCTTTTGAGTTTATTAAAAATGAATCGGGAACTTACGATGCATTGATGGGTTGGAAAGGCATTGTTGTGGAAGGAAAGCGAAATTAAATTGGTGGATAGAAAGAAAAAAGCCCTTTTTTAAGGGCTTTTTTGTTGTACTCGAGGCGGGAACACTATTTTGCAAAATAACAAATAGGATAAAAGGCTTTAAATACTATATAATACTTTAAAAATACCAATAAAAACAAAGGTTTAAGGAAATTAATACTTTTGCATTTGTTTGCATGGTTTTGTTTTTGTTTGCGGTCAACCGTACAATTATCATACAAATTATTCTATATTTGTACTGTATGGCAACAGTAAATTTTTTATACAGATCCAAACGCCCGGAATCCTTTTTAACCATTCGGTTGCTTTATCGCAATCAAAAGGATTATGTAATAGGGGCGAAAACCAAATTGAAAGTCTCAAAGGATTATTGGGAGACTACCCACCAAAGGAACCTAAAGGATATTAGGGACGTGGACCAACGAAATACCTATAACGCAGTTAATACCGAATTGGCCCGAATACAGGCCCACGTATTGGATGAGTTTGATAAAACCGATATTGGCAGCATAAATAAGGATTGGCTGGTCAATACCTTGGAGGGTTTCTACAACCCAGCGGGGGACTCTGAGCGGGGGATCCCAAAGGATTTGATCAGTTACATAGATTTCTATAAAGACTACCGCAAAAACGAGTTAGATGCCAAAGCGGTCCGTAGGCTGAACGTCACCAAGCGCAAAATGCAACGGCTCCAAGCTTATATGGGGAAAAACATATTGATAAAGGAGATCAACGAGGATTTCAAACAGGCATTTCAAGAATTTAGCCAAAAGGAGCAGTATTCTCAAAATACCCAATCTAGGGAGCTGGTAGCTATCAAAACCCTTTGTTTCCACGCCCATTATTTGGGACTTGAAACGCATCACCAGTTAAATAGCCTACGGCTTAAAAAGCAAGAGGTCAACCACGTTTATTTGGCCACGGAGGAGATCGAAAAAATAAAAGGGCTCGAATTGCCAAACGAACATTTGGACAATGCGAGGGATTGGCTCTTGATTAGTTGCTATACCGGGCAGCGTGTAAGTGATTTTATGAGGTTCACCAAGGATATGATCCGGGTAGAGAACGGAAAGCATCTTTTGGAGTTTAGGCAGCAGAAAACCAAAAAGCTAATGACGATTCCATTTAGCCGGGAGGCCCGGGAGGTGCTCAAAAAAAGAGGAGGGGAGTTTCCCCGGCCGATTTCGGACCAAAAGTACAACGACTATATAAAGGTGGTTTGTCAAAAAGCTGAGTTAAATGAGGAGGTACAGGGCACCAAAAGGGTGAATATTACCCCGAAAGAAAAAAAAGGGACCTATAGGCACGTGGCCGATATTTACGAAAAGTGGGAGCTTGTTTCCAGCCATATAGGGAGGAGATCGTTCGCAACAAACTATTATGGAAAGGTCCCCACAAGCTACTTGATCAATATAACCGGGCACAGCTCCGAAAAAACATTTTTGAACTACATAAAAAAGAGCAATAAGGATATAGCCCTTGATGCTTACGAATACTTTAACTAAAAAATCTACACATGAATTTAATTACAAGAGTAAGGATCGAGGAAATGATTGCAAGAAAATTAGATATGGCTTTTGCCAGCGAGGAGTGGCCGGGCCTAGATGATGCGATAGAGCTCGCAGTCGTGGAATTTGAGAAAGGGGAGGAGATAAAGCCGCTTTTAAAAGTTGTGTTCGATAGCTGCAATGATACGGATGAGGTTTTAATAGAATGGTCCAAAATCCTAAACGATTACGCTAAAGTAGCTTAGGGTTAGAGTTATCAACTGGCTTGGTTGGCAACTACTTAAATTAAGCCCTGTTTTCGGTTGAATGTATTAAGCACAATGCTTATTATTGTCCCTGATGCGCCTCTAGCCAAGGCCTTTCTCGCTTTAACGATTTCCCATTAAATTGATTAGAAACCCAGCCTATCCGGTTGGGTTTTTTGTTGGAGGGGTTTTTAGTTGTCTAAACAGTCAATTTTATCAATAAACATATCCTTGTAAACAATATCTTCAACGTCAAAATAGGAGTCAGTACCCTCTAACCTAATTATGGATATTGGCGATTTTTTAAGTTTATTTTTATCCCCCTCGGTTAATCTTCCGATTAATCTAAAGCTTCCGCAATCAGTTTTACCATAGTGGTAAAACTTAACAATATCGTCATTTTCAAGTTTCACCAATACAACTGACTTATTGGCTTCATAGGAACTGGTGCAACCCAAATCTATAAAATGCTCGAAAATGGCATAGTCAATGTTTCCAATTCGCCTCAACTGGATACAAAATTGGCCAATCCAATTTCCGGGATCCTGTTCAATACAATACTTTTCAGTATATCTATGAAGTTTTCCCGTAAACTCATCTTTTTCATTTCTTGCATATTGGCAGGATGATTTGTACTCAGCTATCATTTGCCTCTCCTCTTCTAAGAACTTAATCGCATTGATGCTATCACGGATTGCAGCTAGACTATCCAATTTCTCTTTAGCAACCCTTTTGTTGTTTTTGATCTTGTCTTTTATTTCATCAAAAATTAAATCAATCCTTTTGTTGGCCGTTGGTTCTATGAAAAATGTTTGTATGGCACAATCAATACATTCCTTATAGTCGATTAAGTAGTTTCCATTACTTTTCGCTTTACCTTTTATCGTAACGGTATCACCCGCTTTGATTCCAAATACCTTTACCGGAGGCCAGCCAAGATCTTCATATAGAAATACTTTACCTCTAACGACGGCATTAATAGGCTCAGGTAATTCATATACTTTTTGGGAGTTGGCGTAAAAAGAAAAAAGAAACAGAGTAACAGATAGTAAAACTTTAGGCATTGGTAGTGTTTTGTGCCTAAATTACAAAATCTTAACTTCCCAATGAACAAAGGAAATAGGCATGGATAATCAGTTACTAATGAATAGATATATAAAGGCAATGGAGATCGGTCTGGAAAGCGAAAAGGATGGTATAAGCTACTTTGATTTGTTAAAACAACTCAATCAAAGCCTAGGTTATAAATTTGAGAGCTATGGTTCCGAAGCCTCTTTCATTTCGTGGTTTTTACAAAATTTCTCAGATGGCGGGGGTAAGGCACAAAACAAATACATTGAAAACAATAAAATATGGTATTGGAAACTCAACCAAGGGGAGGAGTTTGCAGAGGAATACAAACCACATGCGAGAGCTATCAAAACATATTTTGAAAAAAAGTACTGGCTTGATGGACAAGCCGCTAAACAATACTTGGACTACCAAGAGCTACAAGAGTCTAGGAAAATGGCTGCAAGTGCAAAGAAACAGTCGAACATATCTATTATCATTGCAACAATGGCATTATTAGCAAGCTCTGGACTTGGTATTTATTCAATTGCAACTACTCCAAAGATGCCATATCATGTAAATGTTGTGGAGGATAAAAATACAAGCCAAAAACTTGATGAAGTAAGCAATCAACTTATGGAAATCCAAACTCAGTTTAAAAGTCAAGCGACTGATTCTACAAAAACAAAATAGCTAATCTAAAATATTCGGCATGGAAACCCCCTCGGCTTCCCTAATGGCCTTTAGGCATCGTTTGTACTTCTTGGTCATTTTACCCCCGTGGTACTTTTTAAAACGGTAGGAATTGATCTCCTTGCGGGCTTGTTCAGCTTTAAATATAATTCCAAAGTCCTTATCCATATCCTTGATCCTTTGGGATTTGATTTGGCTACGGTACAAGAGCTTAAAATGACCTATTGAAGCAACAACCCCGTCAACAAAATAAAGCTTGTAACAGCCTTTGCCAGTCTCCGGGCATTTGAATTTATAGCCCACTCCTCCCAAATGGTTATATCTTGGGATCAACTCTATCTCCATCCTCTTATTTTCTCCTCTGTAGGAGTAATGGAATATCAATAAAGGTTTCTCCTCCATTGTAGAGGCCACTATTGTTAGTTTGTAGATCTCGTTATTGGATATGAATTTTTGGGTACAGTCCGTTACTCTGTTGGGCTCAAAAAAACCGTTGGACCTTAGAAACTTGGTCGAAATGCTAGCGCAATCCTCAAAATACGTGCTCATTGTCAATTACATTAAATAAAGATCGGCTATATCTTTACCGTTCTCCAATTCTACTTTGTTCTCTAAAAATCTACTGACTTGGATATTAAAACCTTTCGAGCTAAGTTCATCCGCTCTTTGCTGCCATTCCCCGGCACTTCCTTTGTCCGGGAACAATACTATCTTATTTGATTTTAAAGGCTCGAGCATTTTTTCATTGATTGCAGTTTTGGATCCGCAGGCCATCCAAGTTGTATTATCGCTCAAAATACTCATTACAATAGCTGTTTTTTCTGATTCAACTATTGCAACTGGTTTGCTGTCAAGTAAATGCAGCCCAAAAAGGCATTGGCTAAGGTTAAACCCGTCCTCCTTTACGATTTTGTTATGTAGCCAATTGATATGTGGATAGGGATCTTTAACCCTATGTCCGTTATTTTCAGAATAAAGCATTACTTTACCAGCTCGTATATTTTGGCCCCGGTCCATCTGTAAAAAGCAAGTACTGTTTTCCCAAAATAGATTGGTAGCACCGGATCCATATCTTTTAAAGGCCCTATCCACAAGCTCGGAATCAAATTTTGTTTTAAGGTATTTGGCAAGGTTGCAATCCGTCCCAGCATTTAGAACCTCATAAACCTCCTCCCTTTGGTGAAAGCTCGGCTCCGGTTCCGGGATCGGCTCAAAATCAGTCAAAGAAACAAAACCGCCCTCCTCATTGACGGCCTTGCTCTGAGCTGCTGAGTAGTCAATATCGCTATTTTTCAAAATAAACTCTTTGATCCAAACCTCACGGCCCTCAGTTTCGAGGACCATGGATTTGGGGACAAAATGTATATTGTAGTTTTCATCCGTTAGCCTGTAGGCCTTGGAATTGTAATCTATCAAGCTCAGGAATTTGATCCCGAAATAAATCTCATCCTGTTTGGGGCTCTTGAAATATCCGCAGTTATCGGAGCGGTCGCATCTTCCGTAATCTCCATCCAAATAATTGCCTGTTTCACGGTCCACATAGCGAACAAAACGCTTTTTATTGCAGGATGGGCAAACAAACTTTTTTGAGGACCTATCCAGTATATACCTAAAATTTGGCATCCTCTAGGTCTTTTTCAAGTTCTACATAGGCTACTTTGCCAACATTCATTTTCTTGACCAGCACCCCGTTTTTCTCGAGCATTTTACCAAAATTCAATTTGGAAAATGGCTTTGTACCAGCATCCCTACAATAGTTCATGTATTTAGAGTAAAGCTCAGCAATGCGGGTATAGTATTTATCGGAGGTGCTATATCCCTCGTCATCCAAGAACATTAGGGCCGAATTGCTCTCCCTTTTGTAACGCTCGCCAATATCATCAACCTCAACGCATTGGGAAAAGCCCCTTTGTCTTAATATCCTTTCCAATCCCTCCAAAACAAGGTTAAAAATCCCGGAGAGTTCCCCGGCCTTAATAATTTTGTTGACTAAATCGACGTCCCTCTCCTCCCTCGGGATGGTAACGTCAAAAGGAATTATTAGAAAACGTCTAAAAAAACCCTCTGTATGCTCAACTTGCGGCAAAACATTGCACGCAAAAATGAAACGGGCGTAATCATGCAAAATAAAAGCCTCCATATATGGCTTCCTTGCCTCTACGGGTTCCCCGCTTGCCAACTGCTTAAAAAAATCGGATTCCAAAGATCCTGAGAGCTCGCTGGTAATATTTACAAGCCTATTTCCAATATTGGCCCTTTGGTAGCCTTTTTGATCGGTCAAGCTCGCAAGGCTATAATTTGAGACATTCTTACGGCCTAAAAGCTCTTGAATGAGCTCCAAGGCTACGGATTTCCCGTTTGCCCCCTCTCCTTTGAATATTACCATCTTTTCAAACTTGCAACGCTTGTTTTTTGTCAGCGTGTAAGCAACGGTTTCAAAGAATATTTTTCTGAGGTCCGGGGATGGTAAAACACGCTCTAGGTATTTTTCAAATAAAGGGGCCTTGGCCTTAGGGTCGTAGTCGAACGATAGTTGATAGGTTAAAAAGTCCTCTTGCCTAAACTCCCTGAGCTTGCCCCCCTGGTCTCCTATTTCGTAGCATCCATTCTGCAAGTTGATCAATACCTGATTGTCCAACGAATCGGCAATGTCTAGGTAGTTCAAACTCATAAACTCTTTAAAGAGTTCATCCCTAAAAGTATGGTGCTTTGACATTGTGGTGGGGACTCCGATATTTACAGAAAATTCGCCAAGGAAATATTTGTATTCCTCCCCGTCCAATTTCTCCCAAAATCTTCCATTGTAAATATAAGGGTCGCCCTCTCTTTTGCTGAGAACCCAGCCTTTGAGCTCGGCAATCCTTTGTAGTTCTACAATCGAATAGATGAGGTAGTGGTTTCGGTTGATCTTGCAATCCTTGATTTTCTTGCCCAGCTCAATTAACCTAGCTTGGTCCTCTTTTTTGTTCTGATCTAGTCGGGTCATTTCCTCCCTCCATTCAGTCAATTTTGGATAGGCTAGGAGTTGGAAATCAACTGGCTTGGCTTCATTGGTAATGGTTTTTAATATTTCTCTTGCTGTAGGTTGTTCTGTTGTGGCCTCGGTCAATACTGCTATTTCGCTCTCGAGGTCATCAATATTTTTAGTAGGTTTGTGGTTGTTCATTGTAGGTTTCTCGCTTGTGATGAATGATTCAAAAAGCCCCTGTTCGCAGCAAGGGCTTTTCTTTTTGATTTGGTGGCCTATAGTAGGACACTATGATCCTTTTCCCGAAAGTTGTACAGCTTGTTTTTAGGTTGACTGTTGGTAAACCCAGCCATGAACCTATCAGGATCCTTTGTGGATTTGAGTTTACCCGCTAGTTGGCTTTGGTCTATGATGCTCTGAAAGAATGGCCTTAACTTTTTCTTATCGAGTTTTGTGGCTCTATATTTTTTATCGGCATCCGGTAGATTCTTGGTTAAGGTTTCGGCTAGCTTCTTGGCTTTCTTGGCCCTTTGGGCCTCCCGTTTTTTCTCGGCCTCGGCTGTTTTGGATTTGGCTATTGCCCTCTCCCTCTCTGCCTTTTTTCGTACTTCTGCCTTGTATTGGGCTAATAGTTGTCTTGCGGTTTGGTTCTCGCTCATGTGTAAAAAATTAAAGGTTAATATTTAAGGTTTAATAATTCAGATTTAAGAAAATATAGGCGGCGGCCTATTCGGGTATATGGGATTTTTTTGTCCCGGACCCAGTTTGTTAAGGTGTTGGGATGAATGTCTAGCTGTTTAATTACCTCCTTGCGTGTTAACACCTTTTCCTCGGCATCAGCATTGCGGAGCTCCCTTTTGATTTGCTCCAATAGCTCCGTCCTTAAAAGCTGCTCCCGGTACTCAGAATTCATGGTTTTGAGAGTGCCGTTTATGGTAGCATAAAAGATTTTGACTATTAAGGCGGTGCGGTTGATGTCGAAAAGTGGGCAGGGCTCGTATCTCTCCCGTCCCCATGCCCAGCCATTCAATTGAGCTAGTTTGTCTAATCTTGGATGGTCCATATAATCATCCCCGTAAATCTTGATGAGCTCATAGGCGAGGTTTATAGCGTCCTTGCCGTAGTCTAGCTCTAAGTATCTTCCAGTTAGATCAAAGTACCGATTTGCAATATGCTTTGGTCCAAACTCGTTACTTGTTTGGTTCCAATGGATTACGGTGCCTCCTTTAGCTTTCAACATCTCCACCTCAGCCTTGAAAGCAAAAATAACCTCAGCTTCCTCTTCAAGGGAGTCCACTTTATAGGATATGAAATCATCATTGTGCCATATAAATAATCCCCACACCTCATTATATCTACGATCATCAAAAGGAGATCTTGCATAATGGACTATTACAGGGTCTTTAATTGTTTTGAGTTTTTCTCTTGGGCTCATGGTTGTAATCGAATGTTTAAGATTATTACTGATTGTGTCTCATATTTATATCACAAAAAAGAGCGGGATCTTGTAAATGCTTATTAACAATTTTTAAAATGCAGCATATCGGAGCTCATCTTTGTAGTAATATTTTTTGCGGCCCTCAATCCCTACCGGATTGATACCGTTCTCCTTAATTAGTTTGCGGACATAAGCCATTGATCGGCCTAAAAACTCGGGTATGTCCGGTGTGGCTATCAAAGCCTCGTTGTCTTTTAATAAATCGCTCATTGTTGTACTGGTTGAATGGATTCAAGGAGCTCACTCCTTTTGTAAAATCTACGTGAACCAATCGCATAGGCCTTAACCTTGCCTTTATTGGTCCAATGCCACAATGTTGATGAATTGATTTTAAGGAACTTACAAGCATCATCCCGGGTCATTAGCTCCTCGCTATCGCTTTTGCTAGTAAGCTCCTTAGTAAGCTTAGCAAATTGTTCTTCTAGTTTAGATTGAATGATAGCCTCGAGTTCATCCTGAGTAAGATTTTGCAGTATCATATTTCCCATTGTAGCTGATTGATTTGGTAATTGGCCCAAGAGTAAATATTAATGTAATATGGTTTGCGGTTGACAACGTTTTACAACTACAAGACACTATATATTAAATAGTTGCATAAAATATTCTTGAAAATTTTAACATTTATGACGACTATGATGACCGCAAAAACCAGCTATTTAGGTTGGTTCGCAAAAAACTCAGCTTAATACCTATTGTACTCTAAATAGGAGTACTCTTAAAATTTCAAATAACCAATAATCAAAGGTTTATAGGTAAGGTATTTTAGAAAATGTACGGTAGTTGTATTTAGCCCTAATAGTGTGCCAATTTTAGGAGGGGGTATTTTGATATAGCGAGAGGCTAGAGTTTGGAAAGTTGGTCCCGTGTTTTGGTGTACCAGCGTTAAACCATGATCTTATATTGATACAAAAGAAAACCCTCAGAATATCTCCAAGGGTTTAATAGCACAATTATAAAATTACCAGTTTTCAAGCGTGCTAAGATAAAAGTAAGAAATAATTTACAAATGGGACGGGTTGGGACCGGGGGAGGGTGTTAAACGTGGATGGATGCGCCCGGTATAGAATGAATTCAACACTAAATCATTTTATTGGGGTTTTAAGGCCCTGAGAGTAGGGTTTCAAGTGTAAAAAAGCAAAAACGTCACGAAAAGTGACGGTAAAGTGACGAAAATTTTCAAAAACGTCACCCTCTTAACCCTTATGTTTACTGGGGTTTCAGCCAAAAAGTGACGAAAGTGACGAAAATTTCGCAAAACTATTTAGGGATTTATATTACTATGTTCTATCTAATTATAATTTTCCTCAGAAAAAGTTTGTAAAAAAAACGTCACTTTCGTCACTTTCCTTTTGAGTCCCTTGTTATTACTGGGTTTTTTGAGTGACGTTTTTTTTTGAAACCGTCACGATTCGTGACGAAAGTGACGTTTTGAAGTCTTTTGTTGATTTTCGTATTTCTATATTCGGGTTATATTGATGTTTGATTTAACTTTATATGTAATGAAATACCAATTCTTTATTTTTGAAGATACGTTCAACAATAACCCTCAAGGATTAAAATCCGGTGTTTCAATTACTAAAATCCCGGCATATATAAAGATTGCTTTCGAGAAAGGGGAGGGGCCCTTTCAATCATTGAGAAACCTTAAACGTAACTCTAAGATATTCTTACGTCTAAAACAAACGAACCCTAGGAGGGCACAGCAAATTGTAAAGGAGCAGCATATTCATACTGTTGCGGGAATGTTTTCGACACCACACGGATCTGAATACCAAATTGAAACCATTGACTTATTTTCACATTGTACAAAAGGTAGAGTTAAAAACGGGTCTGTTACCGGGGTACATTTTTATGATCCGCTAAAGGTTAAAATCATCAATGTTTTAAAGGAGAATGATGAAACGGGAGTTTTTGAGGCAGAATTCGAATATTACAATTCGTCAACTAAAAAGTGGATTAAAAAAAGATCTTCTAGTACTTTTTTCCCTAGAACTTGGCAGAGAGGAAAACTACTACAGGAATGTCAAAATGCATATGATTTAATAAAGGGTTCTAAACCTAACAATGGTATTGTCCTTTCGAAAACATCAGAGGGTATTGAAGTAGAAATAGTTTTTAAGGAAGGTGCTTTAAAATCAATATATCCGTTGATTTAGACGGAAATACGTTTTTTATCTTTAATATTCTTTTTAGAGGGCCTATAGACTGCTATCCCATCTTTCTAGATTTTTAAACCTAATGATAAGAATTTTTCTAGTCAACCAGTTTTTATCCTTAATCAATTCACGCTGTTTATTAAGAAACTCCCCTTTTGTTAATTTAGGGTTGGCAAACTTACCTTTCTTATAACATTCCACGCAAAAAGCGTAATTCAAACTTTTATCTTTATTGGTCCCGTATTTTAGCATCGAGTTAAATCTTTTACCACAGCTTTGGCAAAAGGTATATATTCTATCATGCTGTTTTAGATTTTTATCCTCCTCATCAGGGGAACTGTCTGCAGCCCATAGCAGAAAACCAAGAACAAAAAAAATAATGCCTATGGTTTCCCATGTGTCATTAGTCTCAAAATATGATTTTTTTAACCTCTCCTCCTCATCCAAATAATTATTTGAAAATTCTATTTTCTTTGAAAGTAGCCTGTTTTTGAATATTTGATTTTTGTAAGCTAACCATAGACCATTTAATGAGTCGCTTACTTGTAAGTTAGGTTTAGGCCCATTCAAAACTCTGTTAAAAACAAGTAAAGAGTCGGAACTATTTATTGGATTGTCTACTTGGTGTTGTTTAGCAAGGTCGTTCGCTATGTCGATAATCTGTTCTCTCTTGTATGTCAAACGCATTTCATTCAAAAGAAGAGAGTCTTTTAAAGCTCTATTTTTATCAATCTCTAAGAAATATTTCTGTTGAACCTTGTCGGTGTTAAAATAACTGTACCCAATCAAAAGTATTCCCAGTAGGGTTATAAATTTATAAATCTTATCAGGTACATTAAAATTCATGGTGTGATTATTAATCTATTCTTTGGTTAAGGCTAATTAGATAGCTAAGCTTCTAAATTACAACTTATTGGGTGTTATGGATAAACAATGTGTAATTTTATCCAAGATGGATTAACAATACAAAAACCGTACAGAATTAAAATAAAAAATCCGTAAAAAGCTGATAATTAGCTAAATACGGATTTTAAAAGTACTCGAGGCGGGACTTGAACCCGCACGGGCAATAATGCCCACAGGATTTTAAGTCCGGCGTGTCTACCAATTCCACCACTCGAGCAGGACTTAATTTTCAGTATTTTGATTTTTCTGGTTGTGAATCAAATTCTTTAAGAATTCCTTTCCATACCCAGATTTTAATTTTTTCTCTTCAACTCTGGCTTCAAGTCTTGTTTTAAATTCTTTTTTAAAAATTAAAACAAATGGTCTGTAAGGCCTTGTCGTTTTATTTTTACCTAAGTTATGTTCTTTTACTCTTCTTTCAATATCAGAAGTGATTCCGACATAAATATAGTTTCTTTCTAAACTATTTAAAGCGTATGTGTAGAACATAATTCTATTTTAAAAGTCTGTCTACCAACCTGCCTGCCGGCAGGTTCCACCACTCGAGCTTGTCTGCCGTAGGTATGACAGGACTTTTATGTAAAAAAAAACTCCACCCGTGGTGACTGAGCGGAGTCGAAGTCGAGCGAAAAACGGGATTCGAACCCGCGACCTCCACCTTGGCAAGGTGATGCTCTACCAACTGAGCTATTTTCGCATTTTAAAGAACGCTGCACTCTTTCCAAGCGCGGATGCAAATTTATAATATTTCTTTTAAAATGAAAGAATTTTTTTAGGAAGAAGCCTTTTTCTTTTTGCCCAAGAGTCGTTTGATCTCGTTTAATTTCATCAAAGCCTCCACAGGTGTCAGTGTATCAATGTCCAAGTGCAATATTTCTTCTTTGATCTCTTCCAACAGGGGGTCGTCCAAATTGAAAAAGCTGAGCTGCATCTCGCTCTGGGATGCTTGCAGTTTATCCGTCATCTCTTCGCTGGAGTGCGATTTTTCCAGTTTTTTAAGGATTTTGTTCGCCTTTTGGATTACTTGTTGGGGCATTCCCGCCATTTTCGCCACATGGATTCCAAAGCTGTGCTCGCTTCCGCCAGGTACCAATTTTCGAAGGAAAAGTACATTGTCCTCTAATTCCTTTACCGAAACATTGTAGTTTTTGATGCGGGAAAACGTATTGGTCATCTCGTTAAGTTCGTGATAATGTGTGGCGAACAGGGTCTTTGCCTTGGCAGGGTGCTCGTGCAGATATTCGGAAATGGCCCAAGCAATCGAAATACCATCATACGTACTGGTACCCCGACCTATTTCATCCAAGAGCACCAAACTACGCTCCGAAAGGTTGTTCAAAATCGAAGCCGTTTCGTTCATTTCCACCATAAAGGTCGATTCACCCATCGAAATGTTGTCGCTAGCTCCCACACGCGTAAATATTTTGTCCACCACCCCCAAATTGGCCTCGGTGGCAGGGACAAAACTTCCCATTTGTGCCAAAAGGACAATAAGTGCGGTTTGTCGAAGCAGAGCCGATTTACCACTCATGTTCGGCCCCGTGATCATAATAATCTGTTGCTCTTCACGGTTCAGGAGTACATCGTTGGTCACATAGGCATCACCAATGGGCAATTGCTTTTCAATAACGGGGTGTCTCCCTTCTTTGATGTCGATATCGGTGGAATCATTCACCACAGGCGCCACATAGTTGTTCTCCTTGGCCAGTTGAGCAAAACCGCAAAGGCAGTCCAATTGCGCGATAAGTTGAGCGTTCAACTGTACAGGAGCAATGTGTTCCTGCATCCAGACCAATACTTGCTCAAACAGTTGTTGCTCCAATTGATAAATACGTTCTTCAGCGCCTAGAATCTTGGATTCGTATTCTTTAAGTTCCTCGGTAATGTAGCGTTCTGCGTTTACCAAAGTCTGTTTGCGTATCCAACTTTCAGGTACTTTGTCCTTATGGGTGTTTCTAACCTCGATGTAGTAGCCAAAAACGTTGTTGGATGCAATTTTTAGTGAAGTGATACCTGTTTCCTTGGTTTCGCGCTCCAGCATTTTGTCCAAGTAATCTTTGCTGGAGAAAGCCAGTCCACGTAATTCGTCCAACTCTTCGGAATAGCCTTGGGCAATGGTGTTGCCCTTGGCAATGTTCACAGGAGCCCCTTCGTTGAGCACTTCTTTGATTTTGGAGCGGAGGGCATCACAGTCGTTCAAACGCCCACCGATATTTTTGAGGGAATCGTTGGTGCTGTTTTGGGCCAATTGCTTGATGGGAACGACTGCTTCCAGTGAATTTTTAAGCTGAACCACCTCTTTTGGGTTGATTTTACCTGTGGCCAGTTTGGATATCAATCGCTCCAAATCCCCCATTTGTTTAATGTAGCCTTGAATTTTGTTCAGTTGTTCATCTTCATTCTTCAAATAAGAGACAACCTGATGCCGTTGCTGGATTTTTTCAACATTTTTTAAGGGGAGGGCCAACCATCTTTTCAACAGTCGCCCGCCCATTGGGGAAATCGTCTTGTCAATTATGTCCAGCAAGGTCACTGCATTTTGATGCGAGGAATGGTAGAGTTCCAGATTTCGAATGGTGAAACGGTCCATCCACACATATTCCTCCTCCGCAATACGCTGTATTTTATTGATGTGTTGTAATCGGCTGTGCTGTGTTTCGGACAGATAGTGCAGTACCGCACCCGAAGCAATAATCCCGTGGTTGAGATGGTCTATGCCAAAACCCTTTAGTGTTGTTGTCCCAAAATGATGGTTCAAGCTCTCCTCGGCATAATCTTCCTGAAAAATCCAATCTTCCAAAAAGAAGCTGTGGAATTGATTGCCAAAGCATTCCACAAAATCCTTTTTATGGCTTTTGGATACCAAGACTTCGTTCGGTGAAAAATTTTGAAGCAGTTTGTCCACCTGTTCCACCGACCCTTCGGACGTTAGATATTCCCCTGTGGAAATATCCAAAAAGGAAACCCCCAATTTGTTTCTCCCAAAATGAACGGCGCACAAAAAGTTGTTGCTCTTCGCGGTCAGAATATCGTCATTTAACGCAACCCCGGGCGTAACCAGTTCGGTAACCCCTCGTTTTACAATGCTTTTGGTCTGTTTGGGGTCTTCCAATTGGTCGCAAATGGCAACGCGCTGTCCAGCCTTCACCAATTTTGGTAAATAGGTGTTCAGCGAATGGTGCGGAAAACCTGCCAATTCCGTTTTATCGCCGCCATTGTTCCTGTGTGTAAGTATAATGCCCAGTATTTTGGCGGCCTTTACCGCATCTTCTCCAAAGGTTTCGTAAAAATCCCCAACACGGAACAGTAGCAAGGCATCAGGGTGTTTTACCTTAATGGCATTGTACTGCTGCATCAACGGGGTTACTTTCTTTATTTTTTTCTTGGCTGCCAAAGCGATTTAGTTATCTATTTTGAAAATTATAAGTCCCAAATCGGATTGCATAAACTTTGGATTCGAACAAAATTTTTAAACATTTTGTCATTCCGCACGGATGCTGAGCGTAGTCGAAGCACGATGCGGAATCTATAGAATCTTAGTTTGATGGATTCCTGTTTTCACAGGAATGACAATCCTTAGGCGAAATATTCTCTTATTTTTGCCCAAAAGTGGGATAGAAACGAATATATTGTTTTCATAGCCCATCAAAAATTTTTGTTGATATTTTTGCCCCAATGTTTAAAAAATGAGTCGAAAACTGGAAAATAACGAGCTGGACCGATTGGATGTGGCCAGATTCAAGGATGCGGAAAAATCTCCTATCATCGTCATTTTGGACAATGTTCGTAGCTTGAACAATATCGGTTCCGTCTTCCGTACTGCAGATGCTTTTTTGGTACAGAAAATTTATCTCTGTGGCATTACGGCCACACCACCCCATAAAGATATTCGGAAAACAGCTTTGGGCGCTACCGAAAGTGTGGATTGGGAATATAAAAAAGATACTTTGGAGCTTGTTGGGGCCTTGAAGCAGAAGGGTGTAAAGATAGTTTCGGTGGAACAGGCCGAAAATGCTGTAATGCTCAACGATTACCAAGCTAAACCAGATGAAACGATAGCTTTGATTTTTGGAAATGAGGTGAAAGGGGTATCGCAGGAAGTGGTGACTGCCAGTGATACTGTTTTGGAAATCCCCCAGTTCGGCACTAAGCATTCTTTGAACATCTCGGTAAGTACGGGGGTAGTGGTATGGGACATTTGGTCCAAACTAAATGCCCAAAAATAAAGAGGCCCTGAAAAACAGGGCCATATATAAAGTCTGAGTTAGTTAGTTTCCCGAATTGAGGATGCTAATAAAATAAAACCATTCGTTATATCCAAACATTTTCCAAAAATTCTCTTAAATGTTTAACGAAAGTATATTGTCCTCCAGCTTTTTTAAAATGAATTCGTAATCGGCTGGGTTATGCACAAAATCCAACTCGCCCATATCCACAATCACACTGTTTTGATTGGGGTTTCCCTTAATAAAATCAAGGTACCCTCGGTTGATTTTTTCTAGGTAAACAGGGTCTATGTTCTGTTCATAATCACGCCCCCTTTTTTTTATGTTGGCTAACAACCGTTCGGTATTTTGGTAGAGGTAGAGATATATTTCTGGCTTTCTTACTTCTTTGTACATAAAGCTAAAGACCTTTCGGTATAGATTGTACTCCTCTTTTTGTAAGGTAATCTTGGCAAAGATCAACGATTTAAAAATGTCATAATCGCTCACCATAAAATTTTTGAAGAGGTCAAACTGTGAGGTGTCATCCATAAATTGCTGGTACCTGTCCGCCAAAAAGGACATTTCCAAAGGAAATGCATAGCGTGTTTGGTCTTCATAAAATTTGGGGAGAAATGGGTTGTCCGCAAAACGTTCCAACACCAGTTTGGCATTAAAATCTTTGGCGATCATTTTGGACAAGGTGGTTTTTCCTGCGCCAATGTTTCCTTCAATGGCAATAAGCTGCAATTGGGAAAAAAGTCCTGACCGATCTTTAAAAAGCTTGTGCTTGGTTTTGGTGAGCCTGCTTTTGTCCCTACATTCCTGTAAAAGATTTCGGGTGTCCTTGTACAGCACAGGATGGTAAAATTGTGGTGCTATATCTCCCAAAGGCTTTAAAACAAAGTTTCTGTGCTGCATTTGTGGATGTGGAATCACCAAATCATCATTATTTATGACCTCTGATCCAAAATAAATAATATCGATATCCAAAGTTCGCGAACTATATCCACCTTCTGCGGAACGGATTCTGCCGAACTCTTTTTCAATCTGCAACAAAACATTTAACAACTCCTCGGGGTTGAACGGTGTTAATAGCGATATTACAATGTTTAGAAATTGATCGCCCTCGAAACCCATCGCAGGATTTTCATAAACCGAGGAAATATCCAAGATTTTTCCCACTCTCTGTTCAATGCGAAAAATGGCTTTTTGGAGGTTCGCAAGGCGATTTCCCAAATTACTGCCCAATGAAAGATATACCTTTTGCTTTCTGCCCATAATCGAATAAACAAAGTAAACAAAACAATACTACATTGGTTATATTTGATGCGTATTAAATTTTATTGAATGAAGTTTTTAAGAAACCTACTGGCCTCAATTTTGGGGAGCTTGGTGGCATTTGGAATATTGATGGGGATGTTCTTCATCTTTTTGGCCCTAATGGGAAGTGTGGACGATGGTGTTGTGGTAAAGAAGAAATCTGTGTTGGAACTCAGTTTTGTCGCCCCTATTTTGGATTATACAGGAAAAGATGAGACCGACCCCTTTGCTGCCTTTAGTGGTGAAGAACTCGGTTTGGATGAAATACTGCACGCTATCGAAGTTGCCAAGAATGATGACAATATCGAAGGTATTAGCATTACCACAGGTTATCTGATGGCAGGAGTCGCCCAAACCCAAGAAATTAGGAAAGCGCTGTTGGATTTTAAATCGAGCGGAAAATTTGTAATGGCACATTCCGATGTGTATGCACAGCGGGATTATTACTTGGCCAGTGCAGCCGATGAGGTATACATTAACCCTGTTGGTGTTTTGGATTTTAAGGGACTGGCCACCGAAGTGCTTTTTTATAAAGAGCTTCAGGAAAAATCCGGGATTAAAATGGAAGTCATCCGCCACGGAAAGTACAAAAGTGCCGTGGAGCCCTTTCTTTCCGATACCATGAGCGAAGAAAACCGTACTCAGATCAAAGAATTGATCACTTCTATTTGGAACGTTATCGTGGACGATATTTCGGAATCTCGAAACATTACGCCCCAAAACTTGAACATCATTGCCGATACCCTTGGAGGAAGAACACCAGAGTATGCGGTGACTTCGGGACTCTTGGATGGAGCCTTGCATTACGATGAGTACGAGGAACTGCTCAGGGAAAAAATGGAGGTGTCGGAAGATGACGAACTAAACTACGTGGGGCTTAGGGATTATGTGCAGAAAGCCAACAGAAAGAGCATCAGAACAGGGGCGGACAAGATAGCCGTTATCTATGCCCAAGGTGAAATTTTGGGTGGAGAAGGTGGAAAAGATTACATAGGACAAGACCTTATTGTGGATGCTTTGCACAAAGCAGTGAACAATGAGCGTGTTAAAGCCATTGTACTGCGTGTAAATTCGCCGGGAGGCAGTGCCTTGGTCTCAGATATTATTTGGAGGGAAATGCAGTTGGCCAAAAAAGAAAAGCCTTTGGTGGTTTCCTTTGGAAATGTAGCGGCTTCCGGTGGGTATTATATCGGCGTGGGAGGCGATAAGATTTTTGCCGAACCTACTACGATTACAGGATCTATAGGTGTTTTTGGTACCATTCCCAACGTTCACGGGCTAGCAAAAAATATGGGGATAAATGCGGAGCAAGTGGGCACCAATAAAAACTCTGTAGATTATTCCTTTTTTGAACCCATGACCGATTCCTTTCGCAATGTGATGCAAGAAAGTATTGAGGAAACTTATGACACCTTTTTGGACCGCGTATCCAAAGGCCGAAATATGCCTGTGGAACGCGTAAACGAAATCGCCCAAGGCAGGGTTTGGAGCGGGGTAGATGCCCAAGCACTGGGCTTGGTGGACGAACTCGGTAGTTTGGACGATGCTATTGCCGCCGCTGCCGATATGGTCGGCTTAAAAGATTATGGCGTCCGTAAATACCCCAAATACAAATCGGATTTTGAGCGGTTTATGGAAGATTTTGGGTCGGTTAAGACCAAATTGGGAGAGTCCATCATACAAGAGGAAATAGGTACGGAAGCCTACGAAGTTTTGAAGGAGTTCAAGCAATTTACCAAACAAGAAGGTGTCCAGGCCAAGATGCCGTTCAGTCTAAAAATTAAATAAGTCGATTATAATAGTTCTTTATTGAACTTTTAAACCGTATATGACGCAAAAGGACAAGAAGTTAGCATTTTCCATATATCTGTATCTCGGAGCACTGTTCATTACCTCTTTGGTAGTGTCCAACCTTATCTTCCAAAAGTTTTTCTCTTGGAACCCCTTTGGGGATGTTACCGTTTTCGGGGCGCCGCTTTTTGAACTTTCGGTGGGAATTTTACCTTATCCCATCACTTTTTTGATCACCGATTTGGTCTCCGAGATTTACGGGCAAAAAAAAGCCAATCAGGTGGTAACGGCAGGTATTTTTGCTTCGATTTTCTCCATGGGCATCATTTTGTTGGCCAATTATTCCAGTGCTATACCAACATCACCTGTAGATGATGCGACTTTTACTACTGTATTTGGTTTGTCGCCCCTTGGTGTATTGGCTTCGATGTTGGCTTATTTAGGAGCTCAATACATCGATATTACCATTTATCACTTTTGGAAACGGCTCACAAATGGTCGGATGTTATGGCTCAGGAACAATTTTTCAACCTTTTCATCCCAGTTTATAGATACTTTTACCGTTGTAGGGCTATTGTGCATTTTTGGTGTGCTTCCTTGGGATAAATTCTATGGATTGTTGATAAGCGGTGTTATTTTTAAGATGATGATTGCCCTGCTCGACACCCCTTTGCTCTATTTTTTCGTATATCTAATGCGAAAAAGATTTAACTTAAAAATAGGGGAAGAAATTTCTTTGGATTGACAACTTCTCCTTTAATTTGTTGTAAAACATACAAGTATGAAGAAAAAAGTCCTAAAAATTACCGCAATAACCCTACTTTTCCTACTAGCAATAATCATTGCTGTCCCGTTATTTCTTCAAGGTAAAATTGAAGAAATCATCAAAACAAAAGTAAACAACAGTATAAACGCGACCTTGGATTTCGAAAAGGCAGACCTTAGTCTTCTCAGAAGTTTTCCAAATGCGAATGTTGAACTGACCAAACTCTCTTTGGTCAACAAGGCTCCGTTTGAAGGCGATACCCTTTTCGCATCCTCCGAAATTGAACTCTCGATGTCCATAAAGGAACTGTTCAAGTCGGCAGATGAACCCATTGTCATCAAAACTTTGAATATTGATGGTGCCATATTGCACATAAAAGCAGATGCGGAGGGCAACGCCAATTACGACATCGCCAAAGAAAGCGAAACAACGACTTCCGAAGTACCGGAAGAAACCAGCAGCAACTTTACCCTGAACATGGATTCCTATGCCATTACCAATTCTGAGATTATTTATGAGGACCTAGACAGCGGAATAAAATTGGACATTTCAGAAATGAACCATTCGGGAACCGGAGACCTTTCCTTGGAAAAATCAGAATTAAAAACCCTTACCGATGCTTTGGTGTCCTTTGAAATGGATAGCACCAAATATCTGAACAAGAACAAAATCAATTTGGATGCACTCATCGGGATTGATTTGAGCGAGAACAAATACACTTTTTTGGAAAACAAGGCCATGATCAATCAATTGCCTTTGGTGTTCGATGGTTTTGTGAAGGTCAACGAAGACAATCAAGAAGTGGATATAACTTTTGAGACACCATCATCGGACTTCAAAAATTTTTTGGCGGTGATACCAGAAGCCTACGCTTCAAATATTGAAAACGTACAGACCACTGGAAATTTTGAGGTGAGTGGTGAATTTAAAGGTGTGGTGGACGATGAACATATTCCAACCTTCAAAATTGCGATCAACTCGGAAAATGCATCGTTCAAGTACCCTGATTTGCCCAAATCAGTGCGCAATGTGTATATCGATACCGAAATCAACAACGAAACGGGAATCACCGAAGACACTTATGTGAACATTAACAGGTTGTCCTTTCTTATTGATGAGGATAAATTCAACTTGAACGCAAAAATTCGCGAATTAATGGGCAATACCAAGGTAAATGCCCACATGGACGGAAGCATCAACTTAGCGAATATTTCCAAGGCCTATCCCGTGCCGGACGATTATAACCTCAAAGGGATCTTGAATGCCGACGTCACCACCGCCTTTGATATGGCTTCTTTGGAGAAAAAACAGTACCAGAATACCAAGACCAGCGGAAAAGCATCGGTATCTGGTTTTGAATATGCTTCCGAGGAGCTTAAGAATCCTGTTGCCATTAACACCGCGGCAGTTACCTTTAACCCGAATACAGTTACCCTAGACTCCTTTACTGGTAAAACGGGAGGTACGGACTTTGATGCCAAGGGCACCCTTACCAATTTGTTGGGCTTTATGTTCAACAATGAAAATATTGAGGGAAACTTTACACTGGCTTCCAATAAGTTTGCCCTGAACGATTTTATGGTCGAGGAAACCGAAGCGGTGGAAACGGAAGGTTCAGAAGAAGAAGAAAAATCGGCCCCAATCGGGGAGGAACGCATCAAAATACCCTCGTTTTTGGATTGTACCATTGAGGCTGTTGCCAATACGGTGGTGTACGATAACCTTAACCTGAAAAATGTAAAGGGAACCTTGGTCATCAAAGATGAAACGGCGACGGTAAAAAACCTTACTTCGGACTTGTTCGGGGGCACATTGGGCTTATCGGGGTCTGTATCGACCAAGCAAGAGGCCTCAACATTTGATATGAGTCTTGGAATGAACAATTTCAATGTTGGAGAATCTTTTGCAGGATTGGAACTTTTTAAAGTATTGACGCCTTTGGCCAGTGCAATAAATGGAAAGCTCAATTCGGACATAAAAATATCGGGTAACTTACAAGATGATTTCACGCCAAACTTGGCCACCATTTCGGGCAACCTTTTGGCAGAGCTCCTAAATCCAACGGTAGACACCCAAAAAGCACCTTTGGTATCGGCTTTGGACAGTAAGCTTAGTTTTTTAAACACCAAGGAAATTAATTTGGACGGGCTTAAAACTGCGTTGACTTTTGACAATGGTTCGGTTAAAGTGAAACCCTTCACCTTAAATTACAAGGATATTGCCATTGATGTAAATGGAAGCCACTCGTTCGACAAGCAAATGAATTATTCGGCCACTTTGAATGTGCCTGCCAAATATTTGGGTACAGAGGTGACTAAATTGATTGCCCAATTGAACGATGACAGCCTGGGTGAGGTTACCGTGCCCGTAACTGCCAATATTGGAGGTAATTTTACCAATCCATCCGTAAGTACCGATTTAACGTCGAGCGTAAAAACATTGACTGCCAAGTTGGTGGAAATGCAAAAACAAAAATTGATCAACCAAGGCAAGGACAAGGCAAAAGACCTTTTATCCGATGCCTTTAAAAAAGATGAAACCGATACGACTTCGACCAAGTCCGGTGGGGTTAAGGAAGCCATTGGGAATATATTGGGAGGCAAAAAGGACACATCTGCAACGGATAGCACAAAGGCCAAAAAGGAGGACGAAGTAAAAGATGCTGCCAAATCCATTTTGGGCGGACTGCTCGGCAAAAAGAAAAAGGATACGGTAAACTAAAAAGACAGTTATTTGTCAGTTTAAGTGCAGTCGAGAATTTAAAATGTTCTAATAGTCATTGGGTTTCGACTGCGCTCAACCTGACAAAGCAAAAATCTTGTCACTTTTTAAACCGCTTCTTTTTATTCCTTTATTTCGGTATCGATGGTTTTCAGAATCTCATCTATACTTTGCATTAAAGGATTGTAATGAGTTGTCTCCGTTTTTATACTTGTTAGGATGAACATAAGCATATTGTTCTCAAACTCTTTTGATAATAGTAGATTGCGGTTGCTAGTTTGTTCAGAACTTTCAGGAAGCCCCAGTTCGCTAGAAACACCGGTCAGGTCGTAAATGGTTTTAATACTATTTACCTTGCTACGAAACATATCAATGATTTTGTCCCTTTCCGTATCAAGCATAATTTCCTGTTTAGATACATCCTCCATGAAAGAAATCCAGTTGGTTAGCAAAATCCGCAAGCGTGGGTTAGATATGTCCTTTAAACTTCCTGAATTGATCATTTCTTCCAATAGGGAATTGTTGGGATTGAAAGATATATCAAATGCAAAGGCATTATAGAGCAAATTGGCAAGCTCCTGCTCGTTCGGTAAAGCCTCTGTGTTTTGCATGTAGATTACAATTTTTTTGGCATCCTCATAACTTTGTTTGTTAAAAGAGATGAGTTCTTTTAATTTGATTTGGCTGGTTTCGAACTCATCCCTAAGCCCTGTAAGATAGATTTGTTCCTTCTCCTTTTTTATGCTGAGCTCGTTGGCATTGTTTATGGCAAGGGCAATAAGAATACCTATTACCACTAAAACAATTTCGCCTAAGGCATACAAAATGTAATTGCTGACTTTTTTCTTGGCAATCAATTCCTTTCTGATTTTTCTGAAAAACTTGAGCATGATTGGATTTAAATAGGAGTGTCTAATCTACAAAATTTGACTATTAGTTGTACCCTAAGACAACGGCTGTTATAATGGTAATCGCCCCAATCAAAAGCATGAGCAAAGTGGGTTTAAGTGCAAATTTTAACCATTTATCATATGGGATTTTGGCGATGGCTATTATGGCCATTAATGCACCATTGGTAGGTACGATCATATCGGACATAATGGCCCCATATTGAAAGGCCAACACGCAAACTTGTCTAGATAACCCTATTAAATCCGAAAGAGGTACCAATATGGGCATGGTTAAAACCGCTTGCCCGGAATAGCTGGGAACAGGAAAATGTAAAAGGGAGTGTGAAACCATCATAAGAACTCCAGAAGCCGCTGGAGGAAGGTATTGCAAAGGTCCAAATAAACCATAAACAATGGTATCCATGATCATTCCATCTTTCAACAGGATAGAAATGCTGTTGGCCAATCCTATAATGATACAGGCAAAAACCATTTCTTTCATCCCTGCGACATAGGTTTCGCCAGTTTTGTTCCACCCCATTTTCGCAATAAGTCCAGAGAGTATACCTAGTGCAAAAAAGCAGCCCGACATTTCGCTAAAGCCCCAATCAAATCGGATTATTCCAAAAACAACAAAGGCAAACGTAAGGGTCAACAACGATAGAATTATTTTGTTGCGAAGATTCATCGAGGTGTTTTCCGTGGCCATTTTTACTTTTTCAACCCTGTTTCTTTTGGCGTAATAGAGAAGGTAAACCGACCAGACGGCAAAGGCGATAAAGAGTGCTACGAGTCGAAAAGAACTCCCCGACAAAAGAGGTAAGGCAGCTTCTTTTTGTGCAATGATAACCCCAAAGGGGTTAGAGGGACCAAAGGAACTACCAACTACAGTGGAACCATAGCTGGCAAAAATCATGGTAAAAGCGTTGTGGCCCAAACTTTTACCGAACAAAAGCAAAATTGGGACTAGGGCCACTACTTCTTCTTGTAAACCAATGGTTGCTCCGCCTGCTGTAAATAGCCCGGCAAGCATTACAAGGGCCAAATTTTCTTTTCCCTTTAGAGATGAAACCAGTTTTGCCAATCCTTGATTAAAGGTTTCTGTTTTTTCAATAATATAAAAACAGCCTCCGATCAAAAGAATGAGAACAATTAGTTCGGCACGGTCCGCTATTCCCTTAGGTATGGAAACTATAAGGTCAAAAAAGGATGGGCTATCTGTGTCTATTTGTTGGTACGAGTCATTGACCACACGAGTAATACCGGTTTCCGAATCAACTATTCTTTCGTAAGTCCCTTGCGGTATGGTGTAAGTGAGTATCCAAACCAGGAGAATTACACCTAGGAGGATAACAAAGGCGTTGGGAAAGTTTTTCATGTTGGTGGTGTTGGTTAGAATGGTAAAGGCATATTGTTGACGCCCTAAAAACCTAACCATGATCAACAACGTGGGAGCGAAATATTTCTTTAAAATAGGTGTTTTTATCGTAAAACACCCATAATCAGGGATTTATTTTTAATGGGAAAGTATATCTCCCGAACATTAAGGATTCAAATTGGAAAGTCTGGGATTATTTGAAGGCGATCCCTACATAATAACCCTCGCTACCCCTAACATTGAATACTGTATTGTCCTCAAAAATGAGGTATTGCCCCTTAATGCCCTTAAGCACGCCTTTATAGCTTGGGGTTTTGTCCAAATTAAGGCTTTTTACCTTTTCAGGATATTGCAGCACGGGAAACTCCAAATGGGTCTCTTCTTTATCATCCAAAAAATAAGCAATGGCCTCATCTGGGATGCTTGCCTTTAACTTGTTGCGCCACGCTACCAAATCCACATCCTCAATATCATTTTTGAGCATTTTTTGCCAGCTGGTCTTGTCGCTCACATGGTCTTTGAGGGCAACCTCGGTAATCCCTGCCAAATAACGGTTGGGAACCTCTACAATTTCGATGGCCTCGTGAGCCCCTTGGTCTATCCATCGGGTTGGCACCTGCGATTTACGGGTAACCCCAACTTTAATGTTGCTGGAATTGGCCAAATACACAATGTGTGGCTGTAGCTGCATCTTTTTTTCAAACACAAGGTCACGGTCCTCCTTGTCCAAATGGGCCGTACTCAGTTCGGGTTTCATGATCCAGTCGCCGGCACGGGGCGTTTCAAAAAAACAGGATTTGCAAAACCCCTGCCGATAAATAGGTTTGTCCTCACCACAGTTTAAGCATTGAAATTTGATAAAATCAATCTGAAGTTCCTTGTTCAGCCCTTGATTCATATTGATAAAGTCGTTCTCAAAAACCAAAAAATATTGAATGGGACTTCCGATTTCCGTTCGCATCTTCCTCAGTACTCCTTCGTATAGCATATTAAAATGAATGTATTTATCTTATTTGAAAATGAGTGTTAGAAAAGCTATTTTAGCGGTTGGACCAACCTTAGTTTCTTTGGTTAAAGATACCTAAAATGCCAATACCATTATTCAACTCCATTGCTTCTTGGTTATTGAGAAAGCGCTACCATCAAATAGAGCTTTTTTTAAAGTATCCTTTGGATGTTCAGAATGAGGTGCTGCACCAGCTTTTGGACTTTTCCAAAGATACGATGATCGGGAAACAATATGGATTTCAAGATTTGCCCAAGTATGATGAATTCCGGAATAGGGTGCCTATTGTAACCTACGAAGATGTTGCCCCGCTTATTGAGCGTACACGTAGGGGCGAGCAGAACCTGTTTTGGCCCACTTCCATTAAATGGTTTGCCAAAAGCAGCGGGACCACCAATGCAAAGAGCAAGTTTATTCCCGTAAGTACCGAGGCCTTGGAGGATTGCCATTACAAATCGAGCAAGGACTTGTTGTGCCTGTACCTCAACAACAATGAAAACTCTCAATTATTTACAGGGAAAAGTTTAAGATTGGGCGGCAGCAAGGAACTTTACGAGGATAACGGGACTTTTTTTGGCGATCTCTCTGCCATATTGATCGATAATATGCCACTTTGGGCCGAATACAGCAGTACACCGAGCAACAAGGTTTCCCTTATGACCGAGTGGGAGTCTAAATTGGAGGCCATTATTGAGGAAAGCATCCGTGAGAATGTGACCAGTTTGGTCGGCGTGCCGTCTTGGATGTTGGTATTGCTCAATCAGGTTTTGGAGAAGACAGGGAAAAACCACTTGTTCGAGATTTGGGAAAATTTGGAGGTGTATTTTCACGGAGGGGTAAGTTTTACGCCCTATAAGAACCAGTATAAAAAACTCTTGCCCAGAAAAAGGTTCAATTATTACGAAACCTATAATGCATCCGAAGGGTTCTTCGGTATCCAGGATCAAAACAATTCCGATGAGCTTTTACTGATGTTGGACTATGGGATTTTCTACGAGTTTATCCCGATGGATTCCAATGGGGAAGGAGAAGAGGCCATTCCGCTTTGGGACGTTCAACTGGGCGTTAATTATGCCATGGTCATCACGACCAATGCAGGCCTATGGCGATATAAAATTGGTGACACCATACGATTTACCTCTAAAAACCCATATCGAATCAAGATTACCGGACGTACCAAGCACCATATCAATGTATTTGGCGAAGAGTTGATCATAGAAAATGCAGAGGAAGCCTTAAAACAAGTTTGCCTAAAGACAGCGGCAGAGATAGTGGATTACACCGCCGCCCCCATTTTTATGACGGGCAAGGAAAAAGGCGCACATGAGTGGATGATAGAATTTAGAAAACCACCGGAGAGTATTGCCTATTTTACTGAAATGCTGGACAATGCCCTTAAATCCCTGAACTCGGACTACGAGGCAAAACGTTATAACAATATCACTTTAAAGATGCCCAAAGTGCATGTAGCTCGTAAGAATTTGTTCCATCAGTGGCTCAAGTCCCAGAACAAGCTGGGTGGCCAACACAAGATTCCAAGATTGTCCAATGAGAGGAATTGTATCGAGGAACTTCTTCAAATGAATATCCAATAGGGGTAGATTATCGTAAAAAATCGACATTCATCTGAGGTTTACGAAAACGTTTTCGTAAATTTGAACCGTTCACCGTAGAATTTTTTCTTTTGAACAAATAAAAGAGGATTTGCAACGTTTATTGATGAAATTCCCCCTATCAAATCTTTTTGTAAACACAAAACCATTAAAATCATGGCAGAAGAAAAACTTGTTATAATTTCAGACAAATGGGGATCCAAAAAAGGACTTTGGATAGCCTCTTATTTTGGTTATCTTCAACAGTACTACGATATTGTTTTTTACGATTGTCAACAATTGGGCAATATTGATGTTTCTATTTCCTCGGAAGAAAATATAGATAAGGCTTTTAAGGAAAACGGAATTAAAAGGGCGGTATCCAACCTGATCAAAAAGGAAACCCAACCAGCGCATTATTTAGCTTTTGGTATGGGAGCAACGGTTATTTACAAAGCTTCGTTAATGGGCTTGCCAGCAAAAACAATTACCGCTATTTCTGCTATTGGAATTGAAACAGAAGAACAAGCAGCGCCTACCGATGTGCAATTAATTTACGGTGAGTGCGATAAGTCCAAGCCCAGGTTAAAGTGGGCCAAAAGTGTTGGTGCCAATCTAAGGATTGTTCCCAATTTTGGGCACACCCTTTATTCCGATGAGAAAATTATCTCGGAGATTAGTTTGGAGCTATTGGAGAATGTTACTAAAAAAGCAGTCTAAATTAAGAGACTGCTTTTAATTTTTTCACTGTTTCGTACGAGAGCTTTTTCTCGGCATATCCTTTTGTTACCTTAAACTCTGTTTCATCACTACTAGGTAGGGAGAACATGGCGTCGGTAAAGACCGCTTCGCACAGGGAGCGCAAACCTCGTGCCCCTAGTTTGTATTCCACTGCTTTTTCAACAATATAGTCCAATGCCTGGTCGGTAATGGTAAACTTGATGTCATCCATGGCAAACAGTTTTTCGTACTGCTTGATGATGGCATTTTTCGGTTCCGTTAAAATGGCACGAAGCGTTTTTGCATCCAACGGGTTCATATGGGTGAGCACAGGGAGCCTTCCGATAATTTCAGGGATAAGACCAAACTCCTTCAAGTCCTTAGGGATGATATATTGAAGGATATTTTCTTGGTCCAGGTTTTCCTCTGCTTTGGAAGCACTGTACCCTACCGCTTGCATGTTCAAACGTTTGGTAATGATACGTTCTATACCATCAAAGGCACCACCTGCAACAAAAAGGATGTTTTCGGTATTTACCTCTATGAATTTTTGGTCGGGGTGTTTGCGGCCACCTTTAGGTGGAACGTTAACGGTGGTACCTTCCAAAAGTTTTAAAAGTCCTTGCTGAACCCCTTCCCCGGATACATCGCGGGTAATGGACGGGTTATCGCTCTTTCGGGCGATTTTGTCTATTTCATCAATAAAGACAATACCGCGTTCCGCTTTTTCCAAATTGTAGTCTGCCGCTTGTAGCAAGCGGGTCAAAATACTTTCCACATCTTCACCAACGTAACCGGCCTCGGTTAAAACTGTGGCATCAACAATGGCAAGGGGTACATTGAGCATTTTGGCAATAGTTTTGGCAATAAGGGTTTTTCCGGTTCCGGTTTGCCCCACCATAATAATATTGCTTTTTTGGATTTCGATATCCTCATCCTTGCCCTTGGGCTGCAACAATCTTTTGTAGTGGTTATAAACTGCTACGGACATTACCTTCTTGGTTCTTTCTTGTCCTATTACGAATGTGTCCAAGAAATCATGGATCTCCATAGGTTTTTTTAAGACCAGTTCGGAGGATAGATCTTGGTTTTTTGATTGCTTGGACTCTTCGGCTACAATGCTATGGGCTTGCTCAATACATCTATCGCAAATATGCGCATCAAGTCCGGCGATCAATAAATTGGTTTCCGGCTTTTTTCTACCACAGAAAGAACATTCCAAATTTTCCTTTGCCATATAATTCAATCTTCAACCAACAATAACGCAAAAAAAATGGATTTGTTCTACGTTAAATGGTTGTTTTTTAATCAATTGTAGGGATTTCTATTTTTCCCTCACTAATATTTCGTCGATCATTCCATACGCTTTGGCCTCTGGAGCCTTCATCCAGAAATCGCGGTCGCTGTCTTCATATACTTTATCGAAGGATTGGCCCGAATGCTTGGAAATGATTTCGTAAAGTTCATTTTTGATCTTAAGCACTTCTTGGGCCGCAATTTCAATATCACTGGCCTGACCCTGCGCTCCGGAAAGCGGTTGGTGGATCATTACCCTGGAATGGGGCAATCCACTGCGTTTGCCTTCGTGTCCCGCACAAAGCAGCACGGCCGCCATGGATGCCGCAATACCGGTACAAATGGTGGCTACATCCGGCTTTATAAACTGCATGGTGTCGTAAATGCCCAAACCTGCATACACACTTCCGCCCGGGGAGTTGATATAGATTTGAATATCCTTGGAGGCGTCCGCGCTTTCCAAGAAGAGCAACTGTGCCTGTACAATATTGGCCACTTGATCGTTGATGCCCGTGCCCATAAAAATAATCCTGTCCATCATCAATCTGGAGAAAACATCCATGGCAACTGCGTTCATTTGCCTTTCTTCGATAATGTTTGGCGTCATGTTCATGGGGTACATGGTACTCATGAGCTTGTCATAGTACATACTGTTTATGCCATGATGCTGGGTGGCGTATTTTTTAAATTCTTTTCCGTAATCCATAGGATTTGACTCGATTTATCTTAAAAAAAAGGTGCCGAAAAATTAGCTTTCCGGCACCGTAAAGATACTTAATTTTCTTTTAGCGAAGCCTTAGCTGTATGCTTCCTTGATGAAGTCGTCATAAGATACTTCCTTCACCTTAAGGTTGGCCTTTTCCTTGTAAAGGTCCAAAAGTTTTTGGCTCATCAATTGTTCGGACAGTCTTTTCACCTCGTCTTGATTGCTCATTACTCTGGCTGCCACACTCTCCAATTCCTCTTCTTTGGGGTCCATGTGGCCATATTGGGCCATTTGCGATTTAATGAATCCTTTGGCGAATTCCTTCAATTCATCAAACTGGACCTGAAGTTCGTTTTCTTGTATGATTTTACCCTCGATCAATTGGTAGCGAAGTCCTTTTTCCGATTTTTCGAACTCTTCTTTGGCCTCATCTTCGGTCAATGGGTTTTCCCCACTGATCTGAATCCATTTTTTCAAGAACTCGGAAGGAAGTTCAAATTTGGTTTCGTCAATCAATTTTTCGGTGATGTCGTTCAACAATTTTTGATCGGATTGTTGTTCGAATTGTTTTTCTGAATCTTCTTTGATTTTATCCTTCAACTCTTTTTCGGAGGTTACTTTTCCTTCTCCGAACAATTTATCAAAAAGTTCTTGGTCCAAAGCAGCTGGTTCTCTCTCGTTTATTTCTTCAATTGTGAAGGTAACGTCAACTTTTAGGCCGTCCGCTTTGTCACGGGCAATGCCCAAGGCGCCGGATAGGAGGTAGTCTTCCTTGAAAAGTCCTTTTGTGGAAAGGGTAACGGTATCACCGACTTTTTTTCCAACGAGTGCATCAACAGCTTTTTTGCTCTTGATCTTATCCATTTCGATGGTGGCCTTGTGATCGATTTCCTCTTCTTCGTTGGCAAAGAAACCGGTTACTTCATCGGTTTTGCCCACTTCGGTCTTTGAAATCAATTTTCCGTATTGCTTTTGAATACGTTCCACTTGCTCCTCGATCATTTTTTTGTCGGCCACAATTTTATATTGGGTCACCGCTTTTTTTGTCTTTAAATTGACATCAAAGCTTGGTGCCAATCCCAATTCAAATTCAAAGTCGAGATTGTCCTTGTCCCAATCAAAATTGTCTTGTTGTTTTGGAAGGGGGTTACCCAAAACATCCAATTTTTCTTCGGTAAGGTATTTGTTCAGATTGTCTTGAAGCAGTTTGTTCACTTCATCCACCAAAACAGCCTTGCCGTACTGCTTTTTGATAAGCCCCATCGGAACCTGGCCTTTTCTAAAGCCCGGGATGTTGGCTTGTTTTCTATAATCCTTTAGGATTTTCTCTACTTTGTCTTGATAGTCTTCTTTGCTTATGGCAACCTTTACAACTGCATTAAGATCGTCAATCTGCTCTTTGGTTATATTCATTTCCTACCTAATTTGCTTTCTAAAAATGGGATGCAAAAGTAACGCTTTTTTGTGATGCTGACAACTTTTTAAACCATTGACTTTCAAACAAAATGATTTCTATTGGTCTTCTTTTGAAATGGATTGTAAAATGGCTTGTAAAAATGCGAGCAGCAGACTAAATAGAATGGCCCACCAAAAACTGGCCACATGGAAACCGTCAATTAAATTGGCTGCCAAAAGAATGATTATGGCATTGATTACCAGGAGGAAGAGCCCTAAAGTGAGTATGGTAATGGGTAGGGTAAGGATAATCAATATAGGTTTCACCAAAAAATTGAGCAGACTGAGCACTACGGCCACGATTATAGCGGTAAACATGGAATCTACGCCCACTCCGGGCAATACGTAACTTAGTATTACAACTGCTAGGGCATTAAGTAAAAGTCTTAGGATTAGTTTCATAGGTTCAATTGATTTTGTAAATAAAAAAGGCACCGAATTTCGGTGCCTTTAAGATAAAGAAAATAATGTTTGTTTAGTCAATATATAGTCCGGTGTAATCCAAAGGATCAACCCCAGGGAGATTAGAATTGTATTTTGCGTTGATGGCTTCAATAAAGGCATTGGCCACAATGGCATAACCTCTTGGTGCCGGATGAACACCATCCAAAGAAAATCCACCCCCTGTGGCAAATGTTGCATCTACAATGCTTCCATCGGCCTGTTGGAATCCATTTTCTTTTAATTCGTTCAACAATGCATTGGCATCCACAAGGGCAAGGTCGTAAGCTGCGGCCAAACCTGCAATGGTTTGGTTGTATGATTCAAGTGCTGTTTCCACAAGGTCTTGCTCATCGGTTGTCAACACCCATTTATCTGCCAAAGGAACGGCAACTCCATTGATTGATGTTGGGTTGTTCGGGTCTGCAAGTGTGCCGATATGTGTTCTAGCGGTAAGCACCAAAAGGTCTTCTTCAGTAGCTTGCCTCATATTGGTCAGTGCAGGATTGTATGCTGTTAAATCCGTTAGGTCTTCATCAATGATCACTACTGCATTTCCTTCGCCAGGAGCAAAAGAGATGGTTCTTTCTGCCAACTCTTCTTCGGTTATAATATTTAATTGTTGCAATTGGGCCAAACCAGCGTTGTAGGCACCATAAGCTTCTGCGCTGTTCAAAAAGGCAGCGGTGGCCTCATCCAAAGGAATAGGGTTGTGAGGTACGGTAGTAAAGTAAGGTATGTCTGTTACATTGGGCAAATTGGCAATGGCACCATCAGCACCATTTGCTGTCATTGCTTGCAACATAGCATCAAGTGAGCCTGCAAAAACATTAGGGTCTGTAATATCGTTTCTGGAATAGGTACTTGGGTCAAGGTTGCCAGTTTGGTCAATTCCTGTACCTCCTCCTGTGGCATACAATAAAATATCGTTGGAGCCTGTCCAAAGTGTGAAAAATGTTGCGCCCTGTGCGGCAGCGTCCCCAATTACCGTTGCCGATTCTGAAGATGAGAACCGCGCAAAGTATGGATTCGCTGTTCCGTTGGCCACGCCTGTTACGCTGCCGTATCCTGGGGCCAACAACTCATAACTTTTGGAGCCGGGAACACCCATATTGTTATAGGTTCCGGGTAATTTAACGGCTACATCTGTTGCGCCTTGTCCTTCAACGGGAACGGGACTCGGACTTTCGCCCAAAAAGGATAGGATCAATCTATTGCCTGCTATTGGTGTGCCTCCAAGTGTCATTCCACCTAAATTATCCGCCATAAAAGGGATTTCAAAACTTCCGCCACCAGCGAGCGCAAAGTTGGCTGCCAGCATGTTTGGGAAAGACGCTTTTTGTCCGTCTTCAAACAAAGCATTGTCCGAGAAACCAGCGGTCAATGAGTTTCCTACGGCTACGTAATTTGAGAAATCTGCAGATCCTGAGGTGTATTCTACGGGTTCTGGGCCCGGTGTTTCGGTTATTGGGGTATCATCTTCGCATGCAATCAAGAATAAGCCTAGAAATGGGAGTAGGGCATAAAACTTTTTCATATCAAATAATCTGTAATAGTTAGTTTATGTTAATTGTAATGGTAAAACCAGAACTAACCAAATCTATATCAAATTTGTCATACAGACAATTAAATGGATGAAAAAATTATGCATGCATAATAAAAAGGGGTGAATTTTAAGAATTCAGAAACTTGAAACTCTTCTCGTAAAACTGTTTTGGGTTTTCTGCATGCAGCCAATGTCCAGCCTTATCAATGGTTTCAATTTGGGCATTGGGGAAGTGTCTTTTGATTTCGGCAAAGTCGTTGGCTTGGATGTATTCCGAGCGGTCGCCACGCAAAAATAGGGTAGGGCCGTCATAAATGGCATTGGAGGTTATGTTTTCGCCAATTTCCTCCATACGCTCTTTAAGTACATCAAAATTGAAGCGGAACCCCAACTTTTCTTTTTCCACCCAATAAAGGTTTTTGAGCAGGAACTGTCGAATCCCTTTTACCTTGATATGTTTGGAAAGCTCTTCATCCGCTTCACGTCTATCCGAAATTTGGTTAAAATCCAAATGGGAGAGCCCGTTGAAGATGAAATCGTGATGCGGGGGATAATATTTTGGGGCAATATCGGCAACAATTAATTTAGTCACCCTTTCTGGATGCGAAGTGGCCAGTTGCATGGCGGTTTTGCCACCCATGGAATGGCCCATCACGTATGCGGATTCCAAATTGTGATGATCCATGTAGTTGATGACATCATCACTCAATAGATCGTAATTGAACGCTTCGGAATGAAAACTTTTTCCGTGGTTCCGTTGATCTATCAAATGGACTTCGAAGCCATTTTCGGAATATTGGGAGCCAAGCGTCTTCCAATTGTCGGACATGCCCAAAAATCCATGTAAAATGATGAAAGGTTGTCCTTCGCCCAATATTTTTGAATGTAGTATCTCCATTATTTTAATCGGTGTAAGTACATGTTCACTACATTTTCGAGCCCCAAATATATGGACTCGCAGATTAAAGCGTGCCCAATGGAAACCTCCAAAAGGTGTGGAATGTGTTCCTTAAAAAATTTAATGTTGTCCAAGCTAAGATCGTGACCCGCATTAAGGCCAAGACCAGCTTCGTGTGCCATTTTGGCCGCCTCAACAAAAGGAGCAATGCCTTCTTCTTTGTTGCCTTTGGTAAATTCGTGGGCAAAACTTTCTGTGTAGAGTTCCACTCGGTCGGTACCGGTTTCCGCAGCTGCTTTCACCATGGCTGCATCGGGATCCACAAAAATGGAGGTTCGGATGCCGTTTTCTTTGAAAGTTTTGATGACGTCCACCAAAAAGTCCTTGTGTTTTATGGTGTCCCAGCCAGCGTTGGAAGTTATGGCATCTTCGGCATCGGGTACCAAGGTAACTTGTGTAGGCTTTACTTCAAGGACTAAATCAATAAACTTTGGAATAGGGTTGCCCTCGATATTAAATTCCGTGGTCACCACCTTTTTTAAATCCCGGGCATCTTGGTAGCGAATGTGGCGTTCATCGGGCCGTGGATGTATGGTGATGCCCTGGGCACCAAAAGATTCGATGTCTTTGGTGGAAGTAATCAGGTTGGGCACGTTGCCTCCTCTGGAATTTCGTAATGTAGCCAGTTTATTTATGTTGACACTCAACTTTGTCATGTGCTTCTTTTTTAGATTGTCAAAAATAAGAATTCGGCATGCCTTTTGCCATTTTAAATTAGTATTTTGCACCTAATAGAAGTGTTATGAACATTCAAGATAAAATAATCAACACGGTTCCCGTTTTTGAGGTTTCGGAAACTTTGAAGGATGTAATCAAGTTTTTCGAAGAGACTACATTTTCCCATGTTGGGGTTACCGAAAATGGTACATATTTGGGATTGCTCTCGGAGAACGACCTTGCTTGTTTTGAACCTAAAAAGAAGATTGATGAATTTCGGTTGGAAATGGAGAGCTTTTTTGTGACCAAGGAAACTGCTTGGTTGGATGTGCTGGAAATGTTCTCGAGAAACGAGGCCAATGTATTGCCCGTTTTGGATGCGGACCGTTTAATTATTGGGTATTACGATCTTGAAGATGTGGTGGATATGTTTATCGATACACCTTTTTTTAGGGAACCAGGCGCCATTTTGGTGGTGTCCATTGGAATCAAGGATTATTCTTTTAGTGAGATAGCCCAAATCGTGGAGGGCAACAATGCCCGATTGTTGGGAGCCTTTATTACAGCGTCCGAGAACGATATTATAGAGATTACCTTAAAAGTTGGCACACAAAGTTTAAACGAAGTGGCGCAGACTTTTAGAAGATATAACTACACCATTGTCTACGGGAACAGCGACGACCAGTTCTTGGAAGATTTGAAGCAGCGTTCCGATTATCTAGAAAAATATCTTAACGTTTAAGTATGAAGGTAGCCATATACGGTCAGTCTTTTCAAAAAGAGGACCAGCTTTGCGTAATGGAGCTTTTGGACGAATTGAAGAAGTTGGATGCCTCTATCTATGTTGAAGAGAACTTTAATAAACTGGTGGCCACTATTACCAAAGAACAAGTAAAGGGAACATTTACCCAATCCAAAGGATTGGACTCCTCCTTTGATATGTTCGTGAGCTTTGGCGGCGATGGCACCATGTTGCGGGCCGTTACCTATATAAAGGATTACGGAATTCCCATTGTTGGGGTCAACACGGGTCGATTGGGTTTTTTGTCCACCTTCAAAAAAGAAAATGTACGCAAGCTCGTCACCGAATTTGAAGCCGGCCACTATACCATTGAGGAACGAACCTTGGTGGAAGTGGAGCTCAATTCTGATCTCGATGAGTTCCATGGGATCAATTTTGCCCTTAACGAAATTACGGTAAGCCGAAAGGATACCACCTCCATGATCACCGTGGAAACCTGGCTTGATGATGAGTATTTGACCTCTTATTGGTCCGATGGGTTGATTGTTTCCACCCCAACGGGTTCAACGGGCTACTCCCTGAGCTGTGGCGGTCCGGTTATTGCACCTTCGGCGGAATCCTTGGTGCTGACGCCCATTGCACCGCATAACCTTAATGCGAGACCCTTGGTGATTTCCGATAAAACACAGATTAGATTGAAGGTTTCAGGTCGGGAACAGACCCATTTGGTATCCTTGGATTCGCGCATAGCCGATATTCCCAATGGAAAGGAAATCCGAATCAAAAAAGCGGACTTTACCATCAAAATGATCGAGTATAAATCCGAAAGCTTTTTGAAAACATTGCGCAATAAATTACTTTGGGGAGAAGATAGGCGGAATTGATAAAATCAAAAGCAATAAAAGGGGCGAAAAACTGTTTAACAAGGGAAAGCAACTTTAAATATAAATCTATTGACCTTCCTTTACTCTTAATTCTTGAAACTTTTTGGATAGTATGCGGATAGTTTTGGCAGTTTTTCTATGCTGTGTGATCAAGGTGAGTGCACAAACTTACGAGATAGGGGTGTTTGCCGGTGGCGCCAATATGATAGGTGATGTGGGAAGAACCAATTACATATTGCCCTCGGGCCCTGCCTTCGGCGGAATATTTAAATGGAACAAGGGAAAACGCTATGCGTGGAGGGCCAGCGTACTTTATGGAGAGGTTACCGCTGACGATAATAAATCCCATATGCAGTCCAGGCAGCAAAGGGGATATGTGGTGGATAATTCCATTTTGGAACTCTCCGCAGGACTGGAAATTAACTTTGTGGAATATAATCTTCATAAGCTCGGACCCGCCTTCACGCCTTACTTATACACGGGTGTAACCTACTTTAGATACGATTTTAATTATATTGATGCCCTTCAGATGCAGGATATTAACCAAAAAGAAGGTAGTTTTGCAATTCCAATGACGGTTGGGGCTAAGTATCGTTTAAATCAATTCTTGATTCTTGGTGCCGAGATTGGGGCCAGATATACTTTTACGGACAATTTGGACGCAAGTAACCCAGAAGGTTCCAATTTTGAGCAATTCCGATTCGGGAACATATTGAGCGACGACTGGTACGTTTTTTCAGGTATAACATTAACCTATACCTTTGGACGTAAACCCTGCCAGGATTGTTTTCAATAAAATGCACACACTAGAGGACGTAGACAAAGAAAAACTACCGCAGCACGTGGCCATTATTATGGATGGTAATGGCAGATGGGCCAAGCAGCGTGGCAAAATACGTATGTTCGGACATGAAAACGGAGTAGAATCGGTAAACCAAACCGTTGAGAGCTGTGCAAAGCTCCAGATACCATTCTTAACGCTTTATGCCTTTTCCACCGAAAATTGGAACCGCCCCAAAACCGAAATAGATACCTTGATGAAGCTTTTGGTCAACGCCCTTAAAAGGGAGCTAAAGACCTTGAACAAGCATAATATTAGGTTAAGGGCCATTGGAAAAATTGAAACATTGCCCCCAAAAGTCCATAAAGAACTTAACGAGGTAATGTCCAAAACCGAAAATAATTCGGGAATGACCCTAACGCTGGCATTGAGCTATGGCTCTCGTGAAGAGATAAAAACTGCGGTTCAGCAGATTGCGGTCAAAGTTAAAAATAACATAATTTCCCCCGAAAATATTGATGAAACAGTTATAAATACACATCTTTACGCGCACTTTTTGCCTGATGTAGACCTGCTTATCCGTACAAGTGGCGAATGCAGGATAAGTAATTTTTTACTTTGGCAGATAGCATACGCCGAATTATATTTTATTGATGTATTTTGGCCCGACTTTAGAGAAAACCATTTGGTAGAGGCCATATTAAGTTACCAAAATAGAGAACGACGATTTGGAAAAACGAGCGAACAACTTAACTAAGGGTATCACAAATTTCATCCTTTCGACCCTTATTATCCCATTATTTTTATTTTCAGCCCACGGTATTGCCCAGGAGACCGACTTCGAAGAGGGCAAACAATACATTTTGGGAGGTTTAACCGTAACGGGTTTACAAAGCTATAACGAACAAACGGTTAAGAGTTATACCGGTTTACGTGTTGGGCAACCCATTAAGGTGCCTGGCGATGAAATAAGCGCAGTGATCAAAAAGTTGTGGAACCTGGATTTGTTCAGCAATGTGGAAATGTTCTACACCAAAATCGAAGACGACAAGATATTTTTGGAACTTAGCATTACCGAACGGCCTACTTTGAACAACGTTACGGTCTATGGTGTTAAAAAAAGAAAGGTGGAAGATATCATCGACGATACCGACCTTAAAAAAGGTAAAAAAATCACCGAAAGCTTAATTGCCAATACCAAAAATTACCTTCAGAACAAGTATAAAAAGCAAGGTTTTTTAAACGCCAAGGTAAGCATTGCCACAACTGCCGATACTACAGGGACCAATGTGCAGAACATGGTCATCAATGTAAACAAGGGCGACAAGGTTAAAATAAAGGACATCAACTTTGTTGGTAACGAAAAGCTGTCCAACAAAAAGCTGAGGAAATCGCTTAAAAACACCAAGAAGAAAAAGTTTTATCGGTTTTGGAAAAAGTCCAAATACATTGAAGCGGACTATGAGGAGGATCTTGACAACTTGATCGACACATACGCCGAAAGAGGGTATAGGGATGCAAGGGTACTCTCTGATACTTTTGTGAAACTGGATGAGAAAAACATTGAGTTGACCATTAAAGTGGAAGAAGGCGATAAGTACTATTTTGGTGATATTGACTTCGTGGGGAACTCGGTGTACACCGATAGAATGTTGAGCCAAGTATTGGGTATCAAAAAAGGGGACACCTATAATGGAGTACTGCTCAAGGAGCGCGTTGCGGACGATTCCGACCCAGATGCACAGGATTTGACCAACCTCTACCAAAACAATGGGTATTTGTTCTCAAGCATTAACCCGGTCGAAGTTTCCGCTGTAAACGATACCATTGATTTTGAAATACGGATCATAGAGGGAAAAGAGACCTTTTTGGACCACGTTACCGTTTCAGGTAACGATAAGACCAACGACCACGTAATCTACAGGGAGATTCGTACAAGGCCAGGGCAAAAATATAGTAAATCCAATATTGTAAGGACCATTAGGGAATTGGGCCAGCTCGGATTTTTTGATGCCGAACAAATTGTTCCGGATATTATAAATCCAGATCCCAATGCAGGTACTGTTGATGTAAATTATAGCCTGGTGGAATCAGGTTCCAGCCAAATTGAGCTTCAAGGTGGTTTTGGCGGCGGAGGTTTCATAGGTACTTTAGGACTTTCCTTTAGTAACTTCTCCTTAAAGAACATTTTTAACAAGGAAGCCTATAAACCCGTTCCCATGGGGGATGGACAAACCTTTGCCCTGCGTTTGCAGGCCAGTAGGACTTTCCGTGTGTACAGTTTAAATTTCTCCGAACCGTGGTTGGGGGGCAAAAAGCCCGTAAGGTTTAATTTGTCTGTTTCCAGGACACAACAGTTTAGAACGCAATACGACGAAAATGGAAGGTTCGATGTAGATAAATCTAGAGGTTTCGCTATTACTGGTGTTTCTGCCGGTTTGGCCAAGAGAGTACAGTGGCCGGACGATTTCTTTACCATTTCACACTCGTTGAGCTATCAACTGTACGATTTTAACGATTACAATAGTGGACTCTTTAATTTTGGTAATGGCAGCTCCAACTCCCTAAGTTACACTTTTGGTATTTCCAGAAGTTCCCAAGGACCCAGTAGAATTTTCCCCACCTCGGGTTCCAACTTTGAGTTGACGGCCAAGTTCACTCCTCCATATTCCCTGTTCAGTGGAAAGGATTTTGGAGCGTTAAAAGAGGATATTGACAATGTAAACGTAAGGCTTCGTGAAATTGGGGAACCATCAACAACAGAAGAGCAGCTTGAGTTTAACCAACTCCGTGAGGAATTGGAGCGAATGGAAGAGGAAAGATTCAAATTGTTAGAGTACTATAAGATAAAATTCAAAGGGGATTGGTATCAAGCCATAGTCGGTAAGCTTACTTTACGAACCAATGCCGAATTTGGATTTTTGGGAGCCTATAACCACGATATCGGAAATGTTCCTTTTGAACGTTTTTATGTGGGAGGAGATGGTTTAGGAAACTTTACTTTAGATGGTAGGGACGTGGTGCAGTTACGTGGTTACGAAAACCAATCACTTACACCGTACAGTACCAATGCCATTACCAATAGGTTGGAACAGGATGGGGGAACCATTTACAATAAATTCTCACTGGAATTGCGTTACCCATTGACCTTAAAACCTTCAGCATCTATTTACGCACTATCATTTTTAGAGGCTGGTAACGCCTTCAACAATTTTAATGATTATAATCCGTTTGAGTTAAAAAGATCTGCCGGAGTGGGGCTACGTATATTTATGCCGGCATTCGGACTCTTGGGGATTGATTTTGGTTACGGCTTCGATACCGATGCCCGTCCAGGATCAGTTGGGCCAAGTGGCTGGCAAACGCACTTCATCATCGGGCAGCAGTTTTAATCAATGGAAAATCGTGTATTGCTAATTTGTAAATGATTCATTATAAATTAATTAGTAATTTTGGCACGATATTTTCTATGTAAAATGCGGAATCAAAGATGAATACCAAAGTTCTTTTGTCATTAGTTGTTTTGATGTCGTCCCTTTATGGGTTCTCCCAAAGGGGAGTGCGAATAGGGTACGTGGATATGGAATATATCCTCGAAAATGTGGAAGAGTATAGGGATGCTACCGAACAATTAAACGCCAAAGCTCAAAAATGGAAACAAGAAATTGAGCTGAAGCAAAGCGTTATTGATCAAATGAAAAAAGATTTGATGGCGGAAAAAGTGCTTTTGACCGATGAACTCATTCTAGAGCGGGAAGAGGAAATCCAAATTCTGGAAAAGGAAATGTTGGACTACCAACAAGATCGTTTTGGACCGCAAGGGGATTTGGTATTGCAAAAACAACTTTTAATACAGCCGATACAGGATCAAGTTTTCAACGAAGTTCAAAAAATCGGTGCCAATAAAAGATACGATTTTATTTTTGATAAATCCGCAGATGTTGTAATGTTGTACTCCGAAAAAAGACACGATATCAGTGACTTGGTTTTAAGGGAGATAGGACGCACTAGAAAAATCAGTGCATCCAACAAAAAACAAGAGCAGGAAAGCCGTTTGGAGCAGTTCCAAGAAGAGGAAGATCAGATCAGTGATGCCCTAAAGGAAAGACAGGAGCAAGCCGCCGAGGCCCAAAACGAAAGAGAGAAGGCAGCAGAGGAAAGAAGGGCCGAAAAATTGAAGGAACGCGAAGAGCGAAAGAAAGCATACGAAGCACGAAGAAAAAAATTATTGGAAGAGCGTGAAGCCCAGCGGAAAGCCAAATTGGAAGAACGAAAAAAAGCGCAAGAACAACAAAAGGATTCAATAGGATAATTTATATTGAAACACTAAATTTAAAGTCAAAAAAGTAACGTTGAGAATCATGAGAAATGTAAAAAGGATTGCTGTAGCCCTAGTATTGTTTGTTGCGGCTACAGGTTTTGTAAATGCACAGAGCAAGGTTGCACACATTAATGTACAGCAACTATTGTCTGAAATGCCGGAGATGAAGGCTGCACAAGCTGAATTGAAGAAATTACAAGAAACCTACAGAGCAGACATTCAAAGCTCCATGACAGAGCTTCAAAACAAGTATACCCAGTACCAGAACGAAGCCACTTCCAAAACAAGGGAAGAAAACGAGCAAAGAGCGGTAGAGCTTCAAGGGTTTGAAAAAAACATTCAAGAGGCTGAGCAAGCGGCCATGCAAGAAATGCAGAAAAAGCAACAAGAGCTGTTTGCACCAATTTCTGATAAAGCAAAAGCAGCTATCGAAAAAGTAGCAGCGGCCAAAGGGTATGATTACGTAATCGATGCCAGCCCAGGTTTGAGCTTGATTGTAGCCAAAGGTCCAGACCTTTTGCAAGAAGTAAAACAAGAATTGGGTTTCTAAACCGTGATTTTACAATATTTAAAAAACCGCTTTTATTAAAAGCGGTTTTTTTATGCGATAATAATTTTAGGGACTATTTTTAGGTATGCCAAAACCGATAGGAATTTTTGACTCAGGAGTAGGAGGTACATCCATTTGGAAAGAGGTAGCAAAGATGCTTCCCAAGGAAAAAACCATTTACTTGGCCGATAGCGCCAATGCTCCTTATGGCGAAAAGTCAAAAGAAGAGATTCTAAGGCTCAGCATCAAGAACACGGAGTATTTACTGGGTCAAGGCTGTAAAATTGTTCTGGTGGCCTGTAATACCGCCACAACAAACGCCATAGATTACCTCCGTTCCCATTACAATGTTCCTTTTATTGGAATAGAGCCGGCGATCAAACCTGCGGCCCTTCATACCAAAACCAATAAAGTTGGGGTTTTGGCCACTAAAGGAACGCTCTCCAGCAGTTTGTTTCACAATACTTCCAAACTCTTCGCCGAAGGAATTACTGTGTTGGAGCAAGAGGGTAAAGGACTGGTGGAACTCATTGAAGCCGGTAAAATTCAATCCGAAGGGATAAAAACGCTCCTGCAGGGCTTTTTGCAGCCCATGCTCGATCAAAATATAGATTGTTTGGTGCTTGGTTGCACCCATTACCCGTACTTGATGCCCGTACTTAAGGATATATTGCCAGAGCATATCAACATCATAGATTCAGGCGAAGCCGTAGCACGTCAAACCAAGGCCGTTTTGGAGCAACACCAACTACTTTCAGATTTTGATGGTGACCCAGAGCATATCTTTTACACCAATGCCGATGTTGAAGTTCTAAAAGATTTGGTTGACCGACCGACTGCTCAAGTTGCCTACCTGGATTTCTAATAGAATGAAACTGTCTTTCCCGTGAAACGGGAATCCAAACAAGCTTACTTTCTTCGGTAGGTTAAATACGTAAATGCATATTTGTGCCTATCATCCTTTGGATGATGTTCCTCGTTTACCAATTCCCATTGGTCCCCATCAATTTCAGGAAAAAAAGCATCGGCCTCAAAAGTGCCGTGCACCCGTGTGAGCTCTATGTCCGTGGCAATGGCCATGGATTGTTTGTAAATTTTGCCGCCACCAATAATAAAAGCCGTTTCATTGTCCTCTACCAAACCAATGGCTTCACTAATGGAATGCACAATGGTACATGGGAACTTGGGCGTATAATCTTCATCTCGGGTAATGGCAATGTGCGTTCGGTTCGGCAAAGGTTTGGGAAAGCTCTCCAAGGTTTTTCTGCCCATGATTATTTTGTGCCCCGAGGTCAAACTTTTAAAACGCTTAAAATCGTCCGGTAAGTGCCAAACCAAGTCGTTGTCCTTGCCCAGGGCATTGTTTTCGGCCGCCGCCGCAATAATGATCAATCGCTTCATTGATCTTTTTTTTTATTGATTTTGGAAAGCGGAAAGTCCGTTTCTATTTCTTTCTGGATTTCGCCAATGCGCTTTTTTTGAAGATTAACCAATCGTTCCCGTTGTTGGCGTTCCCAATTTTGGCCCATAAACTTGTTGGTTACAAAAACATTGAAGGTGTGCAAGGTGAGTAGAAAAGACCATGCGCAAACAATCCAAATGGACCAATCGTAAGGCTCACCGTATTTGAGCACCTTATTGGCCAGAATCAAAAAAATACTTCCGATCAAAAAAATCACAAAGTGGGAAAACAGTCTCTTCTTTTGTTTGATGCGTTTTTGTGCATTTTCCAAAAGTTCGTGCTGCTCCAAATCTATTTCCGGCTTCTTCTTTTTACCAAATGACAACATGGAATGGCTATCTTTATCAACAAAGATAACTGAATTGTATCCAAAAATCCCGACATGCAAAACTTAAGAAAAAAATTCCCTGTTCTTAACCAATGTGTTTATGCCAATACCGCCTCCGCAGGCCTGTTGAGCGAAGATTTGATGGAATGGCGCCAAGGGCACGACCTCGATTACCTGATCGGTGGCAGCGAAATGAAAATGAAGGGTTTTGCCCACATGCCCGAAATCAAGAAAACCGTTGGGAAATTTTTCAATTGTAAACCGGAAAATGTAGCCTTGGTCCCAAATTTTAGTTTGGGGTTCAATCTGCTATTGGAAGGGTTGCCCAAGGATAAAAAAGTGTTGCTCGTAAATAAAGATTACCCGAGCGTAAATTGGCCCTTCGAGACCCGAAATTTTAAGCGGGATTATGTGGATGCGGACGAGCACATGGAGGAAAACATATATGCCAAGGTCAAAAAGGGCGATGTGGACGTGCTGGCACTCAGTTTGGTGCAATGGGTGGATGGCGTTCGTATTGATTTTGATTTTTTGAAAGATCTGAAAAAAGAGTTTCCCAACCTGATTATTTTGGCCGACGGTACCCAATTTTGTGGCACAGAACCTTTTGATTTTAAAGATTCCGGAATCGATATCTTGGGAACCAGTGCCTATAAATGGATGTTGGCCGGTTATGGCAATGGCTTTTTCCTAGTGAAAGACGAAGTGATGGATCAGTTTGAGCTTCGTGGAATAGGAAACGGTTCCGTGGATAACGATGCATCCAAACGCAACAGCATAACCTTCTGTAAATTTTTGGAGCCAGGCCATTTGGATTCACTCAATTTCGGAAGTTTGGAATTCGCCGTTAAATTTTTGGACGAAATTGGTCAGGAAGATGTGCAGGTACAATTGCAAAAACTGTCCAAAAAGGCCATGTCCGTCTTTTCCGATCTTGATCTTTTGGAACCGGCCATCACCAAAAGAAAGCAGCACAGTACCATTTTCAATATTAAGGGCAATGAAAAACTTTTCAATAAATTATCAGAAGAAAATGTAGTGGCATCCGCTAGGGGAGGAGGCATCCGTTTAAGCTTTCATTTTTACAATACTGAAGAAGAAATCGAGGCCATTGCAAAAATATTACGGCCCTGAATGATCTGAATCATTTTTCAGGAAATATCAGTGCTTATTTTTGTAAAAGTAACCCTATTGTTAGGGGCATTTTATCAATTTGATAAATCGAGCGTAACTTATTGTAAATAAGAGGTTTTATCTGTTGTTTTGTCCTTAATTTAAACTATTGATACCATGGCGATCAAGAAACAATACCTAAAGAGCAAGCCTGTTTGCAAGGTAACTTTTTCAGTTCCTGCGGAAGAGGCAAAAACAGTTGCGGTAGTTGGGGATTTCAACAAGTGGAACCCCAAAAAAAGCAGCTTAAAGAAATTGAAGAACGGAACCTTTAAAGGTACGTTTGAGCTACCTGTGGAAAACAGCTACGAATTCAGATATTTGATCGATGGCAATTACGTCAACGACTCCGAGGCCGATCGTTTTCAGTGGAACGACTACGCTGGAACCGAAAATGCCGTTTTGGAGGTTTAAAACATTGGATACGCCATCAGTTGGCCCCAAAACTGATGGTGATTTTCTCTCAACTTAGCCGTTTTTGGAATTCGATTTTACTCCGTAATCAATCCTTTACCAGAGAAATACTGAGTCGGCCATATTGTTCCGTAGTATCATTGGCATCGGTTTGATAGGTATAATAACCGCTGCTTAAGGTTGATTCGCCAACATAGTCTATAGGTTGAATCGTGTATGTTTCTTCAGCTATTTCCAGTTCAACAAAGGCATAACTATATGCTTTTGCAACCACTTGGTATTCCGAAATTTCTCCAGAATCTAGGTTGTCATAGTCCAAAGGCCCAGTCGAAGTGTTCACGGTTATATTTTGATAATCGTAGGTGCTAACATTGGATAGTCGAATGTATACCTCGGCATCACTATTGTCTGAAGAACATCCAATAACCAGCACGGACAATAAGGAAAATAGTTTTTTCATAGCATAACAGTTTTTATAAGATTGTCATGTGGTACGTGGGTTGCTTATAATTACATGCATTGGACTTCTCTTATTGCTCAACTGTCTTGTTTAAATATTTTAACCCTTCGTAAATTGCTGGAAGTGGAACAGAACGATGGTCCTCTTTTTCAAAATAGTCCTGCTTTATCTTTAGTTTTTCACCCCAACGCTCCTGCAAAAACGCTATAAAGCTATCATGTCGCTTTTTGTTTCGCTCATAATTGGCTTTTCCTTGGTTAGCGGTCGCTAAATACAATTTTTTGCCGATAGAATTCTGTGTTGTTGTCCTTACTTTTTCAAGCATAACAGTTTCGTCCCACCAAATGCTGGGGTCTATGGCTAAATAGGTGTCAAACAGCGTGGTTTCGTCCAAATAGGCGTTAATGGTCAACAAACCTCCAAGGGAATGGCCGATTAAGGTTCGGTGTGAAGTTGTTCGGTATTTGTCATCCAAGAACGGAATCAATTCTTTTTCAATAAAATTGAGGAAATTTTTGCCTCCGCCCATCGTGTTTGGCCGTTTGGTCTTTAGTTTGGTAACTGTAAAATCCCTTTCGCGGTCTACATTTTCTATAGCAACCACAATAGTTTCTGGCATCAAATAGTTTCGATTGGTACGTGAACCCATAAAATCTACAATGGCGGAAGTGGTTTTAAAGTGGACAAATCCATCCAATAAAATAATTATCGGATAAGTTGAATTGGCTTTGGATCGGTCTTGATAAGAATCGGGCAAGCTTACTAAGAGTTTGCGATCCTCATTGAGAATCTGCGAGTGTATCGATAAAGTGTTGCCAAGTTCAATAGTGTTTCCGTCTTGACTAAATAAGAGTTGGGTTGGACCGAGAAGAACACAAAAAAGGTAGGCGAAGAAATATTTCATTGTTGCTGCATCAATTAAAGGACGAAATGTCATCGTAATGGTTGTGCTGACTAAAATTATGTATCTTTTAAATTACTTCGCCCAATAATCCACAACGGTTACATCCGCAATATGTGGGCCTGCAATGTCGCCAAACGCTACATGGTCGGGGTGGGTAAGATAGATGTCTCGGTCTTCTTCGCTGGCAAAGGTCAAGAAATAGCAATGCGTAAGTCCTTTGTTTAAATTCTCCGGGCTGTTGTTGGTGCCCCATTCGTATCCTTTTATTTCCGAAATTTTTGAAGGTAGGGCATTGAATGCCTCTTCCACTTGTTTTATATCTTCAGCGGCGGATGTCTCCTTAAATTTGAACAATACTACGTGGCGTAATTGCGGTGCTGCCGATTTTTCGGTTTCTTTCACAGTTTCTTCTTCCTGTTTTTCGGTGGTTTCTTTTTTGGGTTGCTCGCCGCAACTGGCAAATAACAATGCGGCAAATAGGGTGATAGCGGTGGTTTTCATGTGAATTATTTGTTTATACTGATTTGAATCAAATGTACAATTTTACTGATTAGAATTGTTTCTGCTTGTATATCAACTATTTTACCGTCACCCTGAACTTGTTTCAGGGTCTCATATGCTTTTTTTCATGATTGATGGTATGCTGAAACCAGTTCAGCATGACGCATAAATGTTTTTATGTGGAGGAAGGAGCCTGTTGTTGGAACGAGCGTCACGCTCGTTCCACCCACTTAACATTTTGACTACTGTACTCGGCACGAGCCAAGAGGCTCGCGCTAGCGGGGGGTTGCCAGTTCCGTTTGTGGTAGCTGTACTCGGTATTAGGTTTGCTCTAATTGGTAGGACTTACACTTTTTAATTGCTTCAAAAAGAATGGAACAGTCATAATTTGTTATGACACTTTATTTATTTGAGTTGATTACATTTGAACCATGACCGAAAGTGAGAGAAAATTTTTGGACTTGTTTAAAGATGCTTATGCATCTCCTTCAGATCTGGCCAAAGAATTGGAGTTGGGAATTGACATGCTTTTTTATTTGGAAGAAGGAGTCTTTTTGAGAAGGGAAATCCAAAATGTGGCCGCTGCTTTGCGGGGTATAAGTACGGTGTTGAAGAGTTGTGATTGTCACGAGCCAAGAGGCTCGCGCTAGAAGAGGTTTCACTACCAATATTCAAAAATCCGGGATATTTTTCCGTTTTTGAACTCGAAAAGTGTCATTTGTGGTTCTCCCTCCTTGATCCCATTCTCTTTTTTTTCCACAAACATTCTTTGTATAACTACAGCGTTCAGCCCGATGATTTTATTGATGATCTTTATATTCGTGACTGTTCCGTCGTAACCTCCATTTTTTTGGTTCCTGACATATCCGTTGTACAGATCTTCTCTTGTGTAAGTCCCGCCATATTTTGGATGGACGTATTCAAAATCATCTGTAAAAAGCTGAAAGACACTATCAATATCCTCGATTGTTGAGTTTGCCTGAAATATTTTGAGGTTCAACTCGTAATAGTTTTCTATGGTCTTATTTAATGAGTCTTTATGGGCTTCTGTGGCATCCTGTGCGGCAATTCGGTCACTGGCGAAGAGAATCAAAAAAATAGAAACTGAAATTTTTAAATGTGTTTTCATAACCGATTTTTTCTTATAAACTTCCTAATTGTTGATGCAGGCCTGCCTTTGTCGGCAGAAAGGCGTCACGCTTGTTCCATTATTAAAGTAAAGTTTAGTATCCACGAGCCAAAGGCTTGCACTAGCAGGGAAAGAAATAATCAGTTCCAAGTAGTTGTTAAATCACGGCTTTTCCCTGAATTAGTGATATTCCAACATTTTAACTCTATAATACCCTCATCAGGATTTACTATAATAATTTCTTTAACCTGATATTTATTTTTACCCAATTCGATAATTGAGTCCACTTCAGTAGTGTTTTCCAAAACAACATTATCAATTCTTTCGTTCGATTTTTTGACTGTTATTATAAAATTCATTTTCAATTGATATTGTTAAATTTAAACAAAAGCTCATTATTTGCTCCTATTATGGTTTTGGATATTACATTTCCATAATCAGATTCGGTTTTAATCAATACCGTCATTTTTTTTGAATTTATTTCATGTACTACATCTGCAGGAACGAAAGCTAATGCTCTATTCGCAAAATTTCTTATCTGACTTGGTGAATAGTTCCATTGTATGATATGCTCCAGGATTCCGTTGTCTACAATTACATTGTTTATCTGGTTCATCATTATTAATTATTATTTATCGCTATAACAAGTTAATCGTCGGTTTTTAAACAATCACACCGCCACAACCCCCTTAATATGTGGATGCGGGTCGTAGTTCTGCAGTTCAAAATCGTCAAAGGTAAAAGAGAAAATGTCCTTTACTTCAGGGTTCAGTTGCATAGTGGGCAAGGGGCGTGGGTCTCGGCTCAACTGCAATTCCACCTGTTCCATGTGGTTGTTGTAAATATGCGCATCACCAAAGGTGTGGATAAACTCCCCGGGCTGGTAACCACAAACTTGGGCCATCATTAAAGTAAACAGGGCGTAGGAGGCAATATTAAAGGGCACGCCCAAAAAAATGTCCGCACTACGCTGGTACAATTGGCAAGAAAGTTTGCCATCGGCCACATAAAACTGGAAAAAAGCATGGCAAGGAGGGAGGGCAGCTTTACCGTTGGCCACATTTTCCGCAAACGAGACCGAAGTATCGGGCATAACGCTTGGGTTCCAGGCGGAAACCAACATTCTGCGGCTATTGGGATTGTTCTTCAAAGTCTCGACCACTTCCTTGATCTGGTCAATTTCCTCGCTGTTCCAATTGCGCCATTGGTGCCCGTAGACAGGGCCCAAATCACCGTTTTCATCGGCCCACTCGTTCCAGATGCGCACGCCGTTCTCTTGCAGATAGGCGACATTGGTGTCCCCTTTTAAAAACCACAAAAGTTCGTGGATAATGGATTTGAGGTGCAATTTTTTGGTGGTCACCATGGGGAAGCCCTCGGAGAGGTCGAACCGCATTTGATAACCAAAAACGCTCAAGGTTCCTGTTCCTGTACGGTCCCCTTTTTGGTTACCGTGCTCCAATACGTGTTTTAGAAGGTCGTGGTATTGTTTCATGCTGTCTGTTCCGTTACTAATGTCATTTCGAGTGGTTTTCCGCTAGCGGAAAATTGTATCGAGAAATCAGTTTTCGGTACAAAATCCATTTTCAGAATTTCACTCAAACTGACGTCTTTTTATATTTTTTGACTGTTTTCTTATGTCATTTCGAACGAATGAAATGAGGAGAAATCCAAGATATCTCGACTACCCCTTCGACTGCGCTCAGGGTGACAGCCCGATGTGACAAAAAATCAATCCATCGAAATTACTCTAATGGGTAGGTTTTTGAAACTAAAATCCAAAAGACTTATGAAAAGTTTATTAACTGAAAGAGGTTGAAGGGTAAAAGACTTTGGGTTAAGGGTTGGTATATGGCTAATGGCTTGACTTTATGTATTTGATCAGGGACGCTATTCCTTTTTGGAGTTTCTGAATGTTTTTGATAGTGGATTCTGCTCTTTCAGGAGTAAGAAATTCTAAATCTTCACAAAGAATTAAGTGGGTTTCCAATTCGTAGGCTGATCCAAGACTAATTTGAAGAAATCGGACAAAATCCTTCTCAGAATCTTTGCCGCAGCCTTCCGCAATGTTCGCAGGAATGGAAATTGCACTTCTCTGTACCTGGGGTATCAAACCAAATCGTTCGGAATCTGGTAAGAACTTGGTAAGCGTGTAAACTTCTTTCACTAAAATTCGTCCGTCTTTCCAGACGTTCAACTCTCTAAAATTTCTCATAACTATCTATTTTAAAAATTCAGAGGTTGAATTCTATGTTTTAATTTTTCTGATTCTTTTAAAGACCTTTGCCCTTTCTCCCTTTCTCCCTTTTGCCTTTCACCTATCTATCCTAAAATCATCCCGGCAATGGTAGCGGACAATAAAGAAGCTAACGACCCGCCCAAAACAGCCTTCATTCCAAAAGAGGATAACACCTTACGCTGACCCGGGGCCAAAGAGCCAATACCACCAATTTGAATGCCGATGGATGCGAAGTTTGCAAAACCACAGAGCATATACGTGGCCATAATCACGGATTTGTTGTAGGTGAAATGCACGCCGCTCGCCACATTTTTAAGGTCGGCCAATTGAATGTACCCCACAAACTCACTTGCAGCCAATTTTATTCCAAGCAACTGCCCCATGAGCATAATATCTTCGTTGGCGACCCCTATCAACCACATAAGTGGGGCAAAAACGGTTCCTAGAATGGCTTCCAATGAAAATTCTGTATAAGGGGAATTGGCGGCAATCCAATTATTAAAGGTGGTTATATCACCGACCCAACCCAAAATACCGTTGATCATGGCAATAAAGGCCACAAAAACCAAGAGCATGGCCCCAACGTTCAAGGCGAGCTTTAAGCCTTCAGTAGTTCCGTTGGCAATGGCATCCAAGATATTTGCACCAATTTTTTCGGAGGAAACCTCAACATCGGTATTTACTTTTTCCGTTTGGGGATATAATATTTTTGAAATGACAATGGCGCCGGGTGCAGCCATTACCGATGCGGCCAAAAGGTGCTTGGCGAATACCAAGCGTAGTTCGGGGTCATCACCGCCCAAAAATCCAATGTATGCGGCCAAAACGGCTCCGGCCACGGTAGCCATTCCACCAATCATCACCAAAAGGATTTCGGACTTGTTCATTTTTTCCAAGTAAGCCTTGATGAGCAATGGGGCCTCGGTCTGACCCAAAAAAATGTTACCTGCCACGGAAAGGCTTTCCGCTCCAGAAATGCCCAAACTTTTTGAAAGCAGCCATGCCATCCATTTTACCACAACCTGAATCACTCCCAAGTAATAAAGAACAGAGGTTAGGGCCGAGAAAAATATGATGGTAGGCAATACCTGAAAGGCGAAAATATAACCGAAGGTGTCCATGTCCACGACGAGCCCTTCGAACAAGAACTGGCTACCTGCCCGGGTAAAGTCCAAAATGTTTACAAAAATGCTTCCGACTTGATCAAACAAATATTGTATAAAACGAACCTTGAGGACCCCAATGGCTATCAATATTTGAAGGGATAGGCCTATGCCCACCGTTTTCCAATTAATGGCTTTTCGGTTGGAACTGAACAAAAATGAAATAAAGATGAGCGCTGCCATACCCAAAGCACCACGCAACAAAGTGGTAATGGTAAACCCTTGGTTGGGTATGATTTCTGTGGCTTCCTGTTGGGCTACGCTATCTGTAATAGTGGAGCCAATGGCAATGTTAAGTGAATCTGCGGGCAACGAATTTTGGCCGAAAGCGACCGAACAAAGGAATAAAAGTATCAGTAAACTTTGGGTCTTTTTCGCCATGTACGTTGATGGTTTATTTGCGCTTGGAAATTTCATCCCTCAATTTGGCAGCCTTTTCGTAGTCTTCGCTGGCTACTGCCTTATCTAATTCTTTATGGAGTTCTTGAAGGGACATTTCTCTGTATCCATGGGTGTCGGAACCAGATTCGATCTCTACTGCTTCCCCTTCTTGAAGGATTTCATCGACCATAATGCTATCGTCCTCACCCTCCTCTTTTTCTTTGGAAGAGAATTTTAGGAAGATTCCAGCTTTGTCCAAAATGGTCTTGTAAGTAAAAATAGGAGCGTTAAACCTGAGTGCAAGCGCAATGGCATCGCTGGTCCGGGCGTCGATGATTTCCTCATTGTTATCACGCTCGCAAATAATACTGGAATAAAAAACGCCATCCACCAATTTGTGGATAATCACCTGCTTGACCACAATCTGAAATCTGTCCGCAAAGTTTTTAAACAAGTCGTGGGTCAAGGGTCTGGGTGGTTTTATCTCTTTTTCCAATGCAATGGCAATGGACTGTGCTTCAAATGCGCCAATAACAATGGGGAGTTTTCGGTCTCCCTCTTCTTCATTTAAAATAAGGGCGTACGCGCCATTTTGTGTTTGGCTGTATGATATTCCCTTTATTTTTAATCGTACTAAACTCATATATCTCCTCCTAAAGCAAAAGGGCCGTTCAAATAAGTGGCTTTACCAGTTATCTGAACAGCCCCTTGCAATGGGCAAATTAACAAAATTTAAGCGTTTTGGGCTTTAAATTCTTTTAATTTTTCGATGAGTTCGGGCACTACCTCGAAGGCATCCCCGACTATTCCGTAATCCGCTGCCTTAAAGAAAGGTGCTTCTGGGTCGTTGTTGATGACCACTTTTACCTTGGAAGCGTTGATACCTGCCAAATGCTGAATGGCTCCGGAAATTCCGATGGCAATGTACAGATTGCTCGCAACCGGCTTACCTGTTTGGCCAACGTGCTCGCTGTGCGGACGCCACCCCATATCCGAAACTGGTTTGGAGCATGCTGTGGCAGCCCCCAAAACATCGGCCAATTCTTCTATCATGCCCCAATTTTCAGGTCCTTTGAGTCCGCGACCTCCTGAGACAACGATATCGGCATCGGCGATGGTCGCTTTTCCGACCACACGATCCACTTCTACCGATTTAACGGCAAAGGCGTTGTCGCCCAAGGATGGGCCAAAATCTTCCACCGAAGCAGATACATTGTTTTCAACAACTCCAAAAGCGTTGCTGGAAACACCTATAATCTTTATATCTGACGAAATCTCTGTCAAGGCAAACCCTTTGTTACTGAAAGCGGTTCGTTTTACTATAAAAGGTGAAGTGCTTTCGGGTGCGGCCACTACGTTGGGTACATATCCTGCGGTCAATTTCGCGGTTAGGATAGGAGCCAAAAATTTACTGTCCGCGCTGGAACTCAATATAATTACTTTGGTATCTTCCGCTTTTGCAGCCTGGGCCAATACATCAGCATAGGCTTTGGCATTGAAGGTAGCCAAGGAATCGTCCGATACCTTCAAAACTTTGGAAACCCCGTAGGTTCCCAATGAGGCATCGTCCTCGGCATTAAAAGAGACCGCTGTTACGGTTGTGCCTAAATCCTGGGCCACTTTATGTGCGTAAGAGGCCACTTCGAAGGCATTTTTTTTGAATTTTCCCTTGAGGGATTCTGTATATACTAGTACTGACATAATTTTTTGAAATTTCAATATTCAAACCCCAAATTCCAAGATATTTTTGGAACTGGCCCGCCAGCGGCAGGCAGGGTTTTTCGGATTTTATTTAAATCACTTTAGCTTCGTTGTGCAGCAGTTCGACCAATTCCCCCACATTACCGGCATCGACCAATTTAACGGGTCCTTTGGCAGCAGGTTTTTCAAATTTTTGGTCTTGTGTAGGTTGTGAGGCATCTACGGGTTCAACCACGTTCAATGCTTTTTTACGTGCCATCATAATACCTCTCATATTGGGAATACGAAGATCACTTTCCTCAACCAGTCCTTTTTGTCCACCGATAACCAATGGGAGGGAAGTGCTTATTTTTTCCTTGCCTCCATCAATTTCGCGAATTGCGGTTGCGGTATTTCCTTCAATTTCCAAACCTATACATGTGTTCACAAAGTTTATATCCAACAAAGTGGCGAGTATTCCAGGAACCATACCACCGTTATAGTCAATGGATTCCCTACCGGCAATAATTAGGTCGTATTCCCCATTTTTAACCACTTCGGCCAACTGCTGGGCCACAAAAAAACCATCGGTTGGTTCGGCATTGACCCGAATGGCTTCGTCGGCACCAATGGCCAAAGCTTTTCTAATGGTAGGCTCGGTTTGGGCCCCGCCAACATTGGCCACATGAACCGTTGCACCTTGCTTTTCCTTAAACCACATGGCTCGGGTAAGCCCAAACTCGTCATTAGGATTAATAACAAATTGAACCCCGTTTGTGTCAAACTTGGTATCGCCTTCCGTAAAATTGATTTTGGAAGTTGTATCCGGTACGTTGCTTATGCAAACTAAAATCTTCATATATACTTAAGGTTTATCGATTCAAATATAGGTATAAAATCTTAAATTTATTATGCATGCATAATAAATTTTGTTCTTTTTTTGGATTTTCTCCAAGCAAATTTCGGGTAGTTTTTGCTATTTTTGCTTGCGTTTTTAAGCAGACTACAAATATTTAGTACGATTTAATGAAAACATTACAGTTTAGGGAGGCGATAGCTGAGGCTATGTCCGAAGAAATGCGAAGGGATGATACCATTTATTTGATGGGCGAGGAAGTGGCCGAATATAACGGTGCTTATAAGGCTTCCAAGGGCATGTTGGATGAATTCGGACCGGAGCGGGTAATCGATACCCCGATTTCAGAACTTGGTTTTGCCGGTATCGGTGTTGGTTCTGCAATGAACGGCAACAGGCCCATTATAGAATTTATGACATTCAACTTTTCCTTAGTGGGAATTGACCAAATCATAAACAACGCTGCCAAAATCCGACAAATGTCCGGAGGGCAGTTCAATTGCCCGATCGTATTTAGGGGGCCAACGGCTTCTGCGGGACAGTTGGGGGCCACACACTCCCAAGCTTTTGAAAGTTGGTATGCCAATACTCCTGGGCTTAAGGTTGTGGTTCCATCGAACCCAGCCGATGCCAAGGGATTGTTGAAGGCTGCCATTCGCGATGATGACCCCGTGATTTTTATGGAATCGGAGCAAATGTATGGCGATAAAGGAGAGGTGCCCGAAGGGGAGTATACAACGCCTTTAGGTGTTGCGGATATTAAAAGGGAAGGTACCGACGTGACGATTGTTTCCTTTGGAAAAATCATCAAAGAAGCTTACAAAGCTGCTGATGAATTGGAAAAAGAAGGTATCAGTTGTGAAATTATAGATTTAAGGACAGTGCGTCCCATGGACCACGATACCATTCTTAAATCCGTAAAGAAAACCAACAGGATGGTAATCTTGGAAGAAGCATGGCCCTTTGGCAATGTGGCTACCGAAATTATCTATCACGTTCAGGACAAAGCATTCGATTATTTGGATGCCCCTATCGTAAAATTGAACACTGCAGATACTCCTGCACCTTATTCTCCAGTGCTTTTGGCTGAGTGGTTGCCCAACCACGAAGATGTGATAAAGGCTGTTAAGAAAGTGTTATATAAGCTGTAGAATCATATTTTAAGGTATATTAGCCCTGTCAACTTTGTTGACGGGGCTTTTTTTTAGGGAATATTTTTTTGATTAGAAATTACTTTGAACCAAATTTGACCTAAGTTAAATGGGGATAGGCTCTAATGCTTTTCTCCGTTGTCCCTTATATCTGCCTATGAAAAGATTCTTTTCCGTTTTTTTTCTGATTTTTATTACCTGCGTTACCGCACAAACCAAGATTGAAGGCGTTGTTACTGACGATGCTGGCATGCCCATTGCCTTTGCCAACATAATTTTCGCAAACTCATCCGAAGGAACCATTACCAATGATAATGGTCGCTTTTATATGGAGTCCGACGAAACCTATGATGCCATCAAGGTATCATTCATTGGTTACGAGACCAAGGAAATTCCCTTGGAACAAAAGGTGAACTATGGCATGGAGATCATACTTACAGAATCTGCGGAGCAGCTTCAGGAGGTAATCGTGTATACAGGGAAACAATCCAAAAAAAATAACCCAGCAATAGATATTCTGCGTAAAATTTGGGCTAAAAAACGGGAAAATGGGGTACGCAAGTACAAACAGTACCAGTACGATAAATATGAAAAAATTGAGTTTGACCTCAATACCATCGACAGTGCCTTGATCAAAAGTAAACTCTTCAAAGGGCTGGAATTTATGTTCGAGGACTTGGATACATCCCGAATCACGGGAAAAACCTATTTGCCCATGTTCCTCAACGAAACTTTTTCCAAAGTCTATGGCGATAATGTAATGGATAGGGAGAAAGAAGATGTTTTGGGAAATAAAAGCTCAGGTTTTAGTGGTAATCAGGCCATAACGGCATTTGTGGAGGATTTATACTCCGACTACGACATTTACGATAACTATCTCAAATTTTTTGATAAAAGCTTTACCAGCCCATTGTCCAAAACCGGAGTTGATGTGTACAATTACGTGTTGTCCGACAGTACCTTTATTGACAATAAATGGTGCTATAATATTATTTATTACCCGAGGCGTAAGAACGAACTCACCTTTAAAGGAGACTTTTGGGTGAACGATACCACCTTTGCCATCAAAAAAATTAACATGCAGGTCACCAAAAGTGCCAACATCAACTGGGTAAAGGAAATTTATATAGAGCAGGATTTTGAGGTGGTCAGCGATTCGGTTTTTCTCTTGAAGCGGGATTACATGCTGAGTGATTTTAGCTTTTCAAAAAAAGAGGAATCACGGGGGGTGTATGGCAAGCGTACCACGGTTTTTGATAATTATAATTTTGATAACCCACGTTCCGAAGATTTTTACAAGGCAGTTGCCGACCCGTACGATCCAAGGGTTTTCTCGCAGGATAGTATTTTCTGGAAAAATGCCCGTTTGGAAAGTTTGAACGAGGACGAGTCGGGAATCTTTAAACTGCTGGATACCTTAAAAACCGTTCCCAAGTTCAGAACATACTACGATATCGTAAGTATTTTGGGTTCTGGATATATCGAAATAGATAAATGGAACATAGATATTGGTGATATATACAGCACCTTTGGTTATAACGATGCCGAAGGTATTCGTATGCGGGCCGGTGCACGGACCTATTTTGGACAGAATGATATGTGGCGTTTGGAAGGGTACATGGCCTATGGTTTTGATGATAAGAAATTTAAGCACGGGTTTTCGGGCAAGTTTTTGCTCGATAGAAAAAACCGGCTCATTATATCCGGAGGAAATCGAAGGGACATTGAGCAATTGGGGCTTAGTCTTACCAGTACCAATGATGTAATGGGAAGAAGTATAGCTTCATCCTCCTTGGTAACCGTGGGTTCCAACGACCGTTTAACGAACATTAATCTATCTACCCTGAACGTGGAGATGGAGCCCGTTAAAAACTTCAAGATAAATGTGGGCGGTTCCTTTAGGACCTTGAGCTCTGCTTTACCCGACGCATTTAGTCTGGATTACGTGGACCCGGCTTCACCCACGGGCATTTCATCCGAAATAAAACAGTTCGACCTTAACACTACCTTGATCTATACACCAGGCAAGCGTACCATTGGTTACGGAGTGGAACGCTCTAGCATCAATGACGATTACAGCACCCTGGTTTTAAAATACACCAAAGGTGTGGATGGATTTTTGGAAAGTGATTTTGATTATGAGAAAATCCAATTCTCTTACCAACAGCCATGGCAAATAGGAGGTTTTGGCAGGTTGACCAGTAGCGTGGAACTTGGAAAAACCTTTGGGGAAGTGCCTTTGGGTCTGTTGAGTGTAATCCCGGGTAACCAGACGCTATTTTCACTGTACAATGTATTCCCCAATCTGGATTTCTACGAGTTTGTTACCGATACCTATGCTACGGTGCACTTGGAACACAACTTCAATGGTAGATTATTCTCGCGTATTCCATTATTGCGTAAGCTCAACCTTAGGGAAATTGTAGGGCTCCGAGGTGCTTGGGGGCAATTGTCCGAAGAAAACATAGCTTTGAGTGCCCCGACCAATATTCCTTTAATGGCTCCAGAGGACCAAATGTATTGGGAATATTCACTTGGTGTGGGTAACATTTTTAAAATACTTCGGATTGACTTTAACTTTAGAGGAAACTACCTCGATAATCCAGATGCAAGGGCATTTGGAATAACGGGAACTTTCGGATTTAGCTTTTAATTCTCACGAAACAGCCAATTTATACGCCCTATTCCAGTTATACTGGTTATTTTTGCACAATAAATTTATCACTAACATGTCTAAAAAACCACGTATTACCTTTGATGTACTGGTAGAAATACCCAAAGGTAGCAGAAACAAGTACGAATACGATTTTACCCTCAACAAAATTCGATTTGATCGAACCTTATTTTCCTCAATGATGTATCCGGGCGATTATGGGTTTATTCCTGAAACCTTGGCCTTGGATGGCGACCCGTTGGATGTATTGGTGCTTTGCACCGAGCCAACCTATCCGATGGTGGTTGTGGAAGTAAAGCCAGTTGGGGTTTTTCACATGACCGATGAAAAAGGTCCGGATGAAAAAATTATCTGTGTTCCGGTTTCCGACCCAATATGGAGCAAAAGAGATGATATAAGTGAATTGAACCCACATCGGTTAAAGGAAATCGAACATTTCTTTCAAGTATATAAAGATTTGGAAGAGAAGAAGGTAGATACCGGAGGATGGGGAGACGTTAACGAGGCCGTGCAAATCTATCACGAATGCGTTAAACGTTACGAAGAAAGCGAACTTAAAAAACAAAGGGCTTTCACCATATAGATAACATAACAATCACTTTAAAAAAATGCGCTTTTAATAATTAAAGGCGCATTTTTTTTATTACTTCGTATTTTACTACATTAGCTGGCATTAAAAATTTCTAAATAATCTAACCTATGGATTTAATCGTAAAATTTTTGCCTGTATTCGGTGTCTTGGCCCTCCTGTATGTATTCATCAAGAATGTATGGATTTCAAAACAAGAGGTCGGGGACGAGAAAATGGCAAGGATTGCAAAGAACATTGCCGATGGAGCAATGTCATTCTTAAAGGCCGAGTATAAAATACTGAGCATCTTTGTGGTCTGTGTGGCCGTTTTGCTCTTCTTCAAGGGAAGCAACGAAACAGGCTCCAACGGTATGGTGGCCGTTTCCTTTATTGTAGGGGCCATCTGTTCCGCTTTGGCCGGATTTATCGGTATGAAAGTCGCGACCAAGGCCAATGTAAGAACCACCAATGCTGCAAGAACCTCCCTTGGCAAGGCCCTTGAAGTGGCGTTTGCCGGTGGAGCTGTTATGGGGCTTGGTGTGGTAGGACTTGGTGTTTTGGGATTGAGCGGTCTGTTTATGATTTACAGCGGACAAGGCTGGGAACTTGCCGAGATTTTAAATGTACTCTCCGGTTTCTCCCTTGGCGCATCTTCCATAGCACTTTTTGCCCGTGTAGGCGGGGGTATTTACACCAAAGCTGCCGATGTTGGGGCCGATTTGGTAGGTAAAGTGGAAGCAGGAATACCTGAAGATCACCCATTGAACCCTGCAACCATTGCGGATAACGTAGGGGATAATGTTGGGGATGTGGCCGGAATGGGTGCCGACCTTTTTGAGTCTTACGTGGGTTCCATAATCGGTACTATGGTTTTGGGTGCTGTTTTTGCTGGATTGCCGGAATTTCAAGCTGCTTTTGATGGCCTTGGCGCGGTGTATTTGCCGTTGGCTTTGGCTGCCGTAGGAATTATAATGTCGATCATTGGGACATTCTTTGTTCGGGTGAAAGATGGCGGAAACCCGCAAACCGCATTAAATGTGGGAGAATTTGGATCAGCTGGTTTAATGTTGATTGCCTCTTATTTCATCATCAACGCCATGTTGCCCGAATCTTGGGTAGAAGGCGGGAAAGAGTTTACGGCTATGGGCGTTTTCTGGGCGACCATCGCTGGACTTGTTGCCGGACTTTTGGTAGGTAAGGTTACCGAATACTATACAGGAACAGGCAAAAAACCCGTTAACTCCATAGTGCGTCAATCCGAAACAGGATCTGCAACGAATATTATTGCAGGTCTTGGTGTGGGAATGATGTCCACGGCCATCCCAATTATTTTGATTGCCGCAGCGATTTTGGTATCTCACTACTTCGCTGGCCTTTACGGAATTGCGATTGCGGCCGTAGGGATGTTGGCCAACACGGGTATTCAGCTTGCAGTTGATGCTTATGGACCTATCTCGGATAATGCAGGAGGTATTGCGGAAATGGCAGAACTACCTGGGGAAGTCCGTGAAAGGACCGATAAATTGGACGCAGTTGGAAATACAACGGCTGCCATTGGTAAAGGTTTTGCCATAGCGTCTGCTGCATTGACAGCGCTTGCACTTTTCGCAGCCTTTATGAAAACAGCCGGGGTTACATCCATTGATGTGTCTCAGCCTGATATTATGGCGGGACTCTTGGTGGGAGGTATGCTTCCGTTTGTGTTCTCCGCGCTTTCCATGAATGCCGTAGGTAGAGCTGCCATGTCCATGATTGAGGAAGTGCGCCGTCAGTTTAAGGATATACCTGAATTGAAAGCCGCCTTGGCCGTTATGCGCAAATATGATTCAGACCTTTCCAAAGCCAGTAAAGAGGATATGGAGATTTTTGAAGCGGCCGATGGTAAAGCAGAATATCAAAAATGTGTGGCCATTTCAACACAGGCATCCATTAAAGAAATGGTATTGCCGGGATTGTTGGCGATCGCCGTACCGGTTGCCGTAGGTTTTATTGGTGGAGCTGAGATGTTGGGTGGACTTTTGGCCGGCGTAACTACCGCAGGGGTGCTTATGGCCATATTTCAATCCAATGCTGGAGGTGCTTGGGACAATGCCAAAAAGACCATAGAAAGTGAAGGTCGCAAGGGTAGCGATGCACATAAGGCAGCCGTTGTAGGGGATACCGTTGGTGATCCTTTTAAGGATACTTCGGGTCCTTCCTTGAATATTTTACTTAAATTGATGTCAGTTGTGGCCTTGGTGATCGCTCCTAGTTTGGTTAGTCTTGCTCCTGCGGATGAGGTAGGTATGATGAAGGCGGATGGTACTATGATCACCATTACAGAAGAGGGCATGAAAGAAACCAAAGCAGTGGAAAAACAAATCCGAGTGGAGGTAAGCAATACTGAAGACGGAGCTTACAAAGCTGTTGTGACTTCTTCCTCAAATGTTAATGGGGAAGTAGTGGAAGAAACCAAAGAGCTTATGGCGGACACCAAAGAAGAACTTGAAAAAAAGATACAAGCATATAAGAGTGCCGAGGCAAAGGATTAGCTCGCGCTTTATAGCAAAGCTGGAAAAACCACGTCAATTGGCGTGGTTTTTTTATGCTGCCACCATTGAGCGGAATCAAGATGTATTAGTTTATAGAGATCAGTAGATATTTACATGTAAAAAATAACCTAAAAAGTGTCATGCTGAGCCTTTCGGCTTCGCTCAGGAGAAACTAAAGTCGAAGCCTTTTTTGACGTTCAAAGAGTTCTCGACTGCCTGCTAGTCCGGTAGGCGGGCGCTCGAACTGATATAGGGAAACCTGATAACAAGCATTTTATATGCATAAATTGTGTGTGCTGTTTCTTAGTCTGATAAGGGAAATGGAAAAAGTTATTTTAGTCCACCAATGCCTGATAGATCAAGGCCCTTAATTTTCCATGATCATCAATATCTCCCGAGGGAATCAATTGGGTGAAATAAACCACGACCAATTCTTCTTTTGGGTCTACCCAATAGGAAGAATGATAGGCGCCGCCCCACCCATATTCACCAACGGATCCTGGAGTGCCCCTATCTCCCAAATCCTCAACTACCGAAAACCCTAAGCCGAAACCAGTCCCTCCCGCCCAGGGAAAGCTTGCTTTGCCCAGGTGATTTACCGTCATAAGTTCAACTGTTTTGGGAGAAATAATACGTTTTCCGTTAAAAGTTCCTTTGTTGAGCATCATCTGCAAGAATTTGGCGTAGTCCATAGAGGTGCTCAATAGTCCCGCTCCACCGGAAAAACTCTTTCGAGGACCTTCCACGTAAGCACCTTGCCCAACCATGCCCCCGGGATTGGGCGCACGTTCCAAACCATTTTCCGAGGGGGAATACACTACGGCCAAGCGTTCTTTTTTGGCTTCGGGTAGGTAAAAATGAGTATCGGTCATGCCCAATGGACCAAGAATGTTTTCTTGTAAAAAAACATCCAAAGTTTTTCCTGACACAACTTCAATCAATGCGCCTAGAATGTCCGTGTTGTAGCCATAAACAAATTTCTCCCCAGGCTGTGACTCAAAGGGCAATTCGGCCATTCGGGTCACTGTTTCCAATATCGGTTCATCCCGATCGGCGAAATACCATCCTTGTATTTTTGCTTTTTCCCAGAGGTCGGAAGCTATTCCTTGCCCATATGAAACCCCGGAAGTATGTGTCAACAAATCTCGGATGGTAATGGGTCTGTTCGCTTTTACAATGTCGTAAGAACCATCATCCTTGCTTACGGCAACCGTTGTCTCCATAAAGGCGGGAATGTACTTGCCGACTGGGTCGGTGATCAATAATTTCCCTTGTTCCTGAAGTATCATGATGCCGACACTTACAATTGCCTTGGTCTGTGACGCTATCCTGAACATGGAAGTATTGGTCATGGGAATGTTGTTCTCCAAATCATTTTTCCCGAAAGATTCAAAATAAGCAGCCTTGCCTTTTCGAGCTACGAGAATTGTGGCCCCCGATAATTCATCCCCATCAATATAATCCTGAAAGGTTTGGGATAAAATTCCCAAACGTTCGGAAGACATGCCAACTTCTTCGGGTGAAACTTTGGTGAGTTCTTGGGCATTAGTGGTAAAAAAGAGGAGGAATGCAAACAGTAAAGTTGCATATTTGGTAGGTTGCATTGTTTTCATGTGACTTAATATTGGTTTGTTTAGCGTGCAAAAGCATCTAAATATACCTAATATTTTGTCCGCAAAGAAGAATTGGGAAAGGTAGTCGAGTAAAAAAGTCCTTATTCGAACAATCCATGAATTTCCCCGTCAATACGGTTGATGACTTCTCCCAAATCCTCCGGGTTATCCACAAAATCCAAATTGTCCACATCAAAAATGAGCAGTTTTCCTTTTTGGTAAGTGTTTACCCATGCTTCGTAGCGTTCGTTCAAACGGCTGAGGTAATCAATGGAAATGGAGTTTTCGTAATCACGACCACGTTTATGAATCTGGTTTACCAAATTGGGGATGGTGCTTCGTAAGTAAATCAAAAGGTCAGGAGGTTGCACCAAGCTCTCCATTAACTCAAAAAGACCTTTGTAGTTTTCAAAATCACGATTGGTCATCAAGCCCATGGCGTGCAGGTTGGGTGCGAAAATGTGGGCATCCTCATAAATCGTCCGGTCTTGGATCACACTCTTTCCACTTTCCCTGATCTTTAAAATTTGACGGTATCTACTGTTCAAAAAGTAAATCTGGAGGTTAAAGCTCCAACGTTCCATCTGGGTGTAAAAATCATCCAGATAGGGATTGTCCACTACATCCTCAAAATGGGCCTCCCATTTATAATGTTTTGCAAGTAAGTTTGTTAAAGTCGTTTTTCCAGCGCCAATATTTCCTGCTACAGCAATATGCATGGGGTGTAAGTGTTTTTAAGTTGGTGTTTATGGATCAGGGAGTTTTTAATCATCGCAATATACAAAGTATATCCACTTGAAGAAAAAAAACTGGTTCAAATGGATGATCTTGCATTAGCGGCAAACAAAGTTTTAAAATATGTTCCAAATACGTACTTTTGCGCTTCAAAACGAGGAAAGATTTGACTGATTGCAACCTCGGCACCTTTAATTGGGTATACGAAAAATGCTAAAGCAGTTCGTGTCGGCTTCTGTTGGCATCTCTTCATCAAGGGTTTGGAACTTCTTCGCACTTTTTTGTCAAATCTTCAATTTTAAAAAAGAGAAATGGCGTATTTGTTTACATCAGAATCCGTTAGTGAGGGACATCCAGATAAGATTGCGGATCAGATAAGTGATGCACTGCTGGATAATTTTTTGGCCTTTGACCCCGAGAGCAAAGTGGCATGCGAAACTTTGGTGACCACGGGTCAGGTGGTTTTGGCCGGCGAGGTAAAGAGCCATACCTATGTGGATTTACAGAGCATTGCACGTGAGGTTATCAATAAAATTGGTTACACCAAAGGCGAGTACAAATTTAGCGGGGACTCTTGTGGGGTGATTTCATTGATCCACGAGCAATCGCAGGACATCAACCAAGGGGTTGATCGTGGCACTAAAGAAGAACAGGGTGCCGGCGACCAAGGCATGATGTTCGGTTATGCTACCACGGAGACTGAGAATTACATGCCTTTGGCATTGGATATCTCGCACAAGATTTTGGAGGTGTTGGCCAATTTAAGAAGAGCGGGAACACGCATTCCATACCTACGTCCTGATGCCAAGGCCCAGGTAACTATTGAGTATTCGGATGACAACATTCCGCAACGGATAGATACCATTGTTGTTTCCACTCAGCATGATGAATTTGATTCGGACGAAGCGATGTTGGCCAAAATCAAGAATGATATTATCAACATCTTGATTCCTGAAGTGAAAAAATTATTGCCTGAGAGCATTCAAAAATTGTTTACGGACAATATTAAATACCATATTAACCCAACTGGAAAGTTTGTGATTGGTGGGCCGCACGGTGATGCTGGTCTTACCGGAAGAAAAATTGTTGTGGATACTTACGGGGGGAAAGGTGCCCACGGAGGTGGAGCTTTTAGCGGTAAAGATCCAAGTAAAGTGGACCGAAGTGCGGCCTACGCTGCCCGGCACATGGCTAAAAACTTGGTAGCTGCAGGTGTTGCAGGAGAAATTTTGGTACAGGTGAGCTATGCCATTGGAGTTGTGGAGCCTACATCTATTTTTGTGGATACCTATAACTCTTCCCATGTGGATATGACAGATGGTGAAATTGCCAAAAAAGCATCCGAACTCTTCGATATGCGACCGTTTGCCATTGAAGAACGCTTAAAACTTCGGAATCCCATTTACTTGGAAACGGCTGCTTATGGTCATTTGGGCAAAGAACCAAAAACTGTGACCAAAGTTTTTGAATCTCCTTACAATGGAAGAATCGAAAAGGAAGTGGAACTGTTCACTTGGGAAAAATTGGATATGGTGGACAAGGTGAAAGAAGCCTTTGGGTTATAATCCCAACCCATCACTTAAAATAAAAGTAGGAGGAGCTTCAACGAGGCTCCTTTTTTTATTGGTATACTCCAGCGAACTTTAGTAGTTTTAGCCTATTAAAAAGAGTACATATGAGAAGTTCAGTTAGCATCCTGTTTCTAAGTATTTTAATGTTGACGGTGACCGTCAGTTGTAAAAAAACAACCAAGACCGAAACAAAAGCGGTCGACACCTATGTCGCCGACAATTACACCAAAAAAGAAGTGGACATTGAAATGCGGGACGGGGTAAAACTGCATACCACCATTTATTCCCCGAAGGATACCTCCAAAGCATATCCCATCATTATGCAGCGCACTCCGTATAGCTCTAGACCATATGGGGAGGGTAATTTTAGGACCAAAATTGGTCCCAACGAGCACTTGATGAAAGAAGGGAACATCATCGTTTACCAAGATGTTAGGGGAAGATGGCTCAGCGAGGGGCATTACGAAAATATGCGAGCTTATATTCCCAATAAAACCTCCGATGACCAAGTGGACGAAAGTTCGGATACCTACGATACCATTGAATGGTTGGTGAACAATGTGGAGAACAACAACGGAAATGTTGGCGTTTGGGGAATATCGTATCCCGGATTTTATGCTACTTATGCCACCGTGGATGCACATCCAGCGTTAAAAGCCGCTTCACCACAGGCCAGTATAGGGGATTTCTTTTTTGATGATTTTCACCACAACGGAGCCTATTTGTTGAGTTATTTCAGGGCAACATCACTTTTTGGAACACCGCGTCCCAATGGTGACCAGCCCATTGATACAGCTTGGTATACCTTGCCAGAACTTCCAACAGAAGATCAGTACCAATTCTTTTTGGATGCAGGTCCACTTAAAAATTTGGATTACTTTTTTGAATACGAAACCGCCGACACCCCGACCATACGTCCCGAAGGTGTTACGGATGATTTCTTTTGGAACGAATTGAAGAAACACCCGAATTATGATGAAATGTGGCAAAGTAAGGGACTGATTCAACACCTTAAAGACGTAAAGAGCAGTGTGGCTACCATGATTGTCGGAGGCTGGTTTGATGCCGAAGACCTTTATGGTCCGTTGGAAACCTACAAAAACATTGAAAAATATAACGAGGACAACTACAATACCATGGTTTTTGGACCTTGGGATCACGGAGCTTGGGCTAGGGACAAACAGCGCAATACGGTGGGCAACTACTATTTTGGAGATTCCATTTCCTTGTTTTTTCAAAAAGAAATTGAGACGAAGTTCTTCAACCACTTCCTAAAAGGAGAAGGCGATATGGATTCAGGCTTGCCCGAAGCCTATGTGTTTGATACGGGTAGAAAAGAGTGGAAAAAGTATGATGACTGGCCACCGGAGAATGCCACCAAACAAACTATGTATCTTTCCGATGACCAAGAACTCACTTCCGAGCAAATGGGAACTACGGGAATTCAGTTTATCAGTAATGTAAAGAAACCTGTTCCCTATTCCGAAGATGTGAAGACCGTTTTCACTCCAAGAAAATACATGACGGACGACCAGCGTTTCGCCGCTCGCCGTTCCGATGTTTTGGTGTTCGAAACCGATGTGATGGAGGAAGACCTCACTTTGGCAGGAGATATCTTGGCTAAACTAAAAGTGGCCACCACGGGCACGGCAGCCGATTGGATTGTTAAAGTAATCGATGTGCACCCAGCGGATGCCGAGACCAATGAGGAAATGCAAGACCACCTTAAAATGAGCAATTACCATTTAATGGTAAGGAGCGAGGTGCTCCGCGGTCGGTTCAGGAACAGCTTTTCCGACCCGGAACCTTTTACGCCAAATAAAAAAACCGATGTAAACATCAAGCTTCAGGATGTGTTCCACACCATTAAAAAGGGGCACAAATTGCAGATTCAGGTGCAAAGCACATGGTTCCCGCTTATCGATTTGAATCCACAAACGTATGTGGAGAATATCTTTAAGGCGGATGAAGATGATTTCAAAACACAGACCCACACTGTTTTTACCGATTCCAATATTGAGTTTAAGGTACTGAAGTAATACTTTTATCTAATATGCTCAGGAATCTTTTAGTTTTCATATTGATTTTACTCTTTAATGTTTCTTGTGAGTTTACTTCACCAGAGGAATATTATTATTTAGGAGCTGAACAAGTAGAAAAGGGTAATTATCAGCAGGCGATTGAACTGTTCAATAAAGCCATCCAAAGACGGCAGAAATTCAGACCTGCGTTACTTCAAAGGGGGTTTTGTGAGATTCAGTTAGAACGTGACGCGGAAGCAATTAAAGATTTTGAGTCTATTTTAAATTTTGATAGCGACAATACTTTGGCACTGTTTAATCTGGGAAATTGTTATTATAACTTATCGGAATTTGACAAATCAATTCAATTTTACAGTCAGGCATTGAATACTGAGGGTGCATTGTCTAGCGAGTCTATTCAGGTAAATTTAAGATTGATTGGAGATATTGATAACGATTCAAATTATTCATTGTACAAGAATGAAATTCGATTTGGACGAGCAACATCTTATTTTAAAAATGATGAATTTGAGAAAGCAATTCAGGATTTTGAAAAGGTATTGAATACAAATTATAGAAAAGCTGAATGTTATTTTTGGATAGGTCATTCCTTTATGGGACTAAATGATTCAATTCAAGCTTGTCATTATTTTAAAGTATCTGCCAATTTAGGGTTCGAAGAATCCAAGGAAGAAATAAATCGAGTTTGTTATGACTAAGGTATCAAAAAAATCAATTATTCGATTAGACCTACAAAGTGCAAAAAAGTTCATTCTGGAAAAAAACCAAAAAGATTAGGAAATTCTATAATTCCATCAGTATATTTGTCGTTCGAAGTTCAAACAAGTATTGATTAGTTATCAAGAAAGGTGGAGGGAATAGACCCTTTGAAGCCTTAGCAACCCTTGGCCCCCAGTGCCGAGAAGGTGCTACATTCTATCCCAGTTGGGTATAGATAACGACAATCGACCATTTTCGATTTCATTTTCTTATAACTTTTTGATTTTCTTACGCCCACGGGCTAAGGGTTTGACTTTTTAATTTTTCGTTTTAACAATTAAAAAAAGCAAAGTCATGAGCGATCAAAAATTTTCTACCAATGCCCTGCATGCAGGACACGATGTAACAGCAAACGGAGGAACAAGAGCGGTGCCCATTTATCAGAGTTCAGCCTATGTGTTCAACGATTCCGATCATGCGGCCAATCTTTTTTCTTTGGCAGAGTTTGGAAATATTTACACAAGGATCAATAACCCGACAAACGATATTCTGGAGCAGCGACTTGCCGCTTTGGAAGGCGGAATTGCCTCAGTGGTCACAGCTTCGGGAACTGGAGCGATAAACACCGCATTGTTGGTGTTGCTCAAAGCCGGGGACCATATCGTAGCTTCCAACAGCTTGTATGGTGGTACCTATAACCTATTTAGCGTTACCCTGCCCCGTTTGGGCATCACCACAACATTTGTAGACCCATCGGATCCATCCAATTTTGGTAAAGCCGTAAAGGAGAATACCAGAGCTTTTTTTGTGGAATCCTTGGGCAATCCAAAGTTGGATGTACTGGATTTAAAAGCAATCTCCAAAGAAGCAAAAGCAGCACAGGTGCCATTTATTGTGGATAATACCGTTGCTTCACCAGCACTATTGAACCCAATCGAACACGGGGCCAATATTGTCATTCATTCCCTTACCAAATACATAAATGGTAACGGAACGGCTCTGGGCGGCGTTATAATCGACGCAGGTAATTTTGATTGGGCCAATGGTAAGTTCCCGGAATTCACTGAACCTTCTCCAGGATATCACGGATTGGTCTATCACGATGCACTTGGCCCCGCCGCATATATTGCCAAGGTGCGGGTGGAAGGATTACGGGATCACGGGGCATGCTTGAGCCCTTTTAATGCCTTTCAGATTATTCAAGGATTGGAAACCTTGGAAATTCGCATGAAAAAACACAGCGAGAATGCCCTTGCGTTGGCACAATGGCTAGAAACCAGGGAAGAGGTCGAGTGGGTAAACTATCCAGGGTTGGATTCCAGTGCCTATAAAGCCTTGGCAGATGAGTATTTGCCCAATGGACAAAGTGGTATTGTTACCTTTGGTGTCAAGGGAGGATATGAAGCCGCCAAGAAAATTGCGGACGAGACCAAACTATTTTCGTTGTTGGCCAATATTGGCGACACAAAATCCTTGGTCATCCACCCTGCAAGTACAACGCACCAACAGTTGAGTGCAGAAGATCAAGAGTCCGCAGGGGTAACTCAAGACCTGATTCGATTGTCCGTAGGCTTGGAAGATTTGTCCGATCTAAAGGCAGATTTAAAAAATGCCTTTGCAAGCATTTAATCGGAGTTAATAATGTGATGGAATAGCTATGTTAAAGTATCTGAAAATAGAAAATTTTAAAACGCTGAGTGGCATCGAGCAGGATATTGAGTTATCCTACCAGATATTTGGGAAACCCTTGCATTCGGCACCCATAATCTTGGTAAACCACGCGCTCACGGGTAATTCCAACGTAGCGGGAAAAGATGGATGGTGGTCCGATTTGATAGGGGATGGCAAATGTATCGATACGGAGAAGTACACCATTTTGGCATTCAATATCCCAGGAAATGGTTTCGATGGTTTTATTATCGAAAACTACAAGGATTTTGTGGCCGGGGATATTGCCAGAATGTTTCTCTGGGGATTGGAGCAGTTGAAGATTGATAAATTGTTCGCCATTATCGGTGGTTCATTGGGAGGTGGAATTGCTTGGGAAATGACAGCCATCAACCCAAATATTACGAAACACTTGATTCCTGTGGCGTCTGATTGGAAATCTACGGATTGGTTGATTGCCAATTGTCAGATTCAAGAGCAGTTTTTGGTCAACTCCAAACAGCCCGTACACGATGCCCGTATGCACGCGATGTTGTGCTACCGTACTCCCGAATCTTTCAAAGAGCGATTCAAAAGAAGTACAAACGAAGAGCTACAGGTTTTTAATGTGGAATCTTGGTTGATGCACCATGGTGAAAAACTGCAAGAGCGTTTTCAGTTGTCCGCATATAAGTTGATGAACCAATTGTTGAAGTCCATCGACATTACCCGTAATGGGGAAGAGGCTTTCAAGGCGTTGCAAGAAAGTGATACTAAAATTCATATCATCGGGGTCAATTCTGATTTGTTCTTTACCGCAGAAGAGAACAAGGAAACTTTTAAAAGATTGGCCCAGGCAAACACCAATGTTACCTATGGTGAAGTACAATCGGTACACGGTCACGACGCTTTTTTAATGGAGTTTGAACAATTGGAAAAATTGTTGGAGACTGTTTTTCAGAAAAATACGGAACGCATCAAAATTTTGAAGTTCGGCGGAAAATCCTTGGCCAATGGCGAAGGCATACAACGTGTGCTGAACATCATCAGTAAAAGGTATACAGAAGAGGAACACTTCGCGGTTGTGGTTTCCGCTCGCGGAAAGGCCACGGACCAGTTGGAAAACTTACTGGAAAAAGCTGCCAAGGGAATCGACTTCCAATCAGATCTAAAAAAGTTTGCCGACTATCAGAAAAACAATTTTGATGCGGTAGCAGTTGATAAAGAATTGGCCGCCATTGAAAAAATATTGAACGGAGTTTCATTAACTGGGGATTACAGTCTAAAAACCAAGGATGAAGTATTGTCCTTCGGCGAACTGATATCGGGGAAATATGTGACTGCTGCGTTGAACGCAAAGGGAATCAAAGCAGAGCTGTTGGATTCCCGTAAACTCATCAAAACCGATGATAGTTTTAGCAATGCGGAGGTAGATGAGGGACTTTCCAAAGAAAACGTGATTCGATATTTCCACAACCTGAAAGCTGGGACCATTCCTGTTGTTACCGGTTTTATCGCTTCCAACAAAGAAGGGGCGACCACTACTTTGGGAAGAAATGGAACTAACTACTCAGCAGCTTTGTTGGCCAACTTTTTGGACGCGGGCGAACTGATCAACTACACCCACGTGGACGGTATTTTTACCGCCAATCCAGATTTGGTACAGGATGCCAAGTTGATTGATGTGATATCCTATGGTGAAGCCAATGAACTTGCTAATTTCGGGGCAAACATTCTCCATGCGAAAACCATAATTCCATTGATCGAGAAAAATATTCCGCTGCGTATCTGCAATACCTTCAACGATGACAACGAAGGAACCTTGATCGGGCCGAAAACCGACAATGGTGGAATTAAATCCCTTTCGGTGCTCGATAACATGGCCCTTATCAATTTAGAGGGTAGGGGACTGCTCGGAAAAGTGGGTGTGGACATGCGGATTTTTAGAGCCTTGGGCCAAAATGGCATCAGTGTCGGGATTGTTTCCCAAGGGTCATCGGAACGGGGCATTGGCCTTGTTGTGGACGAATCCAAAGCCGATAAGGCCAAAAAAGTGCTGGACCAAGAATTCGAGACGGATTATTCTTCCCAGGACATCAACCAGATTTCGGTGGTGAAGGATGTCTCCGTCATCTCCATTGTTGGGATGGATTTGAGCAGCTTCCACAAGCCGTTCAATGCATTGGCCAAAAACCAAATCACGCCCTTGCTTTTCAACAATACGGTTACCGGGAAGAATGTGAGTATGGTGGTGAGGAAATCCGATTTGAACAAGGCCATCAATGTGATTCATGGGCAAATCTTCGGGATTGCCAAGAAAATCAATCTGGCATTGTTTGGACATGGCAATGTAGGGGGCACGCTGATCAGTCAGATTTTGGATTCCAAAAACAGTATTGAGGAAAGAAAAAGCATTGACTTAAAAGTGTTTGCCGTAGCAAATTCCAAAAAAGTGCTTTTGGATGCTTCAGGGGTTGGTGCCGATTGGAAAGAACGTTTGGAAAAAGAGGGGCAACCCTATCAGATTGGTGATATAATGGCCTTTGCCAAACAGCATCATTTAGAGAACCTGATAGCGGTTGACAATACGGCGAGCAAAACGTTTGTGGAGCAGTACGAACCCTTAATAGCACATGGCTTCGATTTGGTTTCATCAAACAAAATAGCAAATACGCTGGGTTTTGAGAAATATAAATCCATTAGGAAGTGTTTGGATAAAAATCAAAAACAATATCTCTACGAGACCAATGTAGGGGCAGGATTGCCCCTAATTGATACCATTAAATTGTTACACCTTTCCGGAGAGAACATTACGCGGATCAAAGGGGTGTTCTCTGGGTCGTTGAGTTATATTTTCAATACTTTTTCGGAGAAAGATGTTTCCTTTTCGGAAATTGTAAGGGAAGCTATGGAAAGTGGGTTCACCGAACCCGACCCAAGGGAAGATTTGTCCGGGAACGATGTAGGTCGGAAGCTGTTGATTCTGGCCAGGGAGCTAGATCTTCAAAATGAGTTTTCCGATATTGATGTACAAAACCTGATTCCCGAAGAGCTGCAAACCTTGGATTTTGAAAAATTTATGGAACGCATCGGGGAAATGGATGAAATTTATAAAGAAATCAAACAGAACCAATCAGCAGGCCATGTGTTACGTTATGTGGGGGACTTACATGGCGATTTGCAACAAGATAAGGGTGTTTTGGAGGTGAAATTGATTTCTGCGCCCAAAGAAAGTGCATTAGGGCAGGTAAAAGGTTCCGATTCCATTATTGAGATTTATACGGAGTCCTACGGGGAACACCCCTTGGTGATTCAAGGAGCTGGAGCTGGAGCGGCCGTAACGGCAAGAGGCGTATTTGGTGACATATTAAGAATAGCAGAGAAGATATAGCTTCGGCCTCGCTTAGTTACCGTGTTTTGAGTTCTGGTGGCTGAGCGGAGTCGAAATAGCTAGTTAAAAAAATCGTAACGGTGGCTGAGCGGAGTCGAAGCCACAATAGTCAACGGATGAAAGGTTATGTGTACATATTGGAATGCTCCGATGGCAGTTATTACACTGGAAGTACGATAGATCTGGATAAACGGTTAAAGGAACATCAAGATGGTCGGGGAGCCAATCATACCAAAAAGAGGTTGCCTGTAGAGCTGTTATATGTTGAAGAGTACCTGAGTATTGCAACAGCTTTTGAACGTGAAAAGCAAATCCAAGGTTGGTCAAGGGCGAAAAAAGAGGCATTGGTAGGAGGAAAATTGGATGATCTTCCAGAATTGGCTGAGTGCAAGAACCAGACGAATTTTAAATATTATAAGGTGAAAAAATAAAGTGGCTTCGACTACGCTCAGCCACCAAATAAAAAGAACGTGATGAAAAGCAAACAATTCGAAACAGAAGCGATAAGAACGCAAATGGAGCGCAGTCAAAATTTGGAACATTCCAGTCCAATTTACATGACATCGAGCTTTGTTTTTGAAGATGCGGAGGATATGCGCGCATCCTTTGCGGAGGAAAAGGACCGGAATATTTATTCCAGATATTCCAACCCAAATTCGAACGAACTCATCGAAAAAGTATGCAAGATGGAAGGTGCCGAGAGTGGTTTTGCCTATGCTTCGGGCATGTCGGCAGTTTTTTCCACCTTGGCGGCCTTGCTGGATGCCGGCGATCATGTAATATCATCCAAAAGTATTTTTGGTTCCACACATACTCTGTTCACTCAGTTTTTTCCTAATTGGAACATCGAAAGTAGTTATTTTGATGCCAATGATTTATCGGAGATTGAGGGATTGATCAAACCCAATACCAAGATACTTTATGCGGAAACACCTACCAACCCGGGAGTAGATGTGTTGGATTTGGAAGTGTTGGCCAAGATTGCCAAAAAGCATGACCTCATTTTTATAATTGATAACTGCTTTGCAACCCCATACTTACAACAACCCATAAAATTTGGTGCCGATTTAGTGATTCACTCCGGAACCAAGTTAATGGACGGTCAAGGAAGGGTGCTGGCCGGAATCACGGTAGGTAGCGGTGAATTGATGGATAAAGTATATCGTTTTTCCCGTATCACTGGCCCTGCATTGTCACCGTTCAACGCGTGGGTATTGTCCCGAAGTTTGGAAACCTTAGCTGTTCGGGTAGATAGGCATTGTGAAAACGCCTTGAAACTGGCCACTTATTTGGAAGGTCATAATAAAATCGAGTGGGTAAAATATCCTTTCTTAAAATCACATCCCAAGCACGAAATTGCCAAAAAACAAATGAAAGCAGGAGGCTGTGTGGTGGCATTTGAAGTAAAAGGAGGTCTGGAAGCAGGCAGGGAATTTTTTGATAGCATTCAACTATTATCCTTATCTGCCAATTTGGGTGATGCCCGAAGCATTGTCACCCATCCCGCATCCACTACCCACAGTAAACTCACAACAGAAGAACGTGAGGCTGTGGGAATCTCCGATGGAATGGTTCGGGTGTCCGTGGGCCTAGAGCATATTGATGATATTATTGCCGATATTGAGCAGGCTTTAGGGTAATCTTTCTGAAAATTGGTTTTAGAGGTAGATTGTTAATTTTCCCTATATTCGTGCGATGCTCTCCAAGAAAACAAAATACGGACTCAAAGCACTTACCTACCTTGCTAAAGTAGAGGGTAGAGAGCCCATTCAAATTGCAGAGATTGCTAAACACGAAAATATTTCCCAAAAGTTTTTGGAAAGTATTTTGCTCATGCTCCGCAGAAATGGACTTTTGGGCTCTAAAAAAGGTAAGGGAGGGGGGTATTATTTGATCAAGGAACCAAAGGATATCCACATGACCACCGTAATGCGGGTTTTGGAAGGACCGATTGCCATGGTACCTTGTGTAAGCCTCAATTTCTACGAAAAATGTGATGACTGTCCGGATGAGGAGGAATGCTCGGTCCACAAACTAATGCTTCAGGTAAGGGACAGTGCACTCGATGTTTACCGAAATAATACGCTGGCCGATTTGCTCTAAATCAATGCTTCACGGTTATTTTTAGCTTAAAAATTCTCAAAATTCCCTATTAATTATCGATAATCTACTAAAACTATAGGGTAAAAGTAAATTTATGATTCATTTTGCTTTTTCTTCAGAAAAATAATTTTACTTTTGAAATCCCTACCAATTGAGTAGGGTAATAAAAGTTTAAAAATGATTACTGATCAGTTGATAATAAAAAGCGACAAGGAGCAAAGTACTTATACAAAGGACAGCACTTCGGAAAGCCCCAAAAGAAGTGTCGTAAAATCCATAAGTTGGAGAATTGTGGGTACTCTGGATACTATATTGATATCTTGGGTTGTAACAGGGACCTTAAGTATGGCTTTTTCAATTGGATTGGTGGAACTGGTCACCAAAATGGTGCTTTATTTTTTTCACGAGAGAATATGGAACTCCATTAAATGGGGTAAATAAAATTAATGGCAATGGCATTGACGCAAGAAGAAATACAGAATTTGAACCGCCAGTTTAAGGGCATTCCACCAGAGGAAATCATATCATGGGCAATAGGTCATGGTAAAAAATCCGTGGTCACCACTAATTTTAGACCATACGAGGTGGCCATCCTCCATGCAGTTACCGAAGTGGATAAAAGCATTCCGGTAATTTGGTGCGATACGGGCTACAATACACCTCAAACCTATAAACATGCCGAAGAGTTGATTTCAAGATTGGGACTCAACATAAAATTGTATGTACCAAAACAAACAAGTTCCCACCGCGATGCAGTTATGGGGATTCCACAAATAGATGATCCCTTGCACAAAGAGTTTACGGAACAGGTGAAGTTGGAACCTTTCCGTAGGGCAATGGCCGAGCACAAACCAGATGTTTGGTTCACAAATCTACGCAAAGGCCAAACCGCCCACAGAGATTCCTTGGATGTTTTGAGTTTGAGCAAAGACGGCGTACTTAAAGTGAGCCCATTTTACCATTGGAGCGACACCCAGTTGGACGCTTATTTAAAAGCACAAGGGTTGCCGAACGAACACAAATATTTTGATCCGACCAAAGTATTGGCGAACCGCGAATGTGGTTTGCATACCTAATAAAATAGTAATTGTCCCCTTGAGCGTAAGCACGAGGTAAAAACAAAATTGAACTTTGAGTACACTTACAGAAGAAATAAAAAAGCCAGAGACCTTGAACGGAGTTGAAAGACCAAACGCAAATGCTCTGGAACATGAAGCAATTTATATTATTCGCGAAGTGGCGGCACAGTTTGAAAAACCTGTACTGTTATTTTCCGGAGGAAAAGATTCCATTACATTGGTACGTTTGGCCCAAAAAGCATTTTGGCCCGCCAAAATACCATTTCCCTTAATGCATATTGATACGGGACATAACTTTCCCGAAACCATTGAGTTTAGGGACAGATTGGTCGAAGAACTAGGTGTGGAACTGATTGTGCGGAACGTTCAGGACTCCATTGATGAGGGAAAAGTGGTTGAAGAGACCGGTAAATATGCCAGCAGGAATATGTTGCAGACCACAACCCTGTTGGATGCCATCGAAGAATTTAAATTCGACGCCTGTATCGGTGGAGCCCGAAGAGATGAGGAAAAGGCAAGGGCCAAAGAGCGTATTTTTTCAGTGCGTGACGATTTTGGACAATGGGACGAAAAGAACCAACGACCCGAATTGTTCGATATGCTCAACGGTGAAATCGAGATAGGACAAAATGTGCGGGTATTCCCCATAAGTAATTGGACCGAATTGGATGTTTGGAGCTATATCCAAAAAGAAAACATAGAAATTCCATCCATTTACTTTGCACACAAAAGGAGTACCTTCCTGCGGGATGGCTTGATTTGGTCCGCTGAAGATGATGTGGTTTTTAGGGCAGACGATGAGCAAGTGGAAGAAAGAATGGTGCGTTTTAGAACTGTGGGAGATATGAGCTGTACCGCAGCGGTTGAATCCCATGCCGATACCATAGATAAGGTAGTGGCCGAAATCAGGGATTCCAGAATTTCGGAAAGAGGCGCACGGATTGATGACAAACGTTCCGAAGCCGCAATGGAAAAACGGAAACAACAAGGTTACTTTTAATTGGAAGAAGAAATGGAAGTTTTAAAAATAGCAACAGCAGGAAGTGTAGATGACGGTAAAAGTACCTTGATCGGAAGATTGCTGTACGATACAAAATCAATGACCGACGATAAATTGGAGGCCATTGAAAGGACCAGCAAACAAAAAGGATACGATTATCTCGATTTTTCATTAGCAACCGATGGATTGGTGGCCGAAAGAGAGCAGGGCATCACTATTGATGTGGCCCATATCTACTTTTCAACCCCATCCAAAAGTTACATTATTGCCGATACCCCTGGCCATGTGGAGTATACTCGAAATATGGTTACCGGAGCCTCTACATCGCAGGCATCCATTATTTTGATCGATGCTCGAAAAGGAGTAATCGAGCAGACCCACCGCCACTTTTTCATCAACAACCTGTTGAGGGTGAAAGATGTTATCGTGGCCATCAATAAAATGGACTTGGTGGATTTTTCGGAAGAAACCTATAACAAAATCAAGGCCGATTTTTCAGAATTGATGGGGAAAAGAGATTATCAAGATCAAAACATAACCTTTATACCCGTTAGTGCCTTAAAAGGGGACAACGTAGTGAACCGTTCCGAGCATACACCTTGGTATCAAGGGCAAACCTTATTGGAACACTTGGAAGAACTCGATCAAAAAGACATCTACAATACAGGAACACCACGTTTTCCAGTACAGTATGTAATTCGACCAAAAACCGAAGACTTCCATGATTTCCGTGGATTCGCAGGGAAAGTGTATGGTGGAGAGCTAAGAGTAGGCGATGAAGTAGTGGTATTGCCATCGATGACCCGATCCAAAATAAAGACCATTTATTTTTATGATAAGGAATACCAAACAGCACCAAGACGATCCTCGGTTACCATTACTTTGGAAGACGAGGTGAATGTAAGCCGTGGGGATATGTTGGTAAAAGCCGGTGATTTGCCTACTGTGGACAAACAATTGACCGCTACCGTATCTTGGATGGACAGTGACAACTTTACCCCAGGAGGAAAGTATGTGCTTCAGCATGGGGTAAATAAAGTACTGGCCAAGGTCGATGCCATTGAACATAAGATTCATCCAGATTATTCAGGAATTGAAGAGAATGTAACTTCACTTCAAATGAACGACATCGCAAAAGTGCGCTTAAAATTGAACAAGCCTATTTTTTATGATAGGTTCAAGGACCATCGTACAAACGGTTCCTTTATCATTATTGATAGTCGAACAAACAACACCGCAGGCGTAGGATTTATTGAATAATTTCTTCCATTAATTGGAAGATAAGGGAGTTTTTTGAAATAACTCTATAAAATAGATAGGAAAAATAGATTATGCAAAGCTTTAGAACAGAAATAGAAAACCCAGTTGTACAAAAGGACATCATTGAATTGGAGAAAAAAATTCGAGAGTTCAAAGGAGGAAATACAGATGAGGAAAAGTTCCGAAGTCTTCGTTTGGCCCGTGGAATATATGGTCAGCGTCAACCAGGGGTGCAAATGGTTCGGATAAAACTGCCTTATGGTAAAGTCACTTCCAATCAATTGCTTCGAATTTCTGATGTTTCCGATGAATATTCACGGGGGCGATTGCATATCACCACCCGTCAAGATATTCAGATTCACTACGTGGATTTGGAACGGACCCCTGAGCTTTGGGCCCAATTGGAAAGAGATGAAGTAACCATTCGGGAAGCCTGTGGGAATACTGTTCGTAACGTTACTGCAAGTGAAACGGCAGGTATCGATGTAAACGAGCCTTTCGATGTTTCGCCTTATGCCCATGCCGTGTTCGAGTATTTCCTAAGAAATCCCATTGGGCAGGAAATGGGAAGAAAATTCAAAGTCTCCTTTTCCGCCAGCGATGAAGATACCGGCTTGTCCTACATGCACGATCTTGGCTTTATTGCCAAAGAAAAAGATGGCGAAAGAGGCTTTAAAGTAATGTTGGCTGGTGGATTGGGGTCACAACCACGCCATGCCGATGAATTGTACAGCTTTTTGCCCACGGATAAAATAATTCCATTGATGGAAGGCGTAATCCGTGTATTTGATAGATACGGAGAACGTAAGAGTAGGGCAAAAGCCCGTATGAAATTCTTGTTGAAGGACATTGGTCTGGATGGTTTCAAAAAATTGCTCGATGAAGAACAGTTGGCCATCCCGCACAAGACCTATCCCATTAACTTTGAGGATTACCCCAAAGTAAAAGTTGCTGAGGTTGAAACTCCAGATGTTGCCATTGAGGATCAAGAGGCTTTTGAAGAGTGGAAATCCACCAACTTGGTCCCTCAAAAACAAGAAGGCTATGTAGCCATTGGTATAAAAGTGCTTTTGGGCGATTTTTATACCGATAAAGCCCGTGAGCTGGCAAAATTGGTACAGGACTATGCAGCTGGGGAGATTCGTTTATCCCTCAGACAAAATATACTGATTCCCTACGTAAAAGAGGAATTGGTTCCTTTCTTTTACCAAGAGCTGAAGAAATTGGGCTTTGCCGAAGCAGGTTACAATAAAGCTTTGGACATTACAGCTTGCCCTGGAACAGACACTTGTAACCTTGGAATTGCCAGTAGTACCGGTATTGCCGATGAGCTGGAGCGTGTAATCAAGGCAGAATACCCACAGTACATCAAAAATCCGGATGTCGTTATCAAGATCAGTGGTTGTATGAACGCTTGTGGACAGCACAATATGGCCCATATCGGGTTTCAGGGAATGTCCGTGCGTACCAAGGATAAATTGGTGGCACCAGCACTTCAGGTTTTGTTGGGAGGAGGAAATTTTGGCGATGGCAATGCAAGATTTGCCGATAAAGTGGCCAAAATTCCAAGTAAGCGAGGGCCACAGGCATTGCGTCTTATTTTGGATGATTTTGAGGCCAATGGAAACGGAGCATCCTTTACCGATTATTACGAGGAAAAAGGACAACATTATTTCTACGATTTCCTAAAACCACTTACCGATGTGGACAATCTTACCCAAGAAGATTTTATCGATTGGGGCAACGAGGAAAAATATAAAAAAGAGATAGGAATTGGAGAATGTGCCGGAGTCATCGTAGATCTAGTGGCCACACTTTTCTTTGAGAGCCAAGAAAAAATAGAAAATGCCGAAGAAGCCATCAATGATGGAAAATGGGCGGCAAGTATCTACTACTCCTATCAATCTATTGTAAACTCTGCCAAAGCATTGTTGACAGCAGAGAAAGTTAAGGTCAATACCCATGCAAGTATCATTAGGGATTTTGATAAGCTGTATGTGGAAACAGGAAAAATTGGTTTTGAGGGCGGGTTTGATAAAATAGCCCTTCAATTAAACAAGAACAAACCATCCGAAGCCTTTGCAAAAAGCTATTTAGAAGATGCGAAAAATGTTTTGGATCGGTTGGAAGCATACAGAAAATTAGAGTTGGAACATGCATAGCGGAAAGTTGACAGTAGTGGGCGCAGGCCCGGGAGATGTGGAATTGATTACCCTAAAAGGGGTTAGGGCCCTGCAAAGTGCAGATGTGGTTCTATACGATGCCTTGGTCGATTCCAGATTGTTGGAGCACGCCCCACATGCGGAGAAAATATTTGTGGGCAAGCGCAAAGGTTGCTATGCCTATCAACAAAAACAAATCAACGATTTGATCGTGGAACGGGCAACCCAAGGATTGCACGTAGTACGATTGAAAGGAGGAGACCCCTTTGTGTTTGGCAGGGGAGCCGAAGAAATGGAACATGCATCAAAATTTGGGGTAGAAGTGGCCGTAGTGCCGGGAATTTCATCCTCGGTATCCGTACCGGCATCACAAAACATTCCTGTAACCAAAAGGGGTGCTGCCGAAAGTTTTTGGGTGATAACCGGAACTACTAAGGAACACAAGTTGTCCAGCGATGTAAGCTTGGCGGCAAAATCCAATGCAACGATAATTATCCTTATGGGAATGTCCAAATTAGGGGAAATCATGCAACTCTTCAAAGAAGAAGGAAAAAGAGAGATTCCAGTCGCCATTATTCAGAATGGAACTACGGAAAACGAAAAAATCGGTATTGGCACTGTTGCTTCAATTGAGCACAAGGCAAAGGAGCAGCAGTTGTCCAATCCGGCCATCATAGTTATCGGCGAAGTGGTCAATCACCGTCAAACAGTATTGGATATTCAAAATAAATATCAACACCAGGGAAAAAAATTGCTAGAGAAAATTTAAATCAAGTGTCAGCTCGAAGAATGTCACCCCGAGCGCAGCCAAAGGGGACTTCAAGAGCATTTAAAAGGAGAATTATGATCAAAACAGATATTGTTATAATCGGAGCAGGGCCAACAGGATTGTTTACCGTATTTGAAGCAGGATTGCTTAAACTAAAATGTCATTTAATCGATGCTTTGGCACAACCAGGAGGGCAATGTTCGGAAATCTATCCGAAGAAACCCATTTACGACATTCCGGCCTACCCAGAAATTTTAGCGGGTACTTTGGTGGACAATCTTATGGAGCAAATCAAACCGTTTGAACCAGGTTTTACTTTGGGAGAACGCGCGGAAACCTTGGATAAGCAAGAAGATGGTTCCTATATCGTTACCACAAACAAGGGAACGCAACATCATGCCCCGGTTGTTGTAATTGCTGGTGGATTGGGGTCTTTTGAACCCAGAAAACCTATGATTCCAAATATTGGGCTCTTTGAAAGTAAGGGAGTGGAATATATGGTAAAGGATCCAGAGCAGTTTCGCGATAAAAAAGTGGTGATATCCGGTGGGGGTGACTCTGCATTGGATTGGGCCATCTTTTTGGCCGATGTGGCTTCCGAAGTTTCCTTGGTACACCGTAGAAACGAATTCCGTGGTGCACTGGACTCTGTTGAAAAAGCAAGGGAATTGGCCAAATTGGGCAAAATTCAATTGTACACCAAGGCCGAGGTAAAGGAAATCCATGGTAAGGACGACCTGCATGCCGTAGTGATCAAGTACAACGATGAAGAAAAGGAATCGACCTACGTGGAAACCGATTTCTTTATCCCATTGTTTGGATTATCTCCAAAATTGGGCCCATTGGGCAATTGGGGATTGGAAATTGAGAAAAATGCCATCAAAGTTAACAATGCCAAGGATTATCAGACCAATCTTCCAGGAGTGTTTGCCATTGGCGATGTCAACACCTATCCAGGGAAGCTGAAGCTGATTCTATCCGGATTCCACGAAGCGGCCGTGATGTGTCAATTTGCCTATCAAATCATCAATCCAGATAAGCGGTTTGTAATGAAATATACCACCGTTGGCGGTGTGCAAGGATTTGATGGTTCCAAAAAAGAGGCCAAAAAAGAAGTAGTGCAGAGTATCAATTAATTATTTGTTTTAGAAGCGAAAATGCCTTCCAAAAGCGATTTTGGAAGGTTTTTTTGCTTTTCACTGGGGAGTACCGTTTCTTTGCAGTTCAGTTCATTTATAAGTTGAAAGTGTTATCAAGAAAGGTGGAGGGATTGGACCCGTTGAAGCCTTAGCAACCCTCGACTTCGAGAAGGTGCTACATTCTACCCTTGTCCTGAACGATTCTCGGGAAAGTACGGAGCAACATCCTGCCATTGGGGAAGGATAACGAAAAAATACATGATCAAAGTATTTACCGCACTTTTCTTGATACCATTACAACCTTTTTTGAAGGAAGAATGTATTATGGAAAAAATTGAAGATATATTGAAGAAACGGATTTTGGTGTTGGACGGGGCCATGGGCACCATGTTGCAGCGCTATAAATTCGAGGAGGAAGATTTTAGGGGAGAACGGTTCAAGGATTGGCCCAGTGATTTGCAGGGAAACAACGATTTGTTGTCCTTGACTCAACCTGAAGCCGTCAAAGATATCCATCGAATGTTTTTGGAAGCAGGAGCGGACATCATTGAAACCAATACATTTTCGGGTACAACCATAGCCATGGCCGATTACGGTATGGAAAAATTGGTGTATGAACTGAATTATGAATCCGCCAAACTTGCAAAGCAAGTAGCGGAGGAATTTACCAAAAGGAACCCGGACAAACCCCGATTTGTGGCAGGGAGCATAGGTCCGACCAACAAAACGGCCAGTATGTCCCCAGATGTGAACGACCCGGGCTATCGTGCCGTCTCTTTTGATGAACTGCGAATAGCCTACAAACAACAAGTAGAAGCCCTGCTGGATGGTGGGTCCGATATATTGTTGGTGGAGACCATTTTTGATACCCTCAACGCCAAAGCAGCCCTTTTTGCCATTGAAGAAGTAAAGGACGAACGCAATATAGAAGTGCCCGTGATGGTCAGCGGCACCATCACCGATGCATCAGGGAGAACCTTATCTGGGCAAACGGCAGAAGCATTTCTAATTTCAGTTTCCCATATTCCCATTTTATCCGTTGGATTCAATTGTGCCTTGGGAGCCAAACAATTGGTGCCCCATTTGGAGGTGATTTCGGCAAAATCAGAATTTGCCACCTCCGCCCACCCCAATGCCGGATTGCCCAATGCCTTTGGCGAATATGACGAAACACCCGAACAAATGGCCGTGCAGATTAAGGAATATGCAGAAAAAGGACTGGTGAATATCGTTGGCGGATGTTGCGGTACCACCCCTAAACATATCAAAGCTATTGCCGATGTGGTAAAAGATTATAAACCGAGAAAACTTCTGACTCCAGCATAGTTTATGGCAACGAACAACGAACAACGATATTTGAAGCTGAGCGGACTCGAACCCTTGATCATTACCCCGGAAAGCAATTTCATTAACGTAGGGGAACGTACCAATGTGGCGGGTTCCAAACGGTTTTTAAGGCTCATTAAAGAAGAAAAATTTGATGAGGCCCTGGATATTGCCCGCAATCAAGTGGAGGGTGGTGCCCAGATCATTGATGTGAACATGGATGATGGCTTGATAGATGGTAAAAAAGCCATGGTCAAGTTCTTGAACCTGATCGTTTCCGAGCCCGATATTGCCCGGGTGCCCATTATGATCGATAGTTCCAAATGGGAAATCATCGAAGCTGGACTTCAGGTGGTACAAGGTAAATGCGTGGTAAATTCCATCAGTCTCAAAGAAGGAGAAGAAGAATTTATCCGACATGCCAAATTGATCAAGCGATATGGTGCCGCAGTTATTGTTATGGCCTTTGATGAAGTTGGGCAAGCCGATAACTTGGAACGTCGTATTGAAATTGCCAAACGATCTTATGATGTGCTGGTCAATAAGGTAAAATTCCCTCCAGAGGACATTATTTTCGACCTGAACATTTTTCCCGTAGCTACGGGAATGGAGGAGCACAGGCGCAACGCCGTAGATTTTATAGAGGCAACCCGTTGGGTTAAGGAAAACCTTCCCTATTGCAGTGTTAGTGGGGGAGTGAGTAACGTTTCGTTCTCGTTTAGGGGAAACAATCCAGTACGGGAGGCCATAAATTCAGCCTTTTTGTTCCATGCCATTAAAGCTGGAATGAACATTGGGATTGTAAACCCTACCATGTTGGAGGTCTATGATGATATACCCAAAGACTTGCTCGAACATGTGGAGGATGTACTATTGGATAGGCGGGACGATGCCACCGAACGCCTATTGGAATTTGCGGAAACCGTTGTGGGTACCGCAAAGGAAAGCAAAGTAGACCTTTCGTGGAGAGAAGAACCGCTACAAGACCGTATTACCCGTGCCTTGGTCAAGGGAATAGATCAATATATTATTGAAGATGTGGAAGAGGCCCGCCAACAGGCTGCCAAACCTTTGCACGTTATAGAAGGTAATTTAATGACCGGAATGAACGTGGTGGGCGATCTCTTTGGGAGCGGCAAAATGTTTCTGCCACAGGTGGTGAAATCCGCCAGGGTGATGAAGAAGGCCGTAGCGTATTTGACGCCATATATTGAAGCATCCAAAGACAAAAATGCCAAGGCTGCCGGAAAAATACTGATGGCCACCGTTAAGGGCGATGTGCACGATATTGGAAAAAATATAGTGAGCGTAGTGCTTGCCTGCAACAATTACGAAATCGTGGATCTTGGAGTGATGGTGCCACCGGAAAAAATTATAAACGAGGCCAAGGAAAAACAGGTTGATATTATCGGTTTGAGCGGATTGATCACCCCATCCTTGGACGAAATGGTGTTTTTGGCCAAAGAAATGGAGCGTCAAAACTTTGAGGTTCCACTTCTGATTGGCGGTGCTACCACGAGCAAAGCCCATACAGCAGTGAAGATTGACCCTCAATACAGTCAGGCTGTAGTGCACGTAAACGATGCATCGAGAGCGGTAACGGTAGTGGGGGATTTGCTTCAGGATGAGACTTCTGCGGGTTATAAAAAATCCATCAAACTGGATTATGAAAGCTTTAGGGAGAAGTTTTTAAAGCGAGGAAAGCAGAAGGAATATTTGACTTTGGAGCAAGCAAGGAAGAACAAACTTGAAATCGAGTGGGATCCATCAGACATTAAAAAACCAAACCAGTTGGGCATTCAAGTTTGGGAAGATTTTGATTTGACCAAGTTGAAAGAATACATTGATTGGTCTCCGTTCTTCCGAAGTTGGGACTTGCACGGTAAATATCCCGATATTTTGACCGATGAGGTTGTTGGAGAACAGGCCAAAGAACTCTTTAAAGATGCCAAAGAGCTTTTGAACCAAGTGTTGGATGAAAAACTATTGAAGGCCAAGGCTATCTTCGGGTTGTTTCCTGCCAATCAAATCAACGAAGATGATATAGAAGTAGAAAAGGAAGAAGAAACCTTCATTTTTAGAACCCTTCGTCAACAATTAAAAAAGCGCGAAGGAGTCCCTAATATCGCATTGGCAGATTTTATTGCCCCGAAAGCTTCTGGAATTCAAGATTACATAGGTTGTTTTTGCGTGAGTGCAGGTTTCGGTACCCAAGAATTGGCCGCTCAGTTTGAAAAAAATCACGATGATTACAATTCCATTATGATCAAAGCTTTGGCGGATAGATTCGCAGAGGCTTTTGCAGAATATCTTCACAAAGAAGTCCGGACCAAATATTGGGGCTATGCAGTAGATGAAAATTTGGACAATACGGAGCTGATCAAAGAAAAATATCGAGGTATCCGACCCGCACCCGGTTACCCTGCCTGTCCCGACCACTTAGAGAAACTCACTATTTGGGAGATGATGGATGTGGAAGAAAAAATAGGGGTAAAACTGACCGATAGTCTGGCCATGTGGCCCGCGGCAAGTGTTAGCGGCTACTATTTTGGACATCCACAGGCCAAATATTTTGGATTGGGAAAAATAAAGCAAGACCAAGTTCAGGATTTTGCTGAGCGAAAAAATATGAAACTAGAGGAAGCCCAAAAATGGCTTGCTCCCAACATAGTTGACGAATAACCAATGAAAATTACCGATCACATAAAAAAGGCGAATGGCAAAACCCTTTTCAGTTTTGAGATTGTGCCACCCGTAAAAGGAAAAAGCATTCAAGAGCTCTACAAAAATATTGACCCTTTGATGGAGTTCAAGCCCCCTTTTATTGATGTGACCACCTCTAGGGAAGAATACATTTATAAGGAGAAAGATGGTCTGTTGGATAAAAAACTTACGCGTACACGTCCTGGAACTTTGGGCATCTGTGCATCTTTGAAGCATAAATACAATGTGGATACCGTTCCTCATGTGCTATGCGGAGGTTTTACCAAAGAGGAAACCGAATACCTATTGGTGGACTGTCAGTATTTGGAGATAGAAAATGTAATGGCACTCCGTGGTGATGCCAGAAAAGAGGAAAAATATTTTACTCCCACAGAAGGCGGTCACCAGTATGCCACAGAATTGGTAAAGCAAATTCAGGATATTAACGAGGGTAATTACTTGCACGATACCATCGAATCAAGCGATTTGAACAGTTTTTGTATCGGGGTGGCAGGCTATCCCGAAAAACACATGGAAGCACCTTCCCTTCAATCTGATTTAAAACGCTTGAAGGAAAAAGTGGATTTGGGAGCGGATTATGTGGTGACCCAGATGTTTTTTGACAATCAAAAGTTTTTTGCCTTTGTTAAGGCTGCACGTGAAATGGGCATTGATGTTCCGATTATTCCGGGAATCAAGCCAATAGCCGTTAAACGTCACTTGCAATTATTGCCCCATGTTTTCAGTATAGATCTGCCACAAGATTTGATTGATGCCGTTGAAGCTTGCAATAACAATAAAGAAGTGCGTCAAGTTGGGGTGGAATGGGCCATTCAGCAATCCAAAGAATTGAGGGAAGCAGGTGTGCCCGTGTTACATTATTACTCCATGGGAAAATCGGATAATATCAAGGCCATAGCAAAGGAACTTTTTTAAAAGTTGATGTTAAGGGTGCATGGCAGCGGAACAATCCAATCTGTAAAAGGAAGGTTTGTTTTTTTCTTAGTTTTCTTTTCTTATGGACATAGGTGTTTTTTTATTTTCCTACTTTAGCGCCCCATGAGGTGCCTACTTAGCCTATTCGTATTTTTGACTTCATTTTTTGGGTTGTGCCAAACGGATGATGTTCCAAAGCATTTTGTATTGGATGCGAACCAATTTTATGGTTCCATTCTTCTGCACAATCCAGATATTTCACATTTGATCACCAGCCATCCAGGAGGGGTAATTTTGGGTGTCAGTAGAAAAACTTACGGGCACAAGGAGTGGGAGGCAGATTTTGGGTATCCAGATACGGGTTACACATTTGTCTATCAAAACACCAATAATCCAACGCTTGGGGAACATTTTGGGGTGTACGGGCACTATAATTTCTATTTCTTTAAAAGAAACGTTCAGTTACGAGTGGCGCAAGGATTGGCATACACTAACAATCCTTATGACAAGGATGAAAATTTTAGAAACAATGCCTACGGAAGCCATATTTTGAGCAGTACTTTATTAATGCTGAATTATCATAAGGAAAATCTTTTTGCAGGATTGGGTGTCAATGCTGGACTTTCGTTCATTCATTATTCCAACGCAAATTTTAAGGCACCCAATACATCGACCAATACATTCGCCATAAATTTTGGATTGACCTATAATCTTGATGAGGAAACCAATTATGAATACCTAGTACCGGAGCCGAAAGGGATAATAACAGAGCCTGTCCGTTATAACTTGGTACTTCGCGGCGGAGCCAACGAAAGTGATGTGATCAATATGGGGCGTTACGGCTTTGCGACTATATCTGCTTACGCCGATAAACGTTTGGGCAAACGAAACGCTGTTCAATTGGGAACGGATATTTTCTTTTCTAACTTTATAAAGGAGTTGATCAGGTATCAGTCTATTGCATTCCCAGAATTGGATGTTGATGCGGATACCGATTATAAAAGAGTGGGACTTTTTCTTGGTCATGAACTCTTCGTAAACAAAATGAGTGTTGTGGCCCAGTTGGGATACTATGTATATTACCCTTTTGATTTTGAAGGAAGGATGTACAACAGAATTGGGATGAAAAGGTATTTTGGAAGCAAAATTTTTGGTGCCATCACATTAAAATCACATGGGGCCAAAGCAGAAGCGATCGAATTTGGAATAGGAATCAGGTTATGAAAATGTGGAAGTACAAAATTCAAAATGAAAAGTGTCCCCTTGAGGGCGCTTTAGGGGTGTTTTTGATGCTGGTTTCTTTTTTGTTTGCCTCTTGCAACGGTGATAATGTACCCGATTGTTTTCAAAACGCAGGCGATTTGGTACGCCATACGGTAGATGTTCCTGAATTTAGCACCATTACTGTTTTTGAAAACCTAAATGTGGTATTGAAACAGGGCGAGGAACAAAAGGTGGAGATAGAAACGGGGGAATATCTTATAAATGATGTTTTCGCGGAGGTAGAGGATAACCGACTTGTCCTTCGAAACGAGAATAGCTGCAACTACGTACGCGATTATGGACTGACCACCGTTTATGTTACATCGCCAAACATCACAGAAGTTCGCAGTAGCACAGGGCTTTTAGTTTCCAGTGATGGTATTTTGGATTATCCCAACTTGTCCTTGATTTGCGAGAGTTTTAGCAATCCTGAAACCGAAACAACGGATGGCTCTTTTGATTTGAGCCTTAACTCGACCACGGTAAGAATTGTGGTGAATGGGATAGCTTATTTTAAGCTTAGGGGAAATACAGAAAATTTTAATGTTACTGTGGCCGCAGGTGATTCCAGAATTGAGGCAGAGGCCTTGATAGCTGATAAAATTGGTGTTAGCCACAGGGGTTCCAATGATGTCTATGTTAACCCTCAGCAACGGTTAGGCGGTGTTATTCGAGGGACAGGCGATGTGATAAGCGTTAACCGTCCACCAGAAGTAGAAGTGGAGGAACTCTACAATGGGAAGTTGATTTTCCAAGATTGATGTAGCTTCAAACAATAATATTAGTTTTCAGCAACTTAAATATTTCTCTTTATTTTCTATATTCAAACCAAATTTTTGGGACATCTTTTCACGCATATCAAAAATCTGTTTTCAACATTTCCTAAAGTAAAACCATTGGAAGGATTGCACGGGCTGGAAAAAGCCAACGCCCTTTTCCATAATCTGGTAGCGGAGAAAAAAGTGCCAGGTTTGGCCGTTACCACTCTGGATAATGGCGAGAGGGTACTTCAAAAAGGATATGGTTTTGCCGATTTGGAAAACAGGGATAAGGTCGACCCTAAACGTACGGTTTTCCGCATCGCGAGCATTTCTAAATGCATCACGGGATTGGCTTTGGGCAAAATGGTGGAGGATGGAATTGTGGGTTTGGATGAATCCTTTTACACCTACGTACCCTACTATCCAAAAAAGAAATACGATTTTACACTGCGGCAATTGGCAAGTCATACCGCTGGCATTAGGGGATACAAGGGCAAAGAGTTTGCTTTGAACCAAGCTTATTCCATCAAAGATAGTATAGCAGTTTTTAAAAATGACCCTTTGCTTTTTGAGCCCGGAAGTGACTATCTCTACAACAGTTTCGATTTTGTATTGCTGTCCTTGGCCATGCAAGAAGCGAGTGGGGTACCTTTTCAAGATTATGTGAAGGAAAATATTTTGATGCCCTTGGGATTGAAACATACCTTTTCTCCGAACGAAATGGATATCGATTCGGGTGCAGTCGAGAACAAAACCCAATTCTATACTAAACGGGCAATCTGCTTTACTGAAGCCGCTGAGGTGAACAATGCTTATAAATTGGCTGGAGGCGGGTATTTGTCCACCTGTGAGGATATCGCTAAACTGGGACAGGCTATTTCAGATCGCCAGTTGCTCCAAAAAGAGACATATAATCAGTTATTGACCTCTCAAGTGGTAAATGGAAAACCTGCCTACTACGGCCTCGGGTTTCAAGTGAGTCAAGATGCAAAGGGAAGGCCGTTTTTTGGCCATGTGGGAAACAGTGTTGGTGCATACACCAATCTTTTTGTGTATCCCAGAGAGCAAAAAGTAATTTCAATATTGATCAATTGTACCGATCCAAAGGTGCAAAAAGAATTGGACCTAGCCATTGATGCTGTTTTCGAAATCCGAGCTTAGACTTTACTTGCCAATGCCTCTTCAATGTCCAAAGCATACTTTTTGCAAAGATCAAAGGTGTCTGTAACATCTTTCATGGTTGTTCTTGGGTTGATGAGACACATCCGAAGTACAATCTGTCCATTCAAAATAGTGGTGACCAACAATGCTTTACGTGATTCCACTACTTTTTCAGAAATGTACTGGTTGATTTTGTCCAATTCCTTCTCCGAATAATTTTTGCTTATGGGATTGTACCTAAAGTTGATGACGGCCAAGGTTGCAGGGAAAACCACCTCCCAACTTTTACTGCCCCGTAACATCGTTTCCACTTCTTCAGCCAAATCAATATTATAGGTAATGGCATCTCGGAATTCCTTTAAACCAAAGGTTTTTAGGGACATATAAAATTTTAGGGCCCTGAACCTACGGGTCAATTGAATGCCGTGGTCATAAAAATTGATTTCAGAAGTATTCCCTTCAATATCCCTTAAATATTCAGGTTTTTCGGTGAAGGTATGGCTCAGGTTTTTGTGGTTTCGCACCAAAAGGCAACCCATTTCATAAGGCTGAAAAAACCATTTGTGGGGATCCACGGTCAAGGAATCGGCTTTCTCGATTCCTTTCATAGCCTGTTTGCCCTTTTTGGACAAGATGGCCGCACCGCCATAGGCACCATCAATATGGAACCAGATATCTTCTTTTTTACAGATATTGCCCAACTCCACCAATGGATCAACCGTTCCAGTATTGGTGGTTCCCGCAGTGGCTATCAAACAGAAGGGATAAAGACCTTCCAACCTATCTTTGGCAATACAGTTCTTCAATTTATTTACAGAAAATTTTAATTCATTATCCGTAGGGATGATTCTAATCTGTTCTTTTTTGAATCCTAACACCCGAATGGCCTTAATATTGGATGAGTGCGCTTGGTCGGAAAGATAAATCACGGCTTTGGAGAAATCATCACCACATTTTATTCTTCGAGCAGTAACTACCGCGGTAAGGTTGGCCATGGAGCCACCGCTAGTGAAAATACCGCCTCCCTTTTTCTTTGGAAAACCAAAAATCTTCAACAGCCATTGAATGGTAACAATTTCCAGTTCAGCTGCAGCAGGACTGGCGGCCCATCCTCCAGAGAAGATGTTGTAGCCCGTTGCCAGCGTATCGGCCATAACGCTTACATAATTACTTGGGCCGGGAACAAAAGAAAAAGACCTTGGGTGCGCCATATTGGCACTATTGGTCATTACTTTTTCCAGGACAAAATTAAGTACCTGCGATGGGTCGGAACCTTTTTCGGGAGCCTCTTCGAGGAACAAAGAATCCATTTCTTCACGTGAGCCAAGGGCTACGGGCAATTTTTGATCTTGTGTAGCGTGATGTTCCACAATGGCATCCACGATCTGATAGCCATAGTTTTTCATTTCTTCTTTGGAAAGTTCCAATCTGGCGTTGTTCTTCTTCATAGGTCCGTTTTCTTCTGAACCGCAAAAGTACCATATTTAGAACGGTTTTCCATCTGATTTTGGATGGTTGTCCAATCAATTTGGATAAAAAGAAAGTTAGGAAGTCAGTTCGGTGAACAGGCTCTCCAAATTTTTGTTCTTTCTGCTGAGTTGAAGTGTTTTTAGTTTATTGTCGTGCGCAAAATCGAAAACAACGGGTCGCATATCCTTTGAGGTGGTGAAGGTAATTTCATAAACAAAACCGCCCGTATTTTTCACTTTGGAAACATTTGGCATTTGTTGTAGCAATTGTTCTTCCACGCGATAATCAAACTCCACTTCAATAATCTGTTCCTCGGCTTCACGGAGTTCTTCTAATTTTTTATCGGCCACCAGTTCCCCTTTGTTTATGATGATGACGCGGTCGCAAACGGCCTCAACTTCTTTCATAATATGTGTGGAAAGTAAAATGGTTTTCTCTTTGCCAATCTCCCGGATCAGTTTTCGGATCTCGATCAATTGGTTGGGGTCGAGTCCCGTGGTGGGTTCATCCAAGATCAAAACTTCGGGATCGTGAAGCAACGCAGCGGCTAGGCCTACACGCTGACGGTATCCTTTGGATAGCTGTCCGATTTTTTTGTGGGCCTCGGGAGAGAGTCCTGTTTGCGCTATCACCTCATTTATTTTGGATTTGTTCACTTTGTAGACATCCGCATTAAAGGCCAAGTACTCTTTTACATACATTTCCAAGTACAGCGGATTGTGCTCTGGCAGGTACCCAATACTTTTTTGAACGTCTTTTTCAGCCTCCAACACATCAAAACCATTTACAGCTGCTTCACCATTGTCCGCTTTATAAAAAGTGGTCAAAATTCGCATCATGGTGGATTTTCCGGCACCGTTTGGGCCTAAAAAACCTACGACTTCTCCTTTGTTGATGGTAAACGAAACATTGTTCAATGCTTTTTGCGAACCAAAGGTTTTTGTGATGTTCTGTACAGTGATGGACATTTATTGGGTTATGTTTTGTAGTTTGTTTTGAATTTCACTCAGAAGTTTCAGGTCACAATCATTCAGATAATATTTAAATGTATTTCCTTCATATTCCATAAGCAATTGTGAGCCTTCTGAATATTTTCCGGGAACAGAAATACTCGAAAAGATTTCCACAACAAAACTAAGGATAGTAATCAACCAATTGGTTCTTCTTTCTTTTATTTCAAATGTTTCAATCTTATCAAGTATAAATGATGAGCTTGACTGAACCTTGCTTTTATTAACTATTTTAATGGAATTATCGGACAAATCAATTTCAAATTTTGGCTTTTCCCTTAAAGTATACGTTCCATTTTTCATTGTGAAGGCTTAGAGTCAAATCAAAAATACACTTTTAGATGCTTTAATCCTTGGGTTTTAAAATCTGGTTTAGAATTGCTCGGGAACAGTCGTGAAAATAGGAATTCTTAAAAAAGCATGGTTTCTGTCAAATAATGTGCAGTGAAAATCTCTTTTTTGAAAAAAATCAAAAAAAATTTGGGAATGTCTGTGTGTTTCAAATTGAATACCTAAATTAGCCGACAATTAACAACGAGATGACAAACACGTATTTCTGGAACCGTTTTTATTTTTACTTCTTTTTTCAAAGAGGAACGGGACTATTGTAGATACGTTTAAAGTATAACCAATTTATAAAGTCCCGATACAATCGGGGCTTTTTTTTTGCAATGGAATTAATAAAAGTCGCCATACAAGGAATAAAGGGGTCCAACCACCATCAGGTTGCTACGGATTTTTTTGGAGATGATATTGAGTTGCTAGAGTGCAACTCTTTTGATGCAGTCGTGGACAATTTGTTGATCGGTACCGCCGATAAAGGTATAATGGCGATTGAAAACTCCATCGCCGGTTCCATTATACCCAATTACAACTTGGTCTACCACAACAACATTCATGTAATCGGGGAGCATTATCTGAACATCCACCATAATCTAATGGTGATGAAGGGGAAATCTTTTGATGACATCCAAGAAGTACATTCGCACCCCATGGCATTGTTGCAGTGCAAGGAATTTTTTAAGGCACATCCCCAGATCAAACTGGTGGAAAGTGTGGATACAGCGGAAACGGCCAAAAGAATCAAAGATGAAAACTTGGAACACATCGCGGCAATAGCCCCCAAAATGGCTGCCGATCTGTATGATTTGGAAATAATTGCGGACAACATACAGACCATTGTGAACAATTCCACGCGGTTCATCATTCTTAAAAAGCAAAACAAAGTACTTCCAGAAGAGGAAATCAACAAGGCATCGTTGCGATTTATAACCGATCACAAAAGGGGCAGTTTGGCAACCGTATTGAACGTGATGAGTGATTGCAATATGAACATGACCAAAATACAATCCTTGCCCGTGATCGAGACCCCATGGAAGTATGCCTTTTTTGTGGATGTAACTTTTGATAAATATGAGCACTTTGCCAAAACCAAATCTTTGATGCAGATCATGGCCGAAGATTTCAAGGTTTTGGGGGAATATAAAAATGCATTGTTGTAATGGTAACAGCAGATAGGCTAAATAGCGTACAGGAATACTACTTTTCCAAAAAATTAAGAGAGGTAAGGGGGTTGATTGCCCAGGGCAAACCCATCATAAATATGGGGATTGGTAGTCCGGATTTGGCACCGTCACCACAGGTATTGGAAACCCTTCGGGATTCCATTATCGAGGCGGGAGCGCATCAATACCAAAGCTACCAAGGATTGCCACAATTAAGGGAGGCCATTGCGGATTTCTATCAGCAAAAGTTTGCTGTATCGGTAGACCCCAGCACCGAAATTTTGCCCTTGATGGGTTCCAAGGAAGGAATTATGCACATTAGTATGGCCTTTTTAAATGAAGGAGATGAAGTGCTGTTGCCGAACCCGGGCTATCCCACCTATGCATCGGTCACCAATTTGGTGGGTGGAAAAGCGGTCAATTACGACTTAAAAGCAGAAAACGGTTGGTTCCCCGATTTGGAGGAGCTCTCCAAAAAGGATTTGTCCAAGGTGAAACTCATGTGGATCAGTTATCCGCACATGCCCACGGGTGCGACTGCGACTAAGGAACAACTGGAGTCATTGGTCAATTTTGCAAAAGCCAACGGGATTCTTTTGGTGAACGACAACCCCTACAGTTTTGTATTGTCCAGCAATCCAACCAGTATCTTATCCATAGCTGGGGCAAAAATTTGCACCTTGGAGCTGAACAGTTTGAGCAAGACTTTTAATATGGCAGGTTGGCGTGTGGGGATGGTTCTTGGAAGTTCGGAACACATCAATGCTGTGTTGAAAGTGAAGAGCAATATGGACTCCGGGATGTTCTACGGAATCCAAAAAGGGGCGATTGCAGCTTTGCAAAGTGGTCCAGAATGGTTTGAAGCATTGGGCGAGGTGTACACCAAAAGACGTGAATCGATGTTTAAGTTGGCTGACAAATTGGGATGTACTTACGATAAAAATGCAGTTGGGATGTTTGTTTGGTGCAAATTGCCCGAAGGAGCTGGGCCATCCGAAGAATTTATAGATGAGGTATTGTACGATAAAGATATTTTTATTGCCCCGGGAACCATTTTTGGAAGCAATGGCGAAGGCTATATTCGTTTTTCACTTTGCGTGAGCGAAGAAAAAATCAAAGAAGCCATAGAAAGATTTTAGATTATGAAAGTAGTAATCATAGGAGTTGGGTTGATTGGGGGTTCTTTTGCCAAAGATGTAAAAAAGCTTCATCCCGAAGCGGAAATTATTGGTGTGGACAAAAGCGAAGCCCACTTGGATGAGGCACTCCAACTTCAAATTATTGATAAAAAAGGAGATTACACTGATCTGGAAACGGCAGATATGGTCTACGTGGGTATCCCAGTGAATGTTCTAGTCACCGAATTGCCCAAAATTCTGGATGCATCAGGAGATGAAACTGTGGTAATGGATGCAGGTTCCACCAAACGTTTGATCTGCGAGCAGGTTGAAGATCATCCCAAACGAAGGAATTTTATGGCCTGCCACCCCATTGCGGGTACCGAATTTTCAGGTCCGGCAGCGGCATTCGAAGGTTTGTATACCGGCAAGACCATGATTATTTGCGAAGTGGAAAAAACAGCCTTCAAGCTTCAGGAAAAAGCGTTGACCATTTTTCAAGATATAGGTATGCGGATTCGGTACATGAACCCCGAAGCTCATGACAAGCACATCGCCTACGTATCCCATTTATCACACATTAGCTCTTTTATGTTGGGAAAGACGGTTATTGAGAAAGAAAAAAATGAGCGTGATATTTTTGACATGGCAGGGAGTGGTTTTGAAAGCACTGTTCGCTTGGCAAAAAGTTCACCCGATATGTGGACGCCGATTTTTGAGCAGAACAAGGACAACGTTGTCGAGACACTCGAAGAGTATATCGATAATCTAACAAGGTTCAAACAACTGATCTTGGACAACGATTTCGAAAATGTCCACCAAGAAATGAGTAATACCAATAAAATAAAACAAATACTAAAAGGAATACCACTTACTAAAAAATAGAGCGTATTATGGAAAACAAAAAGGAAATGAGGAAATGGTTGGATGACATGAATTTGGGTCATCCCCTGGTAATTGCAGGTCCATGTAGTGCCGAAACCGAAGATCAGGTGCTTAAGATAGCACATGAGCTTAAAGATACAGACGTGAATTATTACCGTGCTGGAATCTGGAAACCAAGAACTCGTCCTGGAAATTTTGAGGGAGTTGGAGCCATTGGATTGAAGTGGTTGCAAAAAGTTAAGGAAGAAACCGGTTTAAAAACCGCTACCGAGGTAGCCAATAGGGCACATGTGGATTTGGCATTGGAGTATGATGTGGATCTATTGTGGATAGGAGCGCGTTCCACCGTAAGCCCTTTCATTATCCAAGAAATTGCCGATGCTTTGGAAGGAACCGATAAAATTGTTTTGGTGAAAAATCCCGTAAATCCCGATTTATCCCTTTGGTTGGGTGCCGTGGAACGTTTGCACTCCGCCAATATTGAAAAATTGGGCGTGATCCACAGAGGATTCTCCACCTATGAAAAAACGAAGTACAGAAACATTCCAGAATGGCAATTGGCCATTGAGTTACAAACAAAGTTTCCTGATTTGCCTATCATAAACGATCCTAGCCACATTACCGGTAAGCGCGATATGATCTTTGATGTATCGCAAACCGCATTGGACCTGAACTTTGATGGTTTGATGATCGAAACACATTATGATCCGGACAATGCTTGGAGTGATGCTGCACAGCAAGTAACCCCAAAAACATTGGTTCAGATTATGAAGGATCTTCGAATTAGAAAGGAAACCGATGAAGAAGCTGAGTACAATAGCAAGTTGACCAACCTTAGGGCACAAATTGATGTGTTGGACAATCAATTGATTGATTTGCTAGGTAAAAGAATGAAGGTTTCCGATGGTATCGGCGAGCTGAAAAAGCAAAAGAACGTTGCCGTACTTCAAAGCAATCGTTGGAACGCCATTTTGGGCAATATGATCTTGGAAGGTGAACAACGCGGATTGAGTGAGGAATTTGTTTTGAAGATGTTCAAGGCAATTCACCAGGAATCCATCAACCACCAAGAAAAAATCATCAACGCATAGGCTGATTTTTAATAAGTTAGTTTAGAAAACTATTTGTAGCTTCGATAAATTTTGGGGTTGCAAATAGTTTTTTTGTTTCAAACTGTAACAATTCCACAAAAGCATCATCTTTCAGGAGTAAACTACCTCGGGGCAAGCCTGTCTGCTGACAAAGGCAAGCCCACGAGGCATTTATAAGAAAGGAAGTTTTCATTTCGAGGCAAGCCTCGGAACATTCAAATATCGATTATCGAGTAAAAACACGCTATCATGAAAAAAATGTACACACTTAGTCTTCTTTTACTTCCCTTGGCCATGTTCTCGCAACGAATCATTGATAAGGAAGTTGGTGAATTCAACAAAATCAAGGTTTTTGACTTGATCGAAGTCAACTTGATCCAATCCGATGAGAACAAAATCATGATCAAAGGTTGGAACGTTGATGACATTAAATGGACCAACAAAAATGGAACCTTGAAACTCAGAATGCAGTTGGACAAAAAATTTCAGGGTGAGGACACCATGATCGAAGTCTACTATACCAATTTGGATGTAATCGATGGTAACGAAGGGGCCCAGATTACGTGCAACGAAATGGTACAGAAAAGCAAAATTGAACTGCGGGCTCAAGAAGGGGCAACCATTCGTATTGGAATGGATGTGGATTATGCCGACATACGAGCGGTGACGGGAGGTATTGTTCAAGCCTCTGGCTTGGCAAAAAACCAAACGGTTGTACTCAACACTGGCGGTATTTTTGAAGGTAGAGAACTACGGACCAGCACCACTGATGTAAAGATTTCGGCTGGTGGCGAAGCCGATGTATTTGCTTCTGAAATGGTCGACATCAATGTAAAGGCCGGTGGTGATGTTTACGTATACGGGAATCCGCAAACAGTCCATAAAAAAACCTTTGTTGGTGGAAGGGTTTACATTAAGGATTAATGAAACTTGTTGCCAACAAAAAGCCCTCCGATTTTGGAGGGCTTTTTTTCTTTTCGGTGATCGCCCATATTTATTTTTTAAAGATGTAACGGGTTATAAAAATACCTTGTCCGTCTCCTTTTCCACCTTCACTTTCCACACCACTTACTACAAAGGCCAGCTCCCATCCATTGGAAACCATATCGTTTATCATGGAAGTGATAAGGGCATCGTTGGCCGCAATGTTCTGAAAACGGATACCACCTATATTGTAGAAGTTCAATAGCTTGGTTTCCTCAAAATTCTTTACGCGGATTTCGTTTCTTTTGGATTTGTTACGGGTATTGTCATCCTCGGTTTGGACACTTGTAAACTCTTTGTAATCCTTATCTTCCAAGGCGTTTATAATCCTAGACCGTCCCAAACCGTTGGGTACTATGGATTCAACGCTGGTAACTACGTGGTACTGTTGAGCGCTCATGGTAAAAGTTGCTGTAAATAGTACCACTGCAGCCAAAATGATTTTTTTCATAATTAAAAATAAAAATGTTAATGATTGTTAAAACTCTTAATAAAGATATACGACGAAAAAGCAGGAATATTGTTTCTTTGTAATCAAAATGTGAACAAATAGTGGACGGAACTGTTTATAAATCAACGGGAAGCTGGTATACCGTAAAATCCTCGGAAGGGGTGTTTTACGAATGCCGTATTAAGGGAAAGTTCCGAACACAGGGAATTAAAAGCACCAATCCGGTAGCTGTTGGAGATCATGTGGAGTTTGAGCTGGAAAATATTGGAGATGAGACGCTTGGTGTTATCCATAAGATAGGTGAACGCAAAAACTATATCGTTCGCAAGTCGGTAAAACTTTCCAAACAGACCCATATTATTGCTTCCAACCTTGATCAGGTTTTTTTGTTGATCACCCTGAACAACCCGCCCACCTTTACCAGTTTTATAGATCGGTTTTTGGTTACGGCAGAAGCATACGATATTCCCGTAGTGCTTCTTTTCAATAAAATGGATGTGTACGGTCCAGAGGAGAAGGGTGAGGTTGCTTATCTAATTGACCTTTACACCAAAATTGGCTACCCTTGCATACAAATTGAAGCAAAAACAGCTAAGAACGTGGATAAGGTAAAGGAACTGATGGTGGGCAAGACAAGTATGTTTGCTGGTCACTCCGGTGTGGGAAAGTCCACTTTGGTCAACGCACTGGAACCTGGGATGCAATTAAAGACTGCCGAAATTTCCGAGCAGCATTTGCAGGGACAGCACACCACAACTTTTGCAGAGATGTACGATTTGTCTTTTGATGCACGTATTATTGATACCCCAGGAATTAAAGGTTTTGGCATTGTGGATATGGAAAAGCATGAAATAGGGGATTATTTTCCAGAGTTCTTTGCTTTGAAATCAGAATGTAAGTTTAATAATTGCCTCCATTTGGACGAACCTAAATGTGCAGTAAAAGAAGCTTTGGAAAATGATGGGATTTCCGCAAGCCGTTACCGTAGCTATGTTCAAATGCTAATGGGGGATGAAGACAATCCGTATAGGGAAAGATAAATGAGAACAGTATTACAACGAGTTTCTAAAGCGAGTGTTACAGTCGATGGAAAGGTGGTTTCATCTATTCAAAAAGGACTTTTAGTGTTATTGGGCATCGAGGATGCCGATGGCCAAGAGGATATTGATTGGCTGACCAATAAAATTGTGAACCTCCGTATTTTTAATGATGATAACGATGTAATGAATCGTTCGGTTGTTGATATTGACGGGGAAATTATCGTAGTTAGCCAGTTTACACTTCATGCCCAAACAAAAAAAGGGAACCGTCCATCTTACATAAAGGCTGCGAAACCAGATGTTGCTATACCCATGTACGAGAAATTTGTTCAGGTTTTGGAGCAGAAACTGGAAAAAAAAGTGGGTACGGGAATTTTTGGCGCCGACATGAAAGTTGAGCTTCTTAATGATGGCCCTGTGACCATTTTTATAGATACAAAAAACAAGGAATAATTACTTTTTGTCGAAAAAAATATCTTTCTTGTAGGAAATTGATCACTTTGCCGTTACCTAACTAACCATTTCCTAATAAACGAATGCGATTCTTTTTCTTCTCCTTATTTAGCTTACTTTTTCATTTTTCGTTTTCTCAAGCCTATAATGTAGGCTCCATACCAAAAGAGTTGCGCCAAAGCGCCGATGCAGTTGTACGCTTGGATAAAATGGACGTTGTGGTCGAAGCCTTGGACAAAATGACTGTTACCAGTAAAAGGGTGGTCACGGTATTGAACGAAAAAGGGAACGCGCATATCCATGCCTATGCCTTTTACGAAAAAAACGATAAGGTCTCCAAACTGGAAGCTATTATTTATGATACACGGGGCGAGGAAATCAAAAAAATCAAAAAAAGGGACTTTTTAGACCAAAGTGCCATTGGTGGAGGAACGCTTTATTCTGAATCACGGGTTTTGGTCATGCAATATACACCCTCGCAATACCCCTATACCGTTGAGTTTACCAAAGAGTATTCAACCCCTAACACCGCATTTGCTCCCAATTGGTCCTTTTTGGATGATTATCGGGTCGGAACCGAAAAGAGCGAGTTCTCTTTTACCGTAGAATGTGGCATACCGTTTAGACATAAGGAAGAAAATATAGAAGCATACCAGATTGAAACCATTGAGACTGCGAATGGTATAACCTACAAAGCCAAAAACTTAAGACCCTTGGAGCGTGAACCCTTATCCCCTGCGTTTAGCGATTTTGCACCTCATATAAAAATTGCAATGAACGAATTTCATTTAGAGGGCATTAATGGCAGGGCGACAACATGGCAAGAATTGGGTAAATGGATGCACGATGAGCTTCTGGAGGGCAGGGATGCATTGTCCGAATCCACGATCTCATATATTAAAAACCTGGTTGGTGGAATATCCGACCCATTGGAGAAAACAAAAAAAGTATACGATTATGTACAGGAGAACACCAGATATATCAGTGTTCAATTGGGAATAGGCGGATGGATGCCCATTAGTGCATCGGATGTAGACCGTGTAAAATATGGAGATTGTAAAGGGCTTACCAATTATACCAAAGCATTGCTAAAGGCCGTTGGGGTGGAGTCGTACTATACCGTTGTGCACGCCGGCCCCCAGATAAGGCATTTGGATAAGAATTTTCCTTCCATGCAGGGAAATCACGTTTTTTTGAATGTACCCCTAGAGAATGAGGAAGTTTGGTTGGAGTGCACCAGTCAAACAACACCCATTAACCATTTGGGAACATTTACCGACAATCGAAATGTGCTTAAAGTCACTCCCCAAGGTGGTGAATTGGTCAGGACCAAAGAGAATCTTGATGAAGAAAATTACCAGTTTACCCAAGCCAATTTTCAATTGAGGGATGAAAAGAACGTAATCGGTCAAGTAAAAATATTTTCGAGGGGATCCCAGTACGATCAAAAATATTGGAGAACCACAAATACTCGGTCGGAGCAAGAGGAATTCTATAAAACCTACTGGAATTATGTTCAAAACCTAAAGTTGGGCGAGGTTGCCTATCAAAATAATGAAGATGAAATCGAGTTTGTGGAAACCGTAGAGTTCAAGGCCGACAATTACCTTTCTAGTGCTGGGGACAAACTCTTGTTCGCACCAAATATATCGAACAGAAATTTAGGTGTTCCAGATAGGGTAAGAAATAGAAAGATGCCGCTGGTCATTTCCCGGGGCTATCTGGATGAGGATGAGTTCACCATCCATTTACCGGAAGGCTATGTTCCAGAAACCTTGCTGCTCCCCGTAAATGAAGAAACCAAGTTCGGTTCCTATTCTGTATCGGTGGAACCCAAAGAACCCGGTGTACTTGTTTACAAAAGGCGACTGCTTATAAAATCGGGAGAGTACCTAAAAGAAGATTACAAACTGTATCGAGATTTTAGAAAGAAGGTTGCTGGATATGACAACGGAAAAATCATTTTAACCAAAAAGGAATTATAGAAAATAAGAATGAAAAAAGTATTTGTATTCCTTATTTTGCTCAATAGTTTGGTGATATTTGGACAAGAACCCGAATTCGGTGAGCTAACAGATTTCGAGTCCGGATTCAGAAGCTATGAAAAAGATACGACCGCCCATGCAGTTTATCTATACGAGAAAGGCGAAAACTATTTTGAGGTAAGGAGAGATTATGTCTGGTTGATAAAAAAATACCACGCCAAAATTAAAATTTTAGATAAGCAGGGTTTCTCGGAAGCGGAAATAAGTATCCCCTATTATCACTCGGACAATGGTACCGAAAGAGTTAACGACATTAGGGCCATAACCCATACCAATGGGGCAAAGCACAATGTAATGGCTCATAATGTATTCGATGTTGAGGTGAGCGAGCATTGGTCGGAGAAAAGATTTACTTTTTCGAATGTGCAAAACGGTTCCATTTTGGAATATACCTACGAAATCCAATCCCCATTTTTTTATAATTTGAATGGATGGGATTTTCAGGATGATATTCCTAAAATTCACACAGAATATAATGCGAAGATTCCGGGGAATTATATATACAACAGGTCATTGTTGGGCAACTTCCCCTTAGATGTGAACGAAGCCACCATTAAAAAAAGTTGTTTCAGTATTCCAGGAACAAGTCAACAAGCAGATTGTGAGGTGCTCAGGTATGTGATGGAGGATGTTCCAGCTTTTAAAAGTGACGAGGAATATATGTTGGCTCCTTCCAATTATAAATCCAGATTGGAATTTGAACTTTCCGAATACCAGAGCTTTAGGGGCGTTAAGGAGCGATACACCAAATCATGGAAAGATGTGGACAAGGAATTTAGAACAGATGGGGACATCGGTGGTCAGCTTAGGAAGAAAAATTACTTTGAACGAAACCTGCCCCTCGATATCCTTGCAGGAAAGGAAGAAGACCTCACCAAGGCCAAAAACCTCTACAACTTTGTTAAATCCCATTATTCATGGAACGGAAAGTTCGGTATTTTTAGGGACAACAAGGTTAAAAAAGCATTTGATGAAGGTGTGGGAAATGTTGCTGAAATCAATATTACCCTTATCAACCTGCTCAATGCGGCAGGAATGGATGCAGATTTGATGCTATTGTCCACTCGGGCCCATGGTCTGCCCAAAAAAAGCCATCCGGTAATGTCCGACTTTAATTATGTGGTTGCCAAATTGGATATTGATGGTACCACCTACCTGTTGGATGCAACGGAAAAACAGTTGCCCTTTGGAATGCTGCCGTATCGATGCCTAAACTATTACGGTAGGGTAATGGACCTGGATGGGGAGAGCTATTGGTTCGACATTGAAGCTCCCAAGGGCAATAGCAAAGAAGTAATGTTACGGCTAAATCTGAACTTTGAGGAAGGTACTGCCAAAGGAAACTTTGATGAGATTTCAAGAGGTTATGAGGCCTATTTTAAAAATAACCATTTGGCAAGTATTTCCAATCAGGAATATTTGGACGAGGTGGAGAACAGTACCAATGGCGATTTTTATATTAATGAGTACAACATTGACGAGGATAAATCCAATGAGAATATGTTGATGGAGCATTTTACCTTCGAGCTCGAAAACCTGAATACCTCTAAAAACATCTACTTCAACCCTTTTTTGATTCGCTTTTTCCAAACCAACCCATTTAAAAGCTCGGAACGAAATTATCCCGTCGATTTTGGGTACTGGCGAAATTACAAGTACATGGCCAACATTAAAATTCCCGAAGGTTATCGAATAAAGGATCTTCCGGAAAACAACAACATTGCACTTCCGGGGGGCAGTGGGGTGCTCCGGTTCAATTGTTCCACATCCCAGGATAATATTATAGTGTTTTTTAATCTTCAATTAAGGTCAACACAATACAAAAGTGAGGGCTATGCCTTTGTAAAGGAGTTATTTGAACAGGCTGTAACTAGTATCAACCAAAGTTATTTGGTGTTTGAAAAGGAGTAATCAGGTATTGTTGTTACCTTAGTGCCAACTTCAAAATTGGTTTCAGGTGAACATAGAAAATGCACAAAAAGCCGTTGATGATTGGATTAAAAGCCATGGGGTACGCTATTTTAACGAGCTAACCAATATGGCCCAACTTACCGAAGAGGTAGGCGAGGTGGCGCGAATTATTGCACGGCGTTATGGGGAACAGAGCGAAAAAGAATCCGATAAGGCCAAGGATTTGGGCGAGGAACTGGCCGATGTGGTTTTTGTGGTACTCTGTTTAGCTAATCAAACGGGAATAGACTTGCAGGAAGCCTTTGACAAAAAACTGGACCTTAAGGCCAAACGGGACCATGACCGTCATCAAAATAACAAAAAGCTCAAATAAAGTTGCCTGCTTAAAGGGACATTAGGGCTGTTTTTTCTAGTTTTGACAATTCATTCAAACCCTAACGAATTGAGACTCCAACTTTCTGCACCCGACGAGAGAAAAATTCAAAAAGCCATCGCAATAACCGGTTCCAAGAGTGAGACGAATCGGTCTTTATTGTTGCAGGCCCTTTTTCCAAATATCAAAATAGAGAATCTTTCCAATTCCGACGATGGAGCGGTCATGCAAAAAGGATTGGCCAAATCAACAGGCGAAGTGGATATTCACCACGCTGGTACTGCAATGCGGTTTTTAACCGCCTATTTTTCTTCACAAGAAGGAAAACAAGTGGTACTTACGGGTTCTCAGCGTATGCAGGAACGTCCCATAAAAGTTTTGGTGGAGGCGCTTCAATCACTCGGAGCGGATATTCAATATGAAAAATCAGCGGGATACCCGCCCCTTAAAATTACTGGCAAAAAACTAAAAAGGAGCCAAGTTTCCCTTCCGGCCAACATCAGCAGCCAATATATTTCGGCCTTGTTGTTGATAGCGCCCAGTCTGGAAAATGGTTTGGAACTCGAACTGATGGGCAAAATAACTTCGGTGCCCTATATAAAAATGACTTTGGCGCTTTTAGGGCAAATCGGGGTACAGACCGCTTTTGAAGGGAACATAATTAAGGTGTATCCAAAAGAAAATGTAGCGGATACCACCCTGGTCGTGGAATCCGATTGGAGCTCGGCCAGTTACTTTTATAGCATTACGGCCATGTGCGAAGTGGGCACAGAGATTCAATTGTCCTCTTATAAACAAAGCTCTTTGCAGGGCGATAGTGTTTTGGCGGAAATTTATAAAGATTTTGGAGTTGAAACTACGTTTTCGAACAACGCCATCCTTCTTAAAAAAACATCGGACGTCAAGTCAAATCATTTGGAGTATAACCTTTCCAATGCCCCTGATATTGCACAGACCATTGCTGTAACTTGTCTTGGTTTGGGCATTGGCTGCCATCTTACAGGCCTGCACACTTTACCGATCAAGGAAACAGACCGTTTGGCAGCATTACAGGCCGAACTTGGCAAGTTTGGAGCCACGGTGGATATAGATTCCGAAAGTTTGACCTTGCAACCGCAATCCAACCTAAAAAGCGAAGTGGCAGTCGACACCTACAACGACCACCGAATGGCAATGGCCTTTGGCCCCTTGTCACTTAAAGCAGATTTTGTTGTGAATGATGCAGAGGTGGTTTCCAAATCCTATCCCGATTTTTGGAACGACCTAAAAACACTGGGATTTCGCATCGCGGAGATGTAAACCACATTTAATCATCAAATTACTTGACATCCGCTATTGTGAGGTTGTATATTTGCCGTCTTTAAAAAATCGAAAAAAAGTCCACATGAAATTATCAAACTTCAATTTTGAATTGCCTAAGGAACTATTGGCAGAATATCCCGCGGAACACAGGGACGAATCCAAACTAATGGTGGTTCATAGGGATACAGGAAAAATTGAACATAAAATGTTCAAAGATCTAGTTGATTATTTTGATGAAGACGATGTAATGGTCTTGAACAATACCAAGGTATTTCCTGCTAGACTTTTTGGGAACAAGGAAAAAACCGGGGCCAGAATCGAAGTTTTCTTGTTGCGGGAGCTAAACCAAGAGCAACGCCTTTGGGACGTATTGGTAGATCCAGCAAGAAAAATACGTATCGGGAACAAACTTTATTTTGGCGAAGATGAGAGCTTGGTGGCCGAGGTTATCGACAACACTACCTCCAGAGGGAGAACATTGCGTTTCCTTTACGATGGTTCGTACACCGATTTTAGAAGAAAGCTTAGGGAATTGGGAGAAACACCACTTCCAAAATATATAAAAAGAGAGGTTACTGCGGATGATGAAGAACGTTATCAGACCATTTATGCAAAGCATGAAGGTGCCGTGGCCGCCCCAACTGCAGGTTTGCACTTCTCCAAGCACTTGTTGAAGCGTTTGGAAATCAAAGGAATCGAATTTGCCGAGGTGACGCTGCACGTTGGTTTGGGAACCTTTAACCCTGTAGAAGTAGAGGATTTGTCCAAGCACAAAATGGATAGCGAAGAGTTGGTAATCGATGAAAAAGCAACAGAAATAGTAAACAACGCCAAAACGAACAAAAGAAAGGTTTGTGCGGTGGGTACTACGGTAATGCGAGGATTGGAAAGCGCAGTATCATCCGAGCATACCTTGAATACGTTCGAGGGTTGGACCAACAAGTTCATCTTTCCTCCATACGAATTCAGCATAGCAAACTGTATGATCACAAACTTTCACTTGCCTAAATCAACATTATTGATGATGGTTTCTGCATTCGCAGGTCATGACCTGATCAAAAAAGCGTACAAACAGGCCATTTTGGAGGGTTACCGCTTTTATTCCTACGGGGATGCCATGTTGATTTTATAAAAACAAAATTTCATAAAAGAGAAATCCCGTTCGCTTTATGGCCAGCGGGATTTTTTCTTGTTTATCTTTAAGTGGTGGAAATCAAAAAAAAGGACATACGAGCATTGACAAAGGAACAGCTCCGACAGTTTTTTGTGGATCAGGGCGATAAGGCGTTTCGTGGCAACCAGGTATATGAATGGTTATGGCAGAAATCTGCTCACGATTTTGATGCCATGACCAATATTTCCAAGGAAACCCGAAAAATGTTGGAAGATAACTTTGTCATCAATCATATCCGTGTTGATCAAATGCAACGTAGTTCGGATGGTACCATTAAAAATGCCGTTCGCTTGCATGATGGGTTGATTGTCGAATCCGTTTTGATTCCAACAGAAACCCGTACCACAGCCTGTGTTTCCAGTCAGGTTGGCTGTAGTTTGGACTGTAGGTTTTGCGCCACCGCCCGATTGAAGCGTATGCGAAACCTAAATCCCGATGAGATTTATGATCAAGTGGTGGCCATTGACAATGAAAGCCGTTTGTATTTTGACCGACCTTTGAGCAATATTGTTTTTATGGGCATGGGCGAACCTTTGATGAACTATAACAATGTATTGAAAGCCATTGATAAGATAACCTCGCCCGAAGGATTGGGCATGTCACCCAAGCGGATTGTGGTTTCTACCTCTGGGGTGCCCAAGATCATTAAGAAAATGGCAGACGAAGAGGTGAAGTTCGGCTTGGCGGTTTCACTTCATTCCGCTATTGATGAAGTACGTACGTCTATAATGCCCTTCAATACCACATTCCCATTAAAAGATTTAAGGGAAGCATTGGAATATTGGTACAGCAAGACCAAAAACAGGATTACCTACGAATATGTGGTTTGGAAAGGAATAAACGATACCCAAGAGGCCGTGGATGCCTTGGTAAAGTTTTGCAAATTTGCACCTTCCAAAGTCAATATTATCGAATACAACCCCATTGATGATGGTGAATTTCAGCAAGCATCCAGCAAAGCGGTAGAAATGTACCAAAACACATTGGAGCGAAATGGCATTACGGTCACGGTGCGTAGATCCCGCGGTAAAGATATTGATGCCGCCTGTGGGCAGCTCGCGAATAAAAGTTAGAATTTAAGAAGTCGGAAGTCAGTTCGAGCTGTCATCCAGAGCGGAGCCGAAGGAGCAGTCGAGAACTCTTGGTTGGCTAAGTTCAAGTTCAATTAACCCCAAACCCTGTAAATCACCGATACTTTTAGAGCTGTATCTTAAAACTTCGATTTCATTCCAACAACTCTTGCATTTTCCCTACTTTTAGGCATTCAAAACCAAACACCACACCTGTTACGTTGAAAATCGTTTCGCAGATAAGGGAACCTATAGAAAATGAGATGCAGCTTTTTGAGGAAAAATTCCTCAAATCCATGTCTTCCAAGGTAGCACTGTTCAATAGGATTACCTACTACATAGTAAATAGAAAGGGCAAACAGATGCGCCCTATGTTTGTTTTTTTGACCGCCAAATTATTGAACGGCGAGGTCAACGAGCGTACCTACACCGGAGCCTCCATTATTGAGTTGATACATACGGCGAGCTTGGTGCACGACGATGTGGTGGACGATAGTAACAAACGCAGGGGGTTTTTCTCCATCAATGCATTGTGGAAGAACAAAATTGCCGTTTTGGTAGGTGATTTTCTTTTCTCCAAAGGACTGTTGGTTTCCTTGGAAAATAAGGATTACGACCTGCTCCATATTATTTCCAATGCCGTTAGGGATATGAGCGAGGGGGAATTGTTACAGATAGAGAAAGCGCGACTTTTAGATATTACGGAGGATGTTTACTACGATATCATTCGTCAAAAAACAGCGACCTTGATTGCGGCTTGCTGCAGTATGGGTGCCTGTTCCGTGCGACCTGATTCAGAGGAAGTGGAAACCTTCAGAAAATTTGGTGAGCTTTGCGGAATGGCATTCCAAATTAAAGACGACCTTTTTGATTATGGTGCCGAAAAAATCGGTAAGCCTACGGGAATCGACATCAAAGAACAAAAAATGACCCTTCCCTTGATTTATGCCTTGAACAATAGCGATAAGGAAAAGAAGAAGTGGTTGATCAACTCCATTAAAAAGCACAACAAGAATAAAAAACGGGTTAAGGAAGTAATCGAGTACGTCAAAGAGAGGGGTGGACTGGATTATGCCGTGGTCAAAATGTTGGAGTTTAAGGATGAAGCTTTGGCTATTTTGGACAATTATCCCGATTCAGAATACAAAAGTGCCCTCACACTTATGGTCAATTACGTGGTGGACCGAAAAAAATAAAAATTTAAAAACCTGAAAATCAAACAAATACTGAAAATTTTTATTTTCAGGCAACCCTTCGTGAATTTATCCCGTCTATTAAAATAGAAGCACTTTTATAAACCAAACTTTGAAGATCATCGCGTTACATAGCAACGAAAAACAATTGATCAAAAAATCAATCAAAGGAGACCAACAGGCTCAAAAGTTGCTGTACGATAAGTTTTCGCCCAAAATGTTGGGTGTTTGCAGGCAATACATCAAGGACCTTCATTTTGCTGAGGATGTGATGGTCAATGGATTTGTAAAGGTTTTTAATCACCTAAGTTCCTTTAAAAACAAAGGAAGCTTTGAGGGTTGGATCAGAACCATAATGGTAAGGGAAAGCATTTCTTATCTGCGCAAAAGACAATTTGTGGTTTATGATGATGATGCTGTGGAAGCGAACGGAGATGTTTCATCCGGAAACGATGATCTCTTGGATGTGGAATATGTGCAATACCTTATTGATGAATTGCCAGAAGGCTACAAGGCAGTGTTCTTGCTTTACGCCATAGAGGGCTACGGGCACAAGGAGATTGCGGAGCTATTGGAAATATCCGAAGGAACTTCAAAATCGCAATTGTTCAAGGCCAGAAAGATGCTTCAAGAGAATTTAAGTTTAAACGGAATGTCGCCCAAATCAAAATCGGCGAGTAAAAAGTAGCGGGTATGGATAAGTTGGAAAAACATATCAAGGAGAAGTTGGAGGAGCGAACCATTGCCCCATCAGCGAATGCTTGGGACAAAATCGCTTCGCAAGTTAAGGAGCCATCACCAAGAAAAAAGAATACTTGGTTCCCGTACGCCATTGCTGCAAGTGTTGTGGGCATTGTATTCGTATCAATCTTCTTTTTTGCCAAGGATAATCCTGAGGCGGAACAAATACAGGTAGTGGAAACCGATACCAAAACGGCCAAAGAAATCGAACCAGAGCATAAAGTTGTCAAAGAATTTGTACAGGAGGAACAAACTGAGGTTGTGGAGACAGGGCTTGAATCGGTTACACCAGAAAAAACGGAGGAATTCAGTCCAAAAGAGTCGATTTCCAAAGCAGCAGTTGCCGAACAGGAAGTAAAACAGCCATTGCAAGACGAGGTTACAATAAACTCAAATAAATTAATTGCGCAAAAGGTAGAGGAAGTAGTGGCACAAGTAGAGCTTATGGAAACCGCACAGCGAGATGTTTCCGATGCGGAAGTGGATTCACTTTTGCGAGCGGCCCAGCGACAGATTTTGACCGATAAGTTATTTTCCGAAAGTGGTTCTGTGGATGCCATGTCCCTGTTGGCCGAGGTGGAGGATGAACTGGACGAATCGTTCCGGGACCAAATCTTTGATGCGTTAAAATCAGGTTACCTAAAACTACGTACCGCGGTGGCAGACCGAAATCAATAAAGTTATTCATCAATCAAAACAAACCTTCTACAACTTCCTGCCCAAAGCGGGCGGGAAGGAGGGAGGTTTATAATCCAAAAACAATCATGAAAACAATTACATTTTATTCAGCCGTACTATTCTTGTTCTTAGTTTCTCATTTCGCTTTTGGGCAGGAGGACTATCAAAAGAAAATTGAGGCATTGAAAATTGAAAAGCAGCGTATCATAGAACAGGAGAAAGACGCCCTTAAGTTCGAGGTTAAGGATATCAATCAACGATTGGAGGATGGCGATATTTCTGAAAGCGAGGCCAAAACCTTAAAAGAGGAAGCTGCCAAACGGCGAGCTTTAAATATTGAGAACCGAGTTGCCATTATCGAGAACAAGATTGCTTGGTTGGAACGCAATGAGGGCGAAGTGCTCATGTTGACCGAGTTGGATACCCTAGAGGGAGACAGAGTGCGTATAGGACTGCTTATTGATGGTAAGCCTGCCGTTACCTTTAATTCCAAAAGATGGAAAAAAGAAATAAAATATGACAGACGCACCTACTCTGATTTTGTGATGGCCATTGGTTTGAACAATGCATTGATCGAGGGGCAATCGTTGAATGACTCGCCCTATAAAATTGGGGGAAGCCGTTTTTTTGAAATGGGTTGGCAATGGCGGACCAGAGTTTTTAAAAATTCCAATTGGTTACGTTTTAATTACGGATTTTCATTCCAGTTTAATGGTTTAAAACCAGATGGGAATCGAATCTTTGTACAAGAGGGTGACCAAACTGTTTTGGAAGAGTTTGAATACGATTTGGATAAATCTAAATTTAGAATGGACAACCTTGTATTTCCAGTACATTTTGAGGTAGGTCCATCCCGTTTCAAGAAATCGGAACGCACTATCCGCTACTCCATACGTGATCAGTTTAGGCTTGGTTTTGGTGGGTATGGCGGATTTAGCCTGGGTACCCGTCAAAAATTAAAATACAATAGAGACGGTGAAAATGTCAAGGACAAACTTAAAAGGGATTACAACAGCAGTGACCTAATTTATGGTGTGAGTGGATATATGGGATTTGATGGGGTACTACTTTATTTAAAATATGACCTGAATCCGATTTTTAAAGATGCGGATATAAAGCAGAACAATATATCATTAGGCCTTCGGTTCGATATTTAACCATTTTGAATCTTCAAGAAATGCGGTCAGGATTTTTCTGGCCGTTTTTTTATTTGGATAACGCCCGTTCCATTTCTGGGGTAAACTCCTCTTTGTAGTACACTTTTCTGCAATGCGAACATTCCGCGTATCTCACATTGTTGATGGTAAAGAGCGGAATCCAGAATAAATGTGCATAGTTGGGTTGGGCCACTACTGTTAAAGTTCCGGTTTGGTGACAATAAGGACAGCTAACGTTTGGAAGCACTTTGGTTTCCTTTTTGCCTGGTCTTGTTCCGAAAAAAAGTATCATTTAAAACTTGTGTTAATCGTATTCAAAGTTAGAACTTTCCAATAGGAATGAATAAAAATGATTTTCGTTTTTAAATATTTTCTACATTCGACCACATTTATAAAACATTGAACGCCTACCACGACTTGGAGGATTGGTTGTCCTGGATGGATGACATCTCCAGTAAGGATTATGTGATTATCGACCATTTTTTGAAGGACGAATTGTATGCCGAGATCAAATCTTTTTTTCTTGGTAAGCTCCCCAATTTCAAGGAAGCGGGTATAGGTGCCCATTCCGATAATCAAATTGATGCCAGAATACGTGGAGATTTTACGTACTGGTTGGACAGGGAAAGAGATGCCCAATTGCAAACGTATTGGAATCTATTGGATGAGACCATGCATATCTTTAACCGGTATTGCTATCTCAGTTTGTCGGGATATGAATTCCATTTGGCCCATTATCCATCGGGCGGCCATTACGATAAACATTTAGATCAGTTCGAGAACAGGAACAACCGTATGATTTCCATGATCATTTATTTAAATGATGATTGGAAACCTGGCGATGGTGGCGAATTGGAAATTTTTGAAAAAGATGGAACAAGTTTCTTGGTAGAGCCCTTGGCTGCCCGTTGTGTGCTATTTAAAAGTGCCGAAGTTCCGCATGCAGTCCTCCAAGCCCATAAAAACCGCTTCAGTTTAACGGGTTGGTTATTGTACCAGCCTAGATCCGTGGGAAAACTATTGGGCTGATCAATCCTTTTTGTACGGAATCTGTTTAATAAGTTCATCATTTTGCCCCGACGAAGCACTATAGGACATTACCATGGTCCCTTTTGTGCCGTCGTTGGCCTCAATGGTAAATACAGTGGATTGGTCCCCTGGATTCGTTATGCCTTCGAAGCGGTAAGAATCGATGATTTTCAAATCGTCAGGTTGGTATTCCTTTTTGGAATATAATGCTTTAATAAAATTTTCTTTTGCTTCAAAATCTTCTTTGTACCCTTCTTGGGTCAATGTGTTTACCGCCTCGGAAAGCGTGTCGAAACTATGTTTGTTCATGTGTGTAGATTATGTTTTAAACGTTTAATTGTTTTTGTCATATTGTATTTGCTGATATGGATGTGCTATCAATAGATACAATCTCAAAATTCTTCGTAGATGGAGAGTCTTCAACACTATTTGCAATAACCATTTGATGGTTTTCTGTTTGAAGGACATTTTCCATAAACCTCGATATTTTCGGGTCTGGTATTCTATGGTGACATAAATTATCATAATTTTTATGTCTTCAGGATGAATGTTATACTATCCTATTCATAATATATATGATAAACTACATAATTTTGGTCAATTATACCCGATTTTGAATCATAATTTACCTCCCACTACAGGCAATGTAAGTTCAGTACCATCCAAATCCACTGTGAGCTCTGTTCCCGGTTCGGGCCAAAGCGTGAACTCTTTATCACTTGAAAAAATCATCAACCCAATTTGTTGGCCTTTGGGAATGATTTGGTCATCCGGCATCAATTCAAATTCCATTTCGTAAAATGTATCGGGAACCAAAGGCTTGCTTTTCGTTAATGAACTATGGTTTTGAGGGTCGGCCCATCCCCGTGTAATAATGTTGTCCGTAATTTTGGTGTTGAAGCCATCGTTCCAAGGCAAGGATACCAACCAGACCGATAAATTGGCGGCGGGTTTGTTGCTGGCCAATTTAATCTTGATTTTAGGCACTCCGGAAATATGTACATCCTCCGTTAAAGGTGCGGTAACATACAGTAATCTATGCTTTGTGGTTTCCGCTTGCGCCAAACTGGAACCGGAAAAGGAGTAATTGTCAACCAAAGTTTCAGTTCCTTGCTTTTTGGGTTTACTGGTGGTTAGCTGTCCTTTTTCAGGGGCTCCTTTGGTCAAGAACAATTGTATGTCCTTGGCCTCTGGATTGGGATAATCCTTGTAAGGTGTCGGGTTATCTTTTTTATCATTTTCGCGAACGATCCATGCCTTGGGTTCCTTTTCCACACCATTTTCAATGCCATACAGGTAACGTGTGAACCATCGGTTCATCATGGAAATTGGAGGTGGCCCGCCGTGCCCGTTTTGGTGGTAATAAATCTGAACGGGCAATCCCATTTCTTTGGCTTTCTTATAGATTCGGTAGCTATGCTCTGGCATTACGTTCCAATCGTTGAATCCATGTGACATCAAAAGCGCTGCTTTCATGGGTTTCATGTCGTTCAAATAGTCACGTTCGGCCCAAAATTCGTTGTAATCTCCCGTAATGCGGTCCTGTCCATTTTTCATTTCGGTATCGCGTATCACTTTGTTGTTTCTTGCTCTTTTGGACTCATCACCGCTATGGATAAAATCGTATAGCACATCAATGTCCTCACCTAGATAACCACCGGGAGAACGTACCAATCCATTGGAGCGGTAATAATGATAATATGAAGTATTGGGCGCAATGGGGATAATGGCTTCCAGACCTTCAACCCCGGTTGTGGCCGCTGCTAGGGGGATGGTTCCGTTGTAAGAGGTTCCCGTCATGCCCACTTTTCCCGTGGACCAATAGGCCTTTACTTCTTTACCGCCATCCCGCTCGGTATAGCCTTTGGCTCGTCCATTGAGCCAATCTATCACTGCTTTGGGGGCCAAGGATTCGTTGTCGCCCCCCACGGTCGGCGCTCCATCGGAAAGCCCGGTGCCCGGAGAAGAGGAGTGGACAACAATATAGCCTCTTGGTACCCATGTCCTTACTTGGGAGTTCGAAATTATGGGACGCTCTCCTATACGTGTTACGCTCGGGTGCTTACGAGGCTCCCCAGATTCACCGAGTTCATGCTTCACATCCCAAAAAATTCCTTTATCCATACCAGCGGTTCCTGCATAGTACGGGCTGGATTCGTAAATAACAGGGAGTTTCAGGTTCTCGGAGTCCGTTTGTTCCGGGCGTGTCACATCCACATGCATACGATCTAGTTTACCGTCACCATCCGAATCAAAAGACGTTTCTACCCAAAGATCATGACGTATCCATGTACTTGGGTCGGAAAAAGCTTCTACTACTTGGGCCTCTCCGTTTTCAAAAATAGGGGATGCTTTTTTTGCTATTTGACCTTGGGCGACCAGCATAAAGGCCATTAAAAATACGCTCAGTATCCAAATTTTACGTGATACTCTTTTCATCATACAATCCTTGTTTTAAAAATATTCCCTGTTATTGTGGAATGTGCTTCTAAGATAATAAATCTTAAATAGGGATTTGAATTTCCGATTCACCTAAACTTTGTTTTTATTATCCAATTAAAGGTAAGGAGTGAGTGGCAAGAAATTGTACTTTATCAAAAACTATGGATTTTAAATCAGTAGTGGTTTATTATCTTTAACAGCTATTTTAATAGAACGCCTTGATTTCAAAAACTACCATAGACCAAGTATATGAAACCGCCCGTTTGGAGGAGGTGATCGGCGATTTTGTACAATTGAAGAAATCGGGTTCCAATTTTAAGGGGCTTAGCCCATTTACCGATGAGCGTACCCCCAGCTTTATGGTTTCGCCCGTTAAGCAAATCTGGAAGGATTTTAGTAGCGGAAAAGGGGGCAATGTGGTGGCTTTTTTAATGGAACATGAGCACTTTACCTATCCTGAGGCCATTAAATACTTGGCTAAAAAGTACAACATTGAGGTAGAAGAGACCGAACAGACAGATGAGCAAAAAGAGCAGGCCAATGAGCGGGAAAGCATGTATTTGGTCTCTGAATACGCCCAAAAGTATTTTACGGAAACACTATGGAACAGTGAACCTGGCAAAGCCATTGGTCTTACCTATTTTAAGGAACGTGGATTTACCAATGAGACCATAAAACGATTTGGACTGGGGTATTGTTTGGACGAGTGGGAGGCCTTTACCAAAGAGGCTTTGGGCAAAGGTTATAAATTGGAGTTTTTGGAGAAAACCGGTCTTACCATTGTTAAGGACAAAGGTGGAGGAGAAAACCGAACGTTCGATAGATTTAAGGGAAGGGTTATGTTTCCCATACATTCCATGAGTGGGCGTGTACTTGGATTTGGTGGACGAATATTGACGAACGACAAAAAGGCGGCCAAATATTTAAACTCCCCCGAAAGCGAGATTTACCATAAGAGCAAGGTGCTTTATGGTATCTATTATGCCAAGCAGGCCATTGCCAAGGAGGACAATTGTTTTTTGGTGGAAGGTTACACCGATGTTATTCAGATGTACCAGCGGGGAGTGGAAAATGTAGTGTCATCCAGTGGAACGGCATTGACTCCTGAGCAGATTCGTTTAATCAATAGGCTCACCAAAAATATTACGGTCTTGTTCGATGGGGATGCGGCCGGATTGCGTGCATCGCTCCGCGGTATCGACCTCATTTTGGAACAGGGCATGAATGTGAAGGTATGTACCTTTCCCGAAGGTGAAGACCCGGACAGTTTTGCCAAAAACAATACCTACGAGGATGTAGTGCTTTATCTTCAAGAGAATTCCAAAGACTTTATCCAGTTCAAGACTTCTTTGTTGGCTAAAGAGGCGGCCAATGACCCCATAAAAAGGGCTGATACGGTCAGGGATATCGTAAATAGCATCAGTAAGATTCCCGATCGTATCCGTCAAGAAATATATGTTCAGGAATGTGCAAAGATTATGCAGATTTCTGAAGATGTACTCTACAATACCTTGGCTCAGATTGATAAAAAACATCAGACGGAAGCCTCTAAAAAAGTAAAGAAAGAACAAAAGGCCTTCGAAGTTGTCAAGAACGATGCCGTGGTGGAAAAGGTAGATGTTCAGTATGAGTTGGAGCGCAAGATTATCGAAGTTCTTTTGTTATATGGGGACCAAAAACAAGAATTTGAGGATTTGGTGCTCAAAGAAAACGATGAAGGGGAATTGGTGCTCGAACCTGAGGTTGTGGAGGCGAAGGTGTATGAAAAGGTATATTTGGATCTTCAGGATGATGAAATTGAACTGACCAATGAGCAATTCAAAACCATTTATTATAAGTTGATTGAAAAACTTAACGAAGATGCTGATTTTTCGATAAGTACATTTTTATCCGATCTGGACCAAGAAACCGTCTCGCAAGTATCTTCAATTTTGATGGAAGAAGAGCAGTATGTGTTGCATGATTGGGAACGGAGGGATATATACCCGAAAGAGAAAAAAATAGGTGTGGCCCAATTGGTGGGCGAGACCATTCTTACCCTACGCTGCAATTTGATAAAAAACCGAATCGAAAAACTCAAGGAGAGAACCCAGGACAACCAGGGCGACAATACGGAGGTTTTAGAAGAGATAATGAATTATCTTCAACTCAACAAATTGCTCAACGCCAAATTAAACCGCGTACTTTCCTAAAAATATAAAACCCCCTTCAATTTAAATTGAAAGGGGTTTCCACAATAGTTGGTTTGGTTGGGTATTCCTAATATAGTTCCAAGGCTTTTGCCTGTTGTAGCAAGTCCACCAAATTATCCACGTTCAACTTCTTCATTAATCGGGCTTTGTATGTACTTACTGTTTTTTCGTTCAAGTTTAATCCTTCGGCAACTTCTTTGTTCCTTTTTCCACTGGCCAATAGTTTGAGTACCTCGACCTCTCTGGAAGAGAGTTTTCTGAAGAATCTTCTAGGTTTTTGGGTGCCTTCGTCAAAAGCAAGGCGTTGTGCAAGCTCGTTTGTAATAAACATGTTTCCTTCGCTGACCTTTTTAACTGCGGAAATAATGTATTCCAAATCAGCGGTTTTGGATAAGTAACCAAATGCACCTGCACGAATGGTGCTGAGCGCATAAACATCTTCTGACTGTCCACTGTACATTAAAGTTTTAATGTCCGGAAAGTCCACTTTCATTTTTCTAAGGGTAGCAATTCCATTGATTTCTGGAATGTCCATCTCTAAAATAACTACATCGGGGGTTATGGTTTTCAATGTATTAAAAAGCTCTTTGGTAGTTGAAACATCAGCAATAACTTCAATGTCTGAACTTGATTCAAGTACCTGTCTAATACCAAGCCTAACAATAGGATGGTTGTCAGCTATCAATACTTTTATCATTTTTTTAGGTTTAATTTAATAAATGGTTAGTGGCTAAATACTTACAATACATAGCGAGCAAGATAAGAATTTAATAATGTAAAATTGTACTTTTTTTCTTAAAACCATAGTTTTTTTGGGGTTTTTTCGTTTTTAACTGGGGTTTTATGGGTGAACAGTCATTTTAACTCACTGGGAATCTCACAAATAGGTATGGGAACCATCTTGTGTTTGTTGGCGGTATTGTACTTTTTATAGATAGTAAACACTTCTTTTTCCCTACCTGAAAAATCATTGGCAGTTTTACCTTGGTCATCCATTTGCATGGCCCATTCCAGTTCCGGGTAAGAAGCCCCGATTTGGTCTTCATCGGTTCGGCTATCGCCCCAAAGTCCATCGGTTGGTGCAGCTTCCATAATATCTTGGTTTACACCGAGCACCCTTCCAAGTTCGTAAACCTCTGTTTTGACCAAGTCGGCAATTGGGCTAAGGTCAACACCGCCATCACCATATTTAGTGTAGAAACCGACGCCGAAATCTTCCACTTTGTTTCCGGTACCGGCAACTAAATACCCTTCGAGGGCTGCAAAATAGTAGAGTGTAGTCATACGAAGTCTTGCACGGGTATTCGCTAGGGACATGAATCGGTCTTCCTCGTTGTCCACCTTGGGAAAGGCATCTACCAACGTATCGAATACAGGTGTCAGGTCAACGGGTTGACGGGAAACATTGGGGAAGTTTTCAATTAACCAATCTATATGCCTGTCAGCACGGGTAACTTGATTTTCGCCTTGGTGAATTGGCATTTCCAAACATAAAAGGTCCAATCCTGTTTTGGCACAGAGTGTTGAGGTTACTGCGGAATCAATTCCGCCAGAGACTCCAATTACAAAACCTTTGCATTTTGCGTTTTCGGCATACTCTTTTAGCCAATCAACAATATGGGTTATAACCTTTTCTGTTTGCATATCTTACTATTTAGATTCAATAAATTACCTTTGTGCCCTGTAAATTTAAACCCTGTACCCTTAAAAATGAAGTGGTTGTTAAAATACTTTACGATTCCAGTATTTAGAAGTTTTGTTTTGGTGGTGGTTTTACTTTTTTCATCATGTGGGGAAATGGACAAGACCGAGGAAGAAATTGACAAAGTTGCCATTGATTTACAGATTTCAAGGTTTGATCAAGAATTTGCCAAGGCAACTGCGAACGATATTCCCAAATTAAAGGCCAAATACCCTTATTTGTTCCCGGAGCAGTTCCCGGATAGCGTTTGGGTGGCCAAACTAACGGATACCCTTCAAGTCGAACTTTCAGAAGAGGTTGCCAAGGCTTTTGGCAATTTTGAACAGGAATCCAAGGATTTGGAATCGCTTTTTAAACATATCGAGTATTATTTTCCGGAAACCGAAACGCCCCATGTGGTAACACTTACTTCGGATGTTAGATACGATAGTCGGGTTATTTTGGCAGATTCCCTTTTGTTGATCGGTCTTGATAACTATTTGGGGGAGGATCATCATTTTTATGAGGGGATTCAAAGGTATATCGCAGCATCTTTGGACAAAAAGTTCTTAACCTCCGATGTGGCAAGTGCTTTCTCCAAAAAAGTACTGGCTTACCCAAGAAACCGGACCCTGCTTTCCCGTATGGTATATTATGGTAAAGAGCTTTATCTAAAAGATAAATTGATACCCTTGGCCACCGATGCCCAAAAAATTGGATATTCCGAAAAGGAAATGGAATGGGCAAAAGCCAATGAAGAACAAATGTGGAAGTATTTTGTGGAGCGCGAACTGCTGTATAGTACCGATACGGGATTGGATAGAAAATTCTTGGACCCGGCCCCCTTCACTAAATTTGGGTTGGAGCTGGACAATGAATCGCCCCCACGCTTGGGACGATATATGGGATGGCAAATTGTAAGGGCCTTTATGGAGAAAACAGACACAGACTTAAAGCAAATGTTGCATTTGCCAGCGGATGAAATTTTAAAAGAATCGAATTACAAACCAAAAAAATAAATGGCAGTAGAACATACTTCGGAGATAACCTTGACAGTTGGATTGGATGAGAACCGAGTGCCCGAGGAATTGAAATGGTCGGCACAAGATGGTGGGATTAATGAGGAAGAGGCCAAGGCCATGATGCTGTCCGTGTGGGATAGCAAAAATCAGGAATCCTTAAAAATCGACCTTTGGACCAAGGATATGCCAGTGGACGAAATGAAGGTATTTTTCCATCAAACCTTGGTGACTATGGCCGATACCTTTTTCAAGGCCACCCAAGATGAAAAAATGACGGCTACCATGAAGGATTTCTGTGATTATTTTGCAGAAAAGCTGGAATTGAAAAAATAGACCTAATCCAAAGGGTCGTTTGTACGGTCAAATTTTGCCTTATCTGCTCCCTTAAGGTTCAACACACTTTCAATTTTTTGTTTTGTGGGCCGTTGAAGGAACAAATAGCATATTAGAAATACACCTATAATTAGATAGGTGAGGTTTTGGGTGTTGGCAAAAACAACGATGCAAAAAAGAACGCCACCCTCCATTAGTCCATATTTTATAATGGAAGCGGTTTGGAATTTCGCCAATTTATCCTTTAATGTTGCGTTTTCGGGCAAAGACTTTAGGGTTTTCTTGAAGATAAGGTCTCCCAAAAAAATACTGGCTATTGCAACAACGGGTACTATGGCCAAAAATATGTCGTTGGAGTTGGAAAGATTTAACTTGGCGTCCTCAGTTTTAACATAAAAAAAGACGCCAAGTACCACAGGGGCTGCTGCAATTCCCAGATGTAAAATGGACATGGTTTTTAAGAAGCCTCCAGGGGTATAATTATTGATTGTATTCTTCATGGTAAGTAGGTGTTTAGCGATTCTAAAATACCAATATTCCCATAAAAAATTATTTTGATGGATGTTTTTTTACTGATTGCGGATATTCAACAATTTATGTTGGGTCAAAGTTTTTAACGACCAATTTGAGAAAGACTCATCGGAACTTCCATGAGCAATACCCTACTGTCGGTATTTGATTTAAAGTCAAAGGAATCTGTTTCCCAAAGACCAAATCCATCCCTTTTTTCAAGTTTTTGCCCATTGATCTCAACTTCGCCCTCCAATATAAAGGCATATACCCCGTTTCCTTCCTTATTTATTTGATAGGTGTCTGTAGCGCCTGCTTCAAATTTTCCCAAGTGGAACCAAGCATCCTGATGAACCCATACACCTTCATCATCTGGGTTGGGGGAAAGTACTTGGTAAAAGGCATTTTTCTTTTCAATATCCCTTATCGAAATCTGGTCGTACCGGGGTTCCACGTTTCTTTTGTTCGGAAAAACCCATATCTGTAAAAACTTAACCTCTTGGTCGGTGTTTTTGTTGTACTCACTATGCTGAATGCCAGTACCGGCACTCATCACCTGGACATCACCTTCCTTTATCGTGGTGGTGTTGCCCATGCTGTCCTTGTGTTCCAAATCGCCTTCCAAAGGAATGGAGATAATTTCCATATTATCGTGCGGATGTGTTCCAAAACCCCTGCCTGGCGCTACCTGATCATCATTAAGGACACGTAAAACGCCAAAATGCATACGCTCAGGGTCGTTGTAGCCTGCAAAACTAAAAGTATGATGAGAGTTCAGCCAGCCATGATCAGCATGGCCGCGAGTTGTTGCTTTGTGCAATACAGATTTCATAGTATCAATCTTTTATTTAAAAATAGCTGTTTTCAGATATAGGGTAAGTCGTAAAACACAGCATTATCTTACCGCTCTATGGATCCTGGGAATAAAACTTATAAACTATTTGTTGCTCTGGAAAAACTCTTGGTTGATGCCATCAATAAATTCCAAAAGCTCTTCCCTGCCCATACGGTTTGTGGACGAAGTGGTAAAATGTGGAGGAACTTCTTCCCAAGCACCTTCCAATAATTTTTGAAGGTAGGCATTGGCCTGCTTTTCAATAACGGCAGGTTTTAGTTTGTCCGCTTTGGTAAAAATAATGGCAAAAGGAATCTGGTTGGTGCCCAACCATTCCATAAATTCCAGATCCACAGGTTGAGGCTCGTGTCGGATATCCACCAAAACAAAACCACAGACAAGTTGCTTTCTTTTTTGAAAATACTCCGTGATATATTTCTGAAATGTTCTTTTGTCCTTTTTGGAAACCTTGGCGTAGCCGTAACCGGGCAAATCTACCAAAAACCAATTGTTGTTGATCTTAAAATGGTTGATGAGCTGTGTTTTCCCAGGTCGACCCGATGTTTTGGCCAATGCTTTGCGTTCCACCAACATATTGATTAAAGATGACTTCCCTACATTGGACCTGCCAATAAAGGCATATTCAGGTAAAGGTTCGTTGGGGCATTTGGCAACATTGGAGTTGCTTATTACAAATTCTGCTGAGGTAATTTTCATGTCTAGAAGTTACGCTTTTTCAGCCAAGCTTCCAGAATATGGTTAAAATCGTTGGGGTGCTCCATCATAGGGGCATGGCCGCATTTTTCTATCCAATACAAATCGGAATCGGGCAACAGTTCATGGAATTCCTTGGCCACGTTCGGTGGTGTCACCGTATCATTTTCTCCCCAAATAATACAGGTTGGCGTCTTCATGTGGGGCAAATCCTTGGACATGTTGTGGCGAATGGCACTTTTGGCAATGGCCAATGTCTTTACCAGTTTCATTCTGTCGTTTACCGTGGCAAAAACCTCGTCCACAATTTCTTTAGTGGCCACTTTTGGGTCGTAAAATACGTCCTCGGCCTTCTTTTTTATGAACTCGTAGTCGCCGCGTTTGGGGTATCCATCACCCATGGCACTCTCATAAAGTCCGGAACTACCTGTAATAACCAATGCTTTTACCATTTCCGGGAACATTTTGGTGTGCAATAGTCCTATATGTCCACCTAGGGAATTTCCCAGCAAAATCACATCCTTCAATCCTTTGTGCTCAATAAACCCTTCCAAAAATGTAGCAAAGTTCTTTACCGTGGTTTTTAGGAGCGGCATATCGTAAATGGGCAGCTCGGGAATAAGCACCTGATATCCTTTAGAGGGGAAATATTCGGATACACCCTGGAAGTTGCTCAAACCTCCCATCAAACCGTGCAATATAATCATGGGAGTCCCTTCTCCCTTTTCTATATATCGGTACTTGCCATCCTCGATTAAATGCTCTTCCATCTATAGTTAGTTGGTAGTAAGAGGCGCAAATATAGGAATTTCATATCACAAAGATTTTAGGTTTTAAACAGAACTGCGATAAGTTTTTTAATCCGGTCAATTCTATTCTCGAATGAGTTTGTCGATCTCAAGTTTGATTTAGGGTCGAATCAGGAGTTTTTCATCGAAAAGTGGATAATTTATTAACAAAAGTGGTGTTATGTGGAGAAATGTGGAAATAAAATCTATATATTTGAGTTGTATTAAGTAACCAATTGATTTCTAGTGACCCATATCATAGGACAACATGATTGTAAAGCTGATTCCAAGGGAAGGGTATTGCTGCCCATTTCTTTGAAAAATCAGTTGTTGCCTGTTTTAAAGGAAGGGTTTGTTATCAAGCGGTCGGTTTTTCAGCAATGTTTGGAGTTGTACCCTAAGCAAGAGTTCGATGTCCTCATGCAGAAAGTCATGAAGAAAAGCAAAATCAACCGAAAGTACGATGCTTTCGTGAGAAACTTTGTGGCCGGTATGAAGGAAGTGAGCATTGATGGGGATTCCGGAAGATTGCAGATTCCAAAAAACTTAGTGGAGTTCGCTGGAATTGAGAAAGAGGTGGTTTTGAATGCGGTTTTTGATAAAATCGAGATTTGGAACAAGGATATGTACGAGAAAGTCTTGGCAGAAGGCGAGAAGGATTATGCCGATCTGGCCGAGGAGATTTTTGACGACGATGAGTAGTGCGTACCACAATCCAGTGTTGTTGAAGGAGTCGGTGGATGGATTGGACATAAAGGAAAATGGGGTGTATGTGGATGTCACCTTTGGTGGTGGTGGACACTCCAAGGAAATTTTGAAAAGATTGGGTGATGGTGGAAAGTTGTTCGCGTTTGATCAAGATGAGGATGCCCTGCAAAATGTATTGGATGATGACAGGTTCCAATTGATCAGCCAAAACTTTCGCTACCTCAAACAGTATTTAAAGTTCTATGGCATTCGGAAAGTTGATGGAATCTTGGCGGATTTCGGGGTTTCTTCCCATCAGTTCGATGAGGCTGACCGCGGTTTCTCCATTCGGTTCAATGCAGATTTGGATATGCGAATGGACAGGAACAATCAATTGACGGCCTTTCGGGTGGTGAACACCTATTCCCAAGAAGATTTAGCGTCGGTACTTTTTCAGTATGGCGAGTTGCGAAATGCAAATGCCATGGCCAAGACCATTGTTTCGGCACGGTCTGATGAGCCCATCAAAACAACAGATGATTTGAAAAAGGTTTTGAGCAGGTTTTTGCCAAAAATGAAGGAGAACAAAATTTTGGCTCAAATCTATCAAGCTATTAGGATAGAGGTAAACCAAGAAATAGCCGTGCTCAAGGAGTTTTTGGAGCAAGTGCCGGAGATGTTGAACAAAGGGGGTAGGTTGAGCTTGATCAGTTACCATTCCTTGGAAGATAGATTGGCAAAGCGCTTTATCCGTGCAGGAAAGTTCGACGGCGAACCGGAGAAGGATTTTTATGGGAACATAAATGTTCCATTAAAAAAAGTTGGGAAGTTGATTACGCCATCAGCAGAAGAAATAGCCAATAACAATAGGGCAAGAAGTGCAAAGCTCCGCATTGCGGAAAAAATATAAAGGTGAGGTTGAAATGTCATCTTGAGCTGTCACCCTGAGCGCAGTCGAAGGGCCAGTCGAAAGATGGGATGTGGATAGATTCCCGTATACATGGGATGGCAAAAGGAACACAAAATGAGAAAAGGATTACTGGACATATTAAAAGGAAGGTTTTTGGTAAGCGGTGACGCTCCCAAAAACTGGATGTTTTTATTGTTTGCCTCTTTTTTGGCGGCTTTGATGATTTCCAGTAGCCATAATGCCGATAGAAAAGTATTGGAGATTGCTGAGTTGAACGAGGAAGTGCGAAAACTTAAAAGCGAGTTTTTTGAAGCCCGTTCCAGTGTGCAGCAACTAAAACTGGAATCAACCTTGCGGGAGGTGGTGGCCGAAAAAGGACTGGTGCCGTCGGAAAACCCTCCACAAAAAATTAAAGTTAAATCAGCGGAATAGTGGCCATTACCGAAAAAAATATCATGAACAGATTGTACCTCGTAGCGGGAGGTCTTTTTGTGTTGGCCATTGCCGTGGTGGTGAAGTTGGTGGATATTCAGATGGTAGAAGGTGAAAAATACAAGGAGTTGGCCTTGAGTCAAACCGAGAAGATGTTCACCATTGAGCCCAATCGCGGCAATCTTTATTCCGAAGATGGTAGTTTATTGGCCGCATCCGTACCTAAATATGAAATCCGGTTTGACGCCCAAACCGTTTCGCAAGAAAACTTTCAGAACAATGTGGCCGCCTTGTCCGATTCCTTGGGCGCACTCTTCAATAGGCCATCTTCTTACTACAGGCAGTTGTTCCGAAAGGCGAGGGCGAACGGCAATCGCTACAAGTTGGTGGCCCGAAATGTAGGGTATCTGGACTATGTGCGCATCAAACAGTTTCCGCTGTTCAACCTTGGACCGTACAAGGGCGGATTTATTGAGACCCATCGAGTGGTTCGTGAATACCCATTGGGTAAAATGGCTGCAAGAAGCATTGGTTACGAGCGCGTGGACGAAAACGGATACTATACCCGTGTAGGTTTGGACGGGGCATTTGGCGAATCCTATTTGCGCGGTAAGGAAGGAAAGCGATTAAAGCAAAAAATAGCCAAGGGACAATGGAAGCCTGTTGGATTGGATAATATTGTTGAGCCTCAAGATGGGCTGGACGTGGTCTCGACCATCGATATCAATATTCAAGATATAGCCCACCACGAATTGTTGAAGCAATTGGAAAAATACAAGGCCGATCATGGATGTGTGGTGGTGATGGAAACCAAAACCGGTGAAATCAAGGCCATTTCCAATCTGGGAAGGACGTCCGAGGGCAAATATTACGAGAAATTGAACTATGCCGTAGGTGAATCCCATGAGCCAGGTTCCACTTTTAAATTGATGTCCCTAGTGGCCGCTTTGGAAGATAAAGTGATCGATACCAGTACCGTAATCGATACGGAAAAAGGTAGGTATCGGATTTATGATGGAGTCGTAAAAGATTCAAAATGGGGTGGATACGGAAAGATTTCGGTTGCCGAGGCCTTTGCCGTTTCTTCCAACACGGCTTTTGCGAAAATCATCAACGAAAATTATAAGGAACAGCCCGAGAAATTCGTCAATCGCTTGATGAACATGGGACTTCATAAAAAATTGGATTTGCCGATTATAGGTGAGGGCGACCCGGTAATCCGTTACCCCGGTGACAAAGGTTGGTCTGGAATTTCGTTGGGATGGATGTCGCACGGGTACGAAGTGTCGTTGACCCCGATTCAGACCTTGGCTTTCTACAATGCCATTGCCAACAACGGCGAGTATGTAAAACCTCGATTGATTCAAGAAGTACGAGAAGGCAACAAGGTTTTGAAGCGATTTGACAAGGAAGTGTTGAACTCTTCCATCTGTTCCAAAGAAACCGTAAAAAGGGCGCAACAATTATTAAAGGATGTAGTGGAAAAGGATTATGGGACAGGTCATAAACTGTACTCCAAAAACTTTTCCATGGCGGGAAAAACGGGTACCACACAAAAGAACTATGTGGAAAAGAACCCGGATAAATTAGCCTATATCTCATCGTTTGCCGGGTACTTTCCAGCGGACAATCCAAAATATTCGTGCATCGTGGTAATTCATGAACCCGACAAGGAAGAAGGATATTATGGAGCCGATGTTTCCGGTCCGGTATTCAAATCCATGGCGCAGAAAATACATGCCATTTCACCTATGGTGGATGAAGTGGACATCAAAGTTATTGAGGATAAAGACTTGGAGCATCAGTACCAACAATACTATGCCCAGGTCCAAAAAAAATACAATACCGTGCCCAACGTAAAGGGCATGAGTGGTATGGATGCCGTTTCCCTGTTGGAAAACCTGGGAATTGAAGTGGAGGTGCACGGCAATGGAAAAGTAAAGAATCAGTCGGTAAACCAAGGGACCAATATAAAACAGGTCAAAAAAATAGTATTGCAACTTTCATGAGGTTATTGAAGGACATATTATATGGTGTAAGCCTTTCTGCGGTCAGCGGGGATACCAATGTAATGGTGAACAATGTTCATTTTGATTCCAGAAAGGTGGAAATGGATGATGTGTTCGTGGCCATTCGGGGTACGCTTACCGACGGCCACAAATTCATACAAAAAGCTGTGGATTTGGGTGCACGTGCCATTGTGTGCGAAGAGCTTCCTGAACTCATGGTCAATGGGGTCACCTATTTGCAGGTGGCCAATTGCAACAGTGCTCTGGCTGTTATTGCTTCCAATTTTTATGATAATCCATCCAAGAATTTAAAACTGGTCGGGGTTACGGGCACCAATGGAAAGACCACCGTGACCACGCTTTTGTACCATCTGTTCAAAAAAGCAGGTTTTAAGGTAGGCTTGATTTCTACCATAAAAGTAATGGTGGACGACAAGGAGTACAAGACCACCCATACGACCCCCGATGTGCTCACCATCAACGATTATTTGTCCAAGATGAATGCAGCGGGTGTGGAGTTCTGTTTTATGGAGGTGAGTTCCCATGGAATTCATCAAAAAAGGGCAGAAGGACTTTATTTTGAAGGAGCCATCTTTACCAATCTGTCCCACGACCATTTGGATTACCACAAAACGTTTGCGGACTACAGGGACACCAAGAAAAAATTGTTCGATGGCTTGCCAAAAACCGCATTTGCCTTGGTCAATATCGACGATAAAAACGGCTTGGTGATGCTACAGAACACCAAAGCCAAAAAATACACTTATGCCTTAAAATCCTTTGCCAACTACAGGGGGCGGATTTTGGAAAAGCAGTTCAACGGTCAATTATTAAAGGTGGACGATAACGAATTGTGGTCCAAACTCATTGGGGACTTTAATGCGTACAACTTACTTGCCATATATGCCACGGCCGACATTTTGGGGCTCGAAAAGATGGAGACCCTCAGGCTGATGAGCGAACTGGACAATGTGGATGGCAGGTTCCAATATTACATATCAAAAGATAAGATAACGGCTATTGTTGATTATGCCCATACGCCGGATGCACTAAAAAATGTATTGATTACAATCAATGCATTGAGGACTGGAAATGAAAACGTCATCACCGTAGTGGGGTGTGGTGGTGACCGTGACAAGTCTAAGCGTCCGGTTATGGGTCATATCGCTTCAGAAATGAGCAATCAGGTCATTTTTACATCCGATAACCCCAGAACGGAATCACCTGCTGTCATAATTGAAGAAATGGAAGCTGGAGTAGAACCCCAGAACACAAGAAAAGTGCTATCCATTGAAAATAGGAAGCAAGCCATAAAAACGGCATGTAAACTGGCATTGACCAACGATATAATCCTAGTGGCGGGAAAAGGCCACGAGACCTATCAGGAAACCAATGGTGTCCGGGTCGATTTTGATGATTTTAAAGAAGTAAAAGAAGCTTTGTCCAGTTTGGGCAAATAAATTGAAATAGAAAATTCAAAGAAAAAGTCTAACGTCTAGATTCTAATATCTAACGTCTAAAATATGTTATACTACTTGTTCGAATTTTTAGAGAAACAATACCAACTGCCGGGCGCGGGACTTTTTCAGTTCCTTACGTTCAGGGCTGCCTTGTCCGTATTGTTATCGCTATTGATCGCCATGGTCTACGGAAAACGAATCATTTTGTTCCTTCAGAAAAAACAGATTGGGGAAAGCATCCGCGACCTTGGTTTGGAGGGTCAAAAGCAAAAAGCGGGAACACCTACCATGGGAGGGCTTATCATCATCATGTCCACCTTATTACCGGTGATTTTGTTCGCTGATGTCAAAAATATTTATGTCATCCTGTTGATTGTAACCACAATTTGGATGGGCATTATCGGATTTGTAGACGACTACATCAAAACCTTTAAAAAAGATAAGCAAGGTTTAAAGGGAAGGTTTAAAGTTATGGGGCAAGTTGGATTGGGTTTGATCGTTGGATTGACACTCTATTTTCACCCAGCGGTCACCATTAAGGAAAAAGATTCGACCACCATAACGGAAAATTTTAAAGTAGAAAGGGTATTTGGCGATGAGACCAAAGCGGTACGTACCAATGTTCCCTTTTTTAAGAACAACGAACTGGACTACGCGGATTTTATCTCATGGATTGGTGACGGAGCCGAAGATTATGCATGGCTCATCTTTATCCCTGTGGTGATTTTGATCGTGACTGCGGTTTCCAATGGAGCCAACCTTACGGATGGCATTGATGGTCTTGCAGCGGGGTCGTCGGCCATAATTGTTCTGACGCTCGGAATTTTTGCCTGGGTGTCGGGCAATATACAATTCTCGGACTATTTGGACATTTTCTATTTGCCGCGTGTTGGCGAGCTGGTTGTTTTTATAGCTGCCTTTGCGGGTGCCCTGGTCGGTTTTTTATGGTACAACACCTATCCGGCCCAAGTGTTTATGGGAGATACAGGAAGTTTGACCATTGGTGGTGTTATTGCAGTTATTGCCATTATCGTTAGGAAAGAATTGTTGATTCCCATTCTATGCGGAATCTTCTTTGCGGAATCGCTGTCCGTAATGTTGCAGGTGGGCTATTTTAAGCATACAAAGAAGAAATATGGCGAAGGAAAGCGGATATTTTTAATGGCGCCCCTACATCATCACTATCAGAAAAAATTGTATCACGAGAGCAAAATAGTGACTCGTTTTTGGATTATTGGAATTATGCTGGCAATCATCAGTATAGTCACTCTAAAGATTCGATAGATGGGGCGATTGGTGATACTCGGAGGAGGAGAAAGTGGTGTTGGAACCGCCATTTTGGGGCAACAAAAAGGATTTGAAGTCTTTGTTTCGGACAAGGGCGACATAAAAGAGAAATACAAAAAAGTTCTTGAACATTTTGAGATTGAATGGGAGTCCGGCGAGCATACCGAAGCTAAAATCCTGAATGCTGACCTGGTGATGAAGAGCCCTGGGATTCCGGATACGGTTCCATTGGTAAAAAGACTTGTGGAAAAAGGTGTTCCGGTAATCTCGGAAATAGAGTTTGCATCAAAGCATACAGATGCCACTCTAATTGGAATTACGGGAAGCAACGGGAAGACCACAACCACCATGTTAACGCACCATTTGTTGAAAGATGATGGGGTGAACGTGGGCATGGCTGGAAACATTGGTGATAGCTATGCTAAAATGGTGGCTGAGCAAGATTTTGATCATTATGTGTTGGAGATCAGCAGCTTTCAGTTAGATGGTATTGTGGATTTTAAGCCACATATCGCTGTAATTACCAATATAACGCCAGATCATTTGGATAGATATGATGACAAGTTTGAGAATTATATCGCATCCAAATTCAGAATAGCCATGAATCAAAACAAGAACGATTACCTGATTTATGATGCCGATGATGAAGTAATCGGGGATTGGTTAAAAAAACATCCTGTTCAATCCAAATTGATTCCTTTTTCTGTAAAAAGAAAACTGGAAGAAGGGGCTTGGTTGGAAGACAAAACGATAAAAATAAAATTAGAACATAAAACCTTGGAAATGAGTGAAGATATTTTGGCCTTAAAAGGGCAGCACAACGTAAAGAACACAATGGCAGCAAGTATGGCAGCCATGCTGGTTAAGGTCAGAAAGGAGACGATTCGCCAGAGTATCCAATCTTTTCAGGGCGTGCCCCACAGATTGGAAAATGTATTGAAGATCAACCATGTGGAATACATTAACGATTCCAAAGCAACCAATGTCAATGCTACTTATTATGCGTTGGATGGTATTAAAAAGCCGATTGTTTGGATTGTTGGGGGTGTCGATAAAGGAAACGATTATTCCGAGTTGATGCCGTTGGTTCGGGAAAAGGTAAAGGCCATTATTTGCTTGGGTGTGGATAATTCCAAGTTGATAGATGCCTTTGGAAACGTAATCGACCTTATGGTAGAGACCTATTCCATGGAAGAAGCCGTTAAGGTGGCTTATAAAGTTGCGGAGCGCGGAGATGCTGTTTTGTTGTCACCTGCCTGTGCAAGCTTCGACCTTTTCAAAAATTATGAGGATAGGGGAGATCAATTTAAAAACGCGATAAAAAATTTGTAAAACGTGTTGGCAATATTCAAAAATCTGAAAGGTGATAAAGCCATTTGGGGCGTAGTGGCCCTCTTGGCTCTTTTCTCATTTTTGCCAGTGTACAGTGCCAGTACCAATTTGGTCTACGTCAATGGCGATGGGACCACTTTGGGCCATTTGGTAAAACATGCTGTGCTCTTGTTCTTGGGCTTCGGCATTATTTATGCCGTGCACAAGATACCTACACATTACTTTAAAGGGCTGTCCATAATTGCCATGCCCATTGTAATATTGCTGTTGATTTACACACTGACCGTGGAAACACGCATTGGTGGAGTGACCGCAAACCGCTGGATAAAAATTCCTTTGGTGGGGGTAAACTTTCAAACATCAACTTTGGCAGCAGTGGTCTTGATGATTTGGATTGCCAGGTACCTGACCAAGATCAAGGATACAAAAATCACGTTCAAGGAAAGTATTTTACCACTTTGGTTGCCTGTCGCCCTTGTGGTTCTGTTGATTTTGCCCGAAAACTTTTCAACCGCCGCCATTATTGGTTTAATGGTGTTGGTGTTGTGTTTTTTGGGCGGATATCCTTTAAAATATTTGTTCGCCATGGTGGCAACAGGAATTGTATTTGCGGGCATGTTCCTGTTTGTACTCTTCAAGGCCCCCGAGGTATTGCCAGATAGGGCGGGAACATGGAAATCACGGATAGAAACTTTTATTCACCCAGAGCAAGCGGATAAAGATGATCTACATCAGTTGACATTGGCGCAAATAGCAGTAGCCGAGGGTGGGGTGGTAGGAAAGGGAGCAGGAAAGAGTGTGATGAAGAACATGCTGTCCCAAAGTACGTCGGATTTCATTTTTGCCATCATTATTGAAGAATATGGGTTGTTGGGAGGAGGAGCATTATTGTTTTTCTATCTGTTACTATTATTTCGGATTGTGGTCGTGGCACACTCGTCCAAAACGGTTTTTTCAAAATTATTGGTGATAGGCGTGGGATTGCCGATTGTGTTCCAAGCTTTCATCAATATGGCGGTAGTGGTACAGTTGTTTCCGGTTACCGGGCAGCCGTTGCCTTTGATCAGTATGGGAGGAACTTCGATTTGGATGACCTGTATGGCAATTGGGATCGTGCTAAGTGCTAGCAATAGAAAAGAAAATTTGGAGGAGGAATCCCACGGAATGGATGAAACGAACCCTTTAGAAGTATTAAGTGGACAGCTATAGGTTTATACTTTCTGGAGGAGGAACGGGAGGACATATTTATCCTGCGGTGGCCATTGCGAACGAGCTGAAGAAAAGATTTCCTGATGCAGAATTTTTGTTCGTTGGAGCCAAGGATAAAATGGAAATGGAAAAAGTGCCGCAAGCCGGATTTGAAATCAAGGGCTTGTGGATAAGTGGAATACAACGGAAACTGACATTGAAAAATCTCATGTTTCCATTTAAACTGATAAGTAGTTTGTTAGAAGCACGCAAAATAGTGAAACAATTTAAGCCTCACGTAGCAATTGGCACTGGAGGTTTTGCAAGCGGACCATTGTTGCGAATGGCCGAAAGCTTGGGAGTTCCCTGTGTGCTGCAAGAACAGAATTCCTTTGCGGGCATCACGAACAAACTATTGGCTGGAAAAGCGGATAAAATCTGTGTTGCCTACGATGGAATGGAGCGCTTTTTTCCGAAGGAGAAAATTGTAAAAACAGGAAACCCCATCCGAACCGATTTGGTGGACGTAAAAGAAAACAAGCAAGAAGCGAGCAACTTTTTTGGACTAGATGGGAACAAAAAAACAGTTCTTGTTTTGGGGGGTAGCCTTGGGGCAAGAAGAATCAATCAGTTGATTGAAAAGGAGCTTGGCTTTTTTGAAGAACAAGGATTACAGGTGCTTTGGCAGTGTGGTAAACTGTATTACGAAGAATACAAAAAATTTGAATCGGGGACCGTCAAGGTATTGGCCTTTGTCAATCGGATGGACCTAGCCTATGCAGCAGCGGATGTTATCATCTCAAGGGCAGGTGCAGGCTCGGTTTCCGAGCTTTGTTTGGTGGGCAAACCTGTGATTTTTATCCCGTCGCCCAATGTGGCGGAGGACCATCAAACCCAAAATGCCAAAGCCTTGGTGGCCAAAGATGCGGCCATTATGCTGAGGGAAGTTGAGTTGGATGCCGAATTTGAAAAAAGGTTTCTGGGTTTAATGGATTCGAAAGAGGCTCAGGACAAACTTGGAGAGAACATTAAAAAAATGGCCATGCCCAAGGCAACGGAGCATATTGTGGACGAAATAGTAAAGTTGTTGAAGTGAATTTGAAGGATATACATAGCGTTTATTTTATTGGCATAGGAGGCATAGGTATGTCCGCCCTGGCACGCTATTTCAAATTTGTGGGCAAGGAGGTTGCCGGATACGACCGAACCCCGACACCCATTACCGATGGGTTGATGGAAAAGGGCATTTCGGTCCATTTTGAAGACAATGTCGATTTGATTTCGGACACTTTCAAACATCCAAACACTTTGGTGGTGTATACGCCGGCCGTACCGTCTTCACATTCAGAATTTCAATTTTACAAAAGCCAAGGATTCAATCTAAAAAAACGTTCCGAGGTATTGGGGATTATTACCAAGGATTCTTTTTGCTTGGCCGTTGCGGGTACACACGGTAAAACCACCACCACCTGCATTTTGGCACATCTGCTCAAAGAATGTGGATTGCCGTTGACCGCTTTCCTTGGTGGGATTTCGGAGGACTTCAACAGTAATTTTGTGTTGGACGGCACTGAATATTCGGTGGTGGAGGCTGATGAATTTGATCGTTCGTTCCTTCGTTTGACCCCAACTGTGGCTTGTGTAACATCCATGGATGCCGATCACTTGGATATTTACGGCACCAAAGAAGAATTGGAACACTCTTTTAGGGAGTTTGTAGGTAGAATCAAGCCCAATGGAAAATTGTTCGTGCACAAAGGTCTTCCTTTGGAAGGCACCACCTTTGGCATTGAAGATGGAGCTGATTACTGCATAGAAAATATTGAAATTGAACACGGCGCCTACATATTTGATCTAATAACACCATCGGAGGTAATCAAGAATGTAAAGTTCAATAAGCCCGGAAGGCACAATTTACTCAATGGATTAGCTGCTTTTGCGATGGCGGTACAAACTGGCTGTTCGCCACAACGCCTTGCCAAAGCTTTGGGGAGTTTTAAAGGTGTTCAGCGTAGGTTCTCGTACCAGATAAAAGAAAAAGACTTTGTGTTTATCGATGATTACGCCCATCATCCAACAGAAATCAGTGCGGTGCATCAAGCCATACGGGAAATGCATGTAGGAGAGAAGGTGACCGTTATTTTTCAACCACATCTTTTTTCAAGAACAAAGGATTTTGTGGATGATTTTGCAGCGAGTCTTTCAGATTTTGATGAAATCATCCTGCTGGATATTTACCCGGCACGGGAAGAACCGATTGAGGGAGTCACTTCTCAATGGTTATTGGAAAAAATAGAGAACCCCAATAAAAAGCTGATTTCAAAATCAGCATTGCTGGAAGATGTAAAGAACTGTAAATCAGGAGTTTTGGTTGCTCTTGGTGCAGGGGATATTGGACTGGAAGTGCCAAAAATCAAAAAAGAATTGAGTTATGCGCATTAATTGGGATTACATAAAACTGGCATTTTTGTCCGTGGCCGTAATTGCGCTTTACGGTTTTGCCGAACAAAGAAATCAACAGAGAACAGTCCAAAATGTGACGGTAAAATTTGTTGGTGAAAACAATTTGTATTTAACTGAAGATGCGGTTAATAAATTGTTAATACAAAATTACGGAACCCTAGAAAATACGCCCAAAGAACAGTTAGTTTTGAATACTATAGAGGAGATTGTGCTATCCAATGACATGGTCAAAAACGCCCAGGTCTATCTTACTGTAAACGGGGAGCTTGTGTCCAAGATCGTTCAGCGAAAGCCAATAGGAAGAGTGGAAAGTGTCTCCAAATTTTATTTGGATGATTTGGGTGAACGTATGCCTTTATCCAAGCACCATTCGGCAAGGGTTCCGATAATTACAGGAAAAATTACAGGGAAAACCCTTGAGGATGCTTATGTGATTTTGGATTATATCAACAACGATGATTTTTTAAGGAAGAACGTCATCGGCATACATATTGAAAGCGAAGGAAAGTATCAGCTCAAATTGCGCATGGAAAATTTTGTGGTGAATTTGGGCGGAGTGGACAATTTGAACAAAAAGTTCAAAAATTTTATGGCCTTTTATGCAAAGGCGGCCAAGGACAATTCCTTGGAAGATTATGCAACAGTTAGTTTGGAATTCAACAATCAAGTGGTTTGCACCAAAATTTAAAGTATGGAACAAGGTAATTATTCAGTTGGGTTGGATATTGGAACTACCAAGATCGTAGCGATCATCGGTAGGGAAAATGAGTATGGAAAAATAGAGATTTTGGGCACTGGACGATCTAAGAGTTTGGGTGTTCACCGTGGAGTAGTCAACAATATTACACAGACCATTTCATCTATTCAGCAAGCGGTGGAACAGGCCGAATTGAATTCGGGGCTTAAAATTGGTTCTGTGGTCGTAGGTATTGCGGGTCAGCATATTCGAAGCCTGCACCACAGCGACTACATAACCCGACCCAATTCCGAAGAGGTAATTGATAATGAAGATTTGGATAAACTGTGCAACCAAGTGTACAAATTGGTGATGCTACCCGGGGAAGAAATTATCCATGTGTTGCCGCAAGAGTACAAAGTGGACGGTCAATCGGAAATCAAAGAACCCGTGGGTATGTATGGTGGTCGATTGGAAGCCAACTTTCATGTGGTGGTGGGGCAAGTGTCATCCATAAAAAATATTGGAAGATGCATCAAAAGTGCCGGATTGGATTTAGGGAACATTACCCTAGAGCCTCTGGCGTCAGCTGATGCTGTTTTGAGTCAGGAAGAGAAGGAAGCAGGTGTTGCTTTGATTGATATAGGCGGTGGAACCACAGACCTTGCCATTTTCAAGGATGGTATCATCCGTCATACCTCCGTCATTCCATTTGGAGGCAACGTGATAACGGAAGACATCAAAGAAGGCTGCTCCATCATCGAGAAGCAAGCCGAGTTGTTAAAGATAAAATTTGGTTCCGCTTGGCCGGGAGAGAACAAGGACAACGAAATCGTGTCCATTCCTGGGTTAAGGGGTCGTGAACCCAAAGAAATCACCTTAAAAAACCTTTCCAAGATCATTCACGCCCGTGTAGTGGAGATTGTGGAGCAGGTATATGTGGAGATCAAGAATTATGGACACGAGGAACAAAAGAAAAAATTGATCGCAGGAATTGTCCTTACTGGAGGAGGTAGCCAACTGAAGCATTTAAAGCAATTGGTGGAATACATTACCGGTATGGATACAAGAATCGGTTATCCAAACGAACACCTTGCCGGAGATTCGGACGAGGAGGTAGCAAGCCCATTATACGCAACGGCTGTTGGATTGCTGATGAATTCCTTGGAGGCCAAAAAGAAAAACCGCATAGTGGATCAGGAAGAGATGCACGAAGAAGAGGTTTTGGTAGGCCAAGAACACGATATGGGAGCCAAAACAAATGGGGCTCCGCATACGGAGAGAAAATCCATTTTTGACAAATGGTCAGAAAAGTTGAAGGACTTTTTGGACAATGCAGAATAATAACCTCATAAGAGAAACACAACTGTCATGAGTAAGAACACTGAATTTGACAACATAGCTTTTGATTTGCCCAAGAACAAAAGCAACGTAATTAAAGTTATCGGCGTAGGCGGTGGAGGAAGCAACGCTATCAATCACATGTTTCAGGCCGGTATCAATGGAGTGGATTTTGTAATCTGCAACACCGATGCGCAGGCTTTACAGAACAGTCCGGTATCCAACAAAATTCAATTGGGAGTAACCCTTACCGAAGGATTGGGTGCAGGGGCCAACCCCGAGGTTGGAGAACAGGCAGCCTTGGAAAGCATGGAAGATTTAAAGGCTATGCTGGACAACAATACCAAAATGGCATTTATTACCGCAGGAATGGGTGGCGGAACCGGTACTGGAGCAGCCCCTGTTATTGCCAAGATAGCCAAAGAAATGGATGTTCTTACGGTAGGTATCGTTACCATGCCGTTCCAGTTTGAAGGTGCCATGCGTAACAAACAAGCCCAAATCGGGATTGAGAAACTGCGTGCCAACGTAGATTCATTAATTGTCATCAACAACAACAAGCTTAGGGAAGTATACGGTAATCTTGGGTTTAAGGCCGGTTTCTCCAAGGCAGATGAAGTTTTGGCCACTGCGGCAAGAGGTATAGCAGAGGTAATTACCCATCACTACACACAAAACATCGACCTTAGGGATGCCAAGACCGTACTTTCCAATAGCGGAACGGCTATTATGGGGTCGGCGGCAGCTTCAGGCTCGACAAGGGCTACCGAAGCCATTATGAAAGCTTTGGATTCTCCATTGTTGAACGATAACAAAATCAATGGGGCCAAAAACGTATTGTTGCTCATTGTTTCCGGTTCTCAAGAGATTACCATTGATGAAATCGGAGAGATCAACGATCATATCCAGATTGAGGCCGGCCACGGAGCCAATATCATTATGGGTGTAGGCGAAGATGAAAGCCTAGGTGAAGCCATTGCTGTAACGGTGATTGCCACAGGTTTTAATGTGGATCAGCAGGATAACATTGTAAATACGGAGTCCAAAAAGGTATTTTACACCTTGGAAGATGAGCAGACGGCAGAACAAGATTTAACTCCCGAAGCTACATCTGTACAGGAAGTTAAAGTTGAAAAAGCACCGGTTTCTGAACCAGAACCAACACCTGAGCCAGAACCAACAGTAGTGAAGCATACATTGGAGATGGAGGATGAAAAAGAAGACGCCTCCCAAAAAATGGAGAGCAAGAATCCAGAATTGATTCCAACGACCAACTATATCCGAAATTTCAATGTGTTTTACGAGGAAGTGGTTGCCGAACCGGTAGAGGATGATTTTGTAATCATCGAAGCAAAAAATGTAATCAATAATATTGATGTGGTGGATGCTGAAGAGGTATCTCCAAAGAGCAATGAGGACCAGTTCACCTTAAGCTTTGACATGCCATTGAACACTCAGCCTGAAGAGGAAGAGGATGACAAAGAACACACGGTAACCTTTAACTTGGATGACGGTATAGGGGATGTGGAAGTGAACGATTATGTAGAGGTAAAGCCTGTTTTGGAATATAAAAAAGAAGGTGAGACCCGATACGATTTGCAAGAGTACATGGAGTTGGAAAATAAGTTGACAGGGGCAAAATCCAAAGCGGAAACCCATGAACCAAAACTGGTGGAGAACGAACTTGTTTTTGAAAAGAAAACCGTAAAGAAGGCCGAAAGAAAAATTGAAGGTTCCGGACAAAACGAAGAAACCATCGGTAATCTAGACCCAATGAACAGCTCCATCAGCGATATTTTAAAAGATCGTGCCGATGAGCGCAGAAGAAAGTTGAAAAACTTCAACTACAAGTTCCAGAACAATAGGAGCAGTATAGACGATATTGAAAAAGAGCCGGCATACAAACGCCAAGGAGTGGACCTAAACGATGTTCCAAAGGAGCAAAAGGTGTCAAGAACATCATTGGGTGAGGACAGCAATGATGATTTGCAATTGCGTTCCAACAACTCTTTTTTGCACGATAATGTTGATTAGTAGTGTTTAAATTAATGTCCATTTTAATGGAAAGCATAAACCCGGAAGTAGCGAAACTTACGGGTTTATTTTTTATCTTCGCGAACTAAATCAGAACACATGGGTTTGCAAGAAAAGGTGATGACAGAAATGAAGGCCGCAATGAAGGCAAAAGATACCGTTGCCTTGGAATCATTGCGAGCAGTTAAGTCTGCTATCTTGTTGGCAAAGACCGATAAGGGTGGTGGCGCTGAATTGTCTGAAGAAGACGAAATTAAACTGGTTCAAAAATTGGTGAAGCAACGCAAGGATAGTGCGACGATTTACCAAGAGCAAGGGCGTGAGGACTTGGCGGAACCCGAACTGGCACAAGTGGCCGTTATCGAAAAGTTTTTGCCCGAGCAACTTACCGAAGAGGAAATAGAAAAAGTAGTTGTAATGACCATTGACTCTGTTGGCGCTTCGGGAATGCAAGACATGGGCAAGGTAATGGGAATTGTTTCCAAAGAATTGGCCGGACAGGCCGACGGGAAAACCATTTCTGCCATAGTCAAGGCAAAATTGAGTTCATAAACAATAAATGGCCCAGTAGTTCAACTGGATAGAATATCAGATTTCGGCTCTGAGGGTTGGGGGTTCGAATCCTCCCTGGGTCACATAATATTGGATTGAGTGTATTACGCTTATGTTTTGCAAAGTATGGTGGATGGCCGTCTTTACAAGGGCCATTGCGAAAACATCGAAAGCCGCTTGAAGGATCATAATACTGGTAAAACAAGATCTACAAAAGGATATGTTCCTTGGAAATTAGTTTATTTCGAAACTTTTGAAAGTAGGGAAGAAGCAATTGAAAGGGAAAGATATCTTAAATCTGGAGTAGGAAGGGAATTTCTGAAAACACAAATATTGTCCCAGTAGTTCAACTGGATACCCGCCTGCCGGTAGGCAGGGAATATCAGATTTCGGGTTGGGGGGTTCGAATCCCTGTCTGCCGACAGGCAGGCTCCCTGGGTCACAAAAAAGAAAAAGCAGGCTGACCAGCCTGCTTTTTCTATGGGTCAACGTTCTTACCTTACTCATTGTTTGTTGTAGGTAAGAATTTGCAAACCATCGTGAAACACTTCGCTTTTGATCAAATTCCAGCGGGTGGCCGTGTTGGAATTTCCGAACAATCTGGTGCCTTCAGCCAAAATAATTGGGTTTAGCTTCAATTTTAGTTGGTCGATCAGATCATGGTCCAATAGCCAACCGGCAAATTCGCCACCACCGCACAGGTAAATGTCCGTTTTAGCGGCTTCTTTTATTTTTTTCACCCGATCAATGGACATTTTTTCAATATGTACATTATCGGCCAGATTTTCCAATTGCATGGATTCAGAGAAAATATGGTGCTCCATGTTGGGATATGCAGGTTGCCCAGGTTCTAGACCAAATTTATAACCAAACTCATACGTTTTTCTTCCCATAATAACGGTTTCAAACTTGGAAAGATCGGATTGGTATTTTTCAACTCCTTCACCTTGAAGGATAAATTGGCTGATATCGTCATTCTTTCCGGCAATAAAACCATCCAAGGAACTTGCTACATAATAAATAATCTGTTTCATCATCTTTGTTTTATTCGAATGGTTCAAAACAGTCATAGTTTCTCTGACTGATGATTTTACCATCCTCAAATTCATAAAATTGGGCAAAGTAGGCTTTCATTTCGGAACCTGGATCTAGTTTTCCAATGGGTATGGCAAGTATACCGGTCCAAACAGCTTCAATAATCACTGTTGTTCCAAGGGAATGAGTTTTTACAATTTCGTATTTTTCACTCTTCAACACATTTTTTCCTGCTTTCCCCGCTTCTTTTAAGGCATCTAGGTTTCTAACAGCCTTGCGTTTTGTCAAAGTGTTGGGAAATTCGATTTGTTCCACATCAGGATGATAAAAAGGAATCAACTCTTCAAAGCTTTCTCGGTTTTCCAGTGTGTGGAGAAATTTTTTTACAGTTTCTTCTAGATTCATTTTTGTAGACATTTTATGTTAGTGATTATTATAGTACCCGCTTAGCTTGCTGAACGTGGCGTTGGTTGTGGAATATTACAAACCGCAATGTGTCGCCAAGTCTTAGATTAATCCATTTGGATAGCGAAGTCGGGGTTTTTAATTTGGTGAGGTTTATGTTGTTGGCTTCGTTCAAATACTCTAATAATTGTTCTTGTTGGTAAATGAATTTGTCCAAAACCGATTTGTCCAGTGAGCTGTTAATGGGGTTCATCGATTTAGGGGTTTTCATCTTGTTCAATTTTTCTTTCGGTTTTATGGTGTTGGCAAAATAATTTCCCAAAAAGCCACTTTTAAATGTTGCTGATTTGGGGTGTTTGGAATTTTGCATGCTTTTTTTGATTTCCGGAATGTAGAAATCACCGTACCTGTTCAAGTGCTCAATGCACTCCAAAATGCTCCAGCTATTGTTTGTTTTTCTGTGGTTGAGCTCTTGTTTCGAGAGTGTTTTAAAAGTTTGTACTTCGTTCATGTTGACCTTGGTGATTTTGATTAGGTCGTGAATCAATTCATCTGATTTCATGGTATTTAGTTTTTGTGCAAACTACAGCTGGTTACAATGGTTTTTATTGATTAAGATCAAGATTTTTTCAATCTGGATAGGGTTTCCGGCGTCATTCTCAAATAAGAAGCAATGTGCTTATTGGGTATTTCCTGAAACAGTTGTGGACTTCTCTTCAAGACCCTTTGGTAACGTTTTGCCGGAGAAGCCGTTAAAATGTCCTTTTCCCTTTCCAATAGTTGTAATATGAGTTGTTCCATAAAGGTGTCCCAGATTTGTTTGTTACGTTCATTACTGTTGATCAACCTGAAAAAGTTGTTTTTTGAAATTACTTTCAACTCAGATTTTCTAATGGCTTGTATGTATACATCGGACGGTTTTTCAGACAGAAAGCTACCCAAGGGAGCAACAAAGTCCTTTTCGTAGCCAAATCTGATGATATGCTCTTCATAATCGTCCAGAATAAAGATTTTTATGGCCCCTGCAATAATATAATAGAGGTTGGTGTCCGTACTTCCGCTTACCTTTAGGTATTCGTTTCTTTTTAGGGAAACCTCTTTTTTCCATAGGTTTTCTTTATCTATTTGATGGTACAGTGTTTGGATAATATCCACGTTGGTCGATTTTTGAGGTTTTATTGTAAAAGTTGGTTACCTATTCTTTATTTTTAGCTATGATTGATTCGTAATCTGCTCTGGTGAGTTTCCATTGGTTCACCATTTGTTCAAAATTTGATGCGCCGGGAACGATCCGGTATTGCTTTATAAATGTAAAACCGATTTTCTCCATTACTTTATTTGGTGCTGGGTTAAGGGCGTATGGTTCACAGTATAGTTCTTGTAGTTTCAGGTTTTTGAAGTAGAAGGGGAGCGACTTTTTTATAAGCGTAGCCCCAGCCCCTTTTTTTTTGTTCTTGTAATCCCAAATGTGTAAATGCATAAACGCTTTTTTTCCATATTCAATTTGGTTTACGTTGGAACAACCAATGGGTTTATTATCGTAAAGCCAGGTTAAAAAGTAGGCTTTTCGTTTTTCCATGGCCACGCCAATTTGATCGTTCACTAGCTGTTCTATCTGTTCCCTGGTGGGTCTTTTTTTTAAATCTACCCCCAAATCCAACAAATATTGATCCGAAGCATTTAACCAATATTGGACAAAATGTTCAATGTCACCTTTGTTCATTTCCCGAACGGATAGTTTCATTTGTTTAGTTTTGAGTTCCGTGCCTACGGCAGGCAGGCGTTTCAAGTTTAAGAGTCAAGTTCAAACATCAAACATTCGACTTCCAGCTTTGACACGAATTTCACCAATTGTTCGAATCAAATATCAAACATCGGATTTCCAGCTTTGACACGAATTTCACTTATTGCTCGAATAAAATATCAAATACTGGACTTCAAACTTCGGACTTTTGACTTCCGACTCCTGACATTCAACGCCCAACAATTCAATGGTTTAACTCAAGCAAGGAGACAGCTTCCTCGTAGCTTTCGGGCATTTTATCGGCCAAACCATTGGTATGTACCATGTTGGCAGGCACCAAGACATAACGAACAGCATAGTTTATTTCGGCAATGTTTATGGCAGTGCCATGACCTTGCATGGTAAACCGGAACCCTTCCCATTCACTTTCACCGGAAGAAAATTTGCCATACCTGAAATAATAAGAACTACCACCTTGAGAAGAACTGGTGAACGGTAGTCCAACTACAACTGAGTCAGCCGTCTTTAAATACATCATGGCAATGCCACCATTTTCCACATATTCCATAATGCCTTCGACTGGAATGGCCATGTAGGCCCACTCTGTAGTTATCTTCTCGGTCCATTCAATGTCTATCCACTCCGAGGCGATTACATTGGCGTTGCCATCCTGTCCGTCTTGTCCATCTACCCCGTCTTTTCCAGCGGGTCCCTGTGCTCCTGTTTCGCCATCTTCTCCCGAGCATCCCAATGCCAAGGATAGGCAAATACCCATAGAGAAAAGGATGATGCTTTTTAGCAAGGTCTTTTTGGTTTTCATGGTATGTATGGATTTATAAATAACCCGACAGGTTAAAAAATGTGGTATGAGAAAAATACCTGCCGGGTATCTAGTTTAAAAAGTTCAAGTTCAAGAGTCAAGCTCAAGTTTCAAGTTCCATGCCTACGGCAGGCAGGCAAATCTCAAGCATCAAACTTCTGACATCCGACTTCCAGCTTTGACACGGATTTCACTAATTGCTCGAATCAAATATCAAACATCGGACTTCTGACATCCAACGACTTAATCCAATCCTAGCAAAGCGGCAGCTTCACCAAAGTTTTCGGGCATTTTATCTGCTATTCCAGTTTCTTCGGCCACGTTGGCGGGTACCAGTACATAGCGTAGTGTATAATTTGGGTTTTCTAGTACATCTAAATAAACGCCATTTTCATCTGGATCATCCAATGTTACTGAAATGCCATCGAATTCATCGGGCACATTTGCCATATAATAGTCAAATGTTACATTATTGTATTCGTAAGGCAATGTATACGTTTTAGGATAGTCGTTAATTATTTTGAGATAGACCAATACGACTCCTCCATTAGCTAAAAACTCTGTCATGTCCACTTCAGGTATTTCAATATGCATTGAACTTTCTGTGGGTTGAGCGTTAGTCCATTCAATTTGAAACCAGTCTGATGCAACCACATTGGCATTGCCATCCTGTCCGTCTGCACCATCCTGTCCTGGAGGACCTTGTTCACCATCAATACCATCAATACCGTCCGTCCCATCTTCTCCAGAGCAGGAAACCAATGTAATGCTAAGCCCCATAAAAAGGAAAAGGGCCAATTTTGCTAGATTTAGATTCTTAGTTTTCATAAAAAAATATTTAAAAGATTAATAATTGGGTTATGTGTTTTATGAAAAGGATGGTCTTGGATTTAAAAAGGTATTTCTCTACCAACTGATCTTTTTAGTGGAGATTTACAGTTTAGAAAAAAAATTATAGCAACAGCCATCTTTTTGTGGTTCTACGTATGGGTTTTATGCTTTTATGGCATTAAAATTAGGATGGAATATTGAGTTATTTTGGGTCCAATTGATGAATGCCCCATATGAATTGACGAATCCGCTATTTGACAAAGCGACAATATTTTAAAGAAAGAAAAATCCTACACAATTATAAAGAGAGTCACTTTGTTAGGCTGATTTCATCACTTAACATTGAAAGGAATAATACTTGCTGAAGACTAATTCAATATGTAAACAGTGATTTTAGCTGAAAGATTTAGACTTAATGGATATGAATAAAATTGTTTTCACTCTTTTTTTGATGGTTTACACTTTGAATTTTGCACAAACCATGGATTACAATACCAAGAAAGGGTATGCAGTAGATGGCTACGATGTGGTGTCGTATTTTAATGGTACTCCATTAGAAGGAAAGAAAGGGTTTACTACAACCTATGATGGAACCAAGTTCAAGTTTTACAACCAAGAAAATTTAGAAAAGTTCAAGGAAAGCCCGTCCAGTTATATTCCAAAGTATGGCGGGTATTGCGCTTACGCTGTGGCTGTCAATGGAAGAAAAGTAAAAGTTGATCCGCAGACCTACGAAATCAGGGACGGCAAACTTTATCTATTTTACAACAAGGGAAAAAACAATACCCTGCAGTTTTGGCTCAAATCCTCTCCAAATGATTTGGTTTCCCAAGCGGATAAAAACTGGGAAAAAATAAAGAATTGAATATTCTTTCTATCTTAATACTCAAATTCATCAAAAAACGAATAAAAATAACCAATAAGTAAACCATCATGTTCAAATCATCCCTGGACACTTTAGAGCAGTTTAAACAGGTTTTATCCGAACTGCCCAAAGGTTGTTACTCCCAGTCATGTAGTATTCTTTCAAACGCCAGTATTGGCCAGCACACACGACATATTATAGAGTTATACCTTTGCTTGATCAAGGGGTATGAACCTGCCGATGTCTCATATGATCGCAGGGAACGAAATATTGAAATTGAAGAAAACGTATCATTTGCCCTTGAAAAGTTAGCCTACATCCAAGAGCATTTGGAAAAACCCAACAAGTTTATCAAACTAAGCTATGAGCTCGATGGGGAAGAGAATTGTATGGATTCCAATTATTTTAGGGAGGTCATGTACAATTTGGAGCATACCATTCATCATCAGGCATTGATCAAGGTGGGCATAAAGCATTTTTCTGAACAAGAAATCCCAAAATCTTTCGGGGTAGCACCTTCTACCATACAATACAGAAAGGCATGTGCACAGTAAGTTATATATCTTCGGGTGGTATGCGGCTTATCACCTCCAACCGAGACGAACATATTTCAAGGCCTTTGGCCTTGCAACCGCAAGAGGAAACCATCGGTTCGGTAAAAGTGCTTTTTCCAAAGGACCGCAAAGCGGGCGGTACTTGGTTTGCCCTTAACGAAAACGGTTCGGTGGCGGTGCTTCTCAATGGTGGTTTTGTAGCTCATGATCCAAGGGGGAATTATGCTCGGAGTCGGGGGCTGGTACTGCTGGATGTGATTGCATCCAGGCGACCTTATGATTTGCTTCAGGAGATGAAGCTGATTGACATTGAGCCCTTTACTTTGGTTTTGTTCAATGGTGCGTTGTTGGAGTTTAGATGGGATGGTCATCAAAAGTATTTTAGGCCATTGGACAAGTCAAAAAACCACATTTGGTCCTCGGCCACACTTTATAGAGATGAAGTAATCGAACATAGACGAAACTTGTTTCAACAGTTTATGGATGAAAATTCACGGATTACCCCTTCCGAAGTGGTGGATTTTCATTCCAACAACCATGATGATTTTGAGAATGGATTTATCATTGATCGGGATTCGGGCTTAAAAACCTTTAGTGTAACCCAAGCCGTTTTGGATGAAGAGGAAATTGTGATGCGACATTTGGATTTGTTGAACGATAAATTTTTCGAAGTGCCTTTTTCGCCCACCCAACTCACCTTGTAACTGTGATGGATTCATTAAAATTGATATGGCATCGAATCACCCACTGGGAATATTGGCCCTTTTGGATGATTTATTACCCTATGTTTCCCGTTTGGTTGTATTATTCCATTAAAGCACGGTCCATCTTCTTTTTTAATGCAGCCAACCCTGGAATGAAGAATGGGGGCATGGCCATGGTATCCAAAATGGACATCTATAATATGATTCCCGATCAATTTATTCCCAAAACCCTATTTATTGAGAAGGATGAGGTTCCTGAATCGGCCATAGAGCATGTTTTGGCTATTGGCATCGACTTTCCATTTATTGCAAAGCCCGATATTGGAATGAAAGCCTTTGGTGTCGAAAAAATTCATAATAAAGATGAATTCCAAAACTATGCGCGTTGGAGCCCTTCCCATTTTTTGGTGCAGGAACTTATTCCATATCAAAAAGAAGTGGGTATATTCTATGTGCGCAAACCTGGGGAAATGCATGGTAAAATTACTGGAGTCGTTTCCAAGGAATTTTTGTCCATTACAGGGGATGGAGAAAGTTCTATGGTGCAACTTATTAAAAAGAACCCGCGAAGCCATCTGCAATTAAAGGTTTTAGAACAAAAATTTGGTGACCGGCTTCAACAGATTTTGGATCAAGGAGAGGAATTTGTTTTAGTGCCTTACGGTAGTCATACACGGGGAGCCAAGTTTGTGGACATTAGCCATAAAATCAATGATTATTTAGTGCAAACCATTGATAAGGTATGTTCTCAAATGAACGGTTTCCATTACGGTAGATTGGATGTACTTTACAACTCTTTTGAGGAGCTTTGCCAAGGAAAAAACTTTAGCATTATCGAAGTGAACGGAGCAGGAGGGGAGGCTACCCATATTTACGACCCCAACCACTCATTGTTATGGGCTTGGCGAGAAGTTGCCCGCCATTGGGGTATGTTGTGCGAAATTAGCATCCTTAACAAAAGGGCAGGACATTCTTATTTAAGTTTTAAGGATGGCAGGGCCATGCTCAAACAAACAGGTGCCTTGCAGGCGCAATTAAAGTTTTAGAGTATGCTTTTAAGGTAGCTTTCCATGGCTTCTGGCTGTTTCGTAGATCCAAATCTTTTTACAGGCTTTCCCGTTTTATCAATCACAAACTTGGTGAAGTTCCATTTGATTTTTCCGCCCAGTAAGCCGCTCAATTGAGACTTAAGATATTTGAATATAGGATGGGCGTTGCTACCGTTAACATCAATCTTGGCAAACATAGGAAAGCTTACACCGTAGTTTGCTTGGCAAAACTCTTGTATATCTTCTGCATTGCCAGGTTCTTGGTTTCCAAACTGGTTGCAGGGGAACCCCAAAATAACCAGTCCCCTTTCTTTGTATTCTTTGTAGAGTGCCTCCAGCCCTTCGTATTGTGGTGTTAACCCGCATTTACTGGCTGTATTGACCACAACAACGGTTTTGCCCTTGTACTTTTCCATGGACTCCAAGGTGCCGTCCAATCGTTCTGCTTCAAAGGTGTAAAAGCTCATGGTAATGATTTTTGGATTAAGACTTCTTTTCCGCCAATTGTAATTTATTTTTTATGGCCTTCATAATAATAGGGGCGTGAATTCGGGAGTTTTCAATAAACCATTTGTGGGTTTCCATGCCGCCACAGATTACTCCTGCCAAAAACAATCCATCAATATTGGTCTCCATGGTTTCTGGGTCGTAAGTGGGCAATCTTTTTGGGTCGTTGGAAAGTTGTATGCCGAGTTTTTCCAAAAAGGCAAAGTTGGGCATGTATCCTGTTAAGGCCAATACAAAATCGTTCTCCATAGTAACTTCACCTTCCGGGGTATTGATGATGATTTCGTTTGGTTTGATCTCCTTGACCGTGGAATTGTAAAAGGCTTTAATGCTGCCTTCCTCAATTCGGTTGATGATATCCGGCCTTACCCAATACTTTACTCGAGGCCCCACCTCTGGACCTCGGATCACCAAGCTTACCTCGGCTCCTTTGCGCCAACATTCCAAAGCGGCATCTATGGCCGAATTACTTGCACCGACCACCACCAATTTTTGACTGGCGTAAAAGTGAGGGTCTTTGTAATAATGGGATACTTTCGGTAAATCCTCGCCAGGAACGTTGATGGTGTTGGGCAAGTCGTAAAATCCCGTGGCCACTACTACGTTTTTGGCCCGATACTCATCTTTATCGGTTCTTACAGCAAAAATATCTCCTTGTTTTTCGGTGTCGATGACCTTTTCAAAAAGATGAATGTTCAATTGGTTCGAGGTCACGATTCTTCGGTAATACTCCAAGGCCTCGTTACGTTTGGGTTTGGCTTCTTTGCTAATGAAAGGAATCCCATCTATCTCCAACTTTTCCGAAGAGGAAAAAAACTGCATGTTCACAGGATAGTTGAACAGCGAATTTACAATGGGCCCTTTTTCAATTATGATATAGGAAAGTCCTTGTTTTTTAGCTTCCAAACCACAGGCAATCCCAATAGGGCCGCCTCCTATGATGACAACATCAAATTCCTGCATTATGCAATTTCTTCTTTTAATTTTTTAATGGTCTCGGTCGGGTCGCCACTTTTAAAAACAAAACTGCCAGCGACCAGAACGTCCGCACCATGATCGATCAATTTTTTGGCATTATCTGCATTAACGCCCCCATCAATCTCAATCAAGGTTTTCGCATTTTTACGATTTATCAATTCTTTGAGGTCGGCCACTTTTTGATAGGTGTTCTCGATAAAAGATTGACCTCCAAAGCCCGGGTTAACGCTCATTACGATTACAATGTCAATATCCTGAATGGTATCTTCCAATAGCTTTATGGAAGTATGTGGATTGATGGCCACTCCTGCCTTCATCCCTTCAGCTTTTATAGCTTGCAGCGTTCTGTGCAAATGGGGGCATGCCTCATAATGAACGGTTAAATGATGTATCCCCAAATCGGCAAATGTTTTAATATATCTGTCCGGGTCAACAATCATAAGATGGGTGTCCAACGGTTTTTTGGCATGCTTGGCAATAGCTTGTATTACGGGCATTCCAAAGGAAATATTGGGTACAAAAACACCATCCATAACGTCCAAATGGAACCAATCGGCATCACTTTGGTTCACCATTTCTATTTCTTGTTGAAGATTGGCAAAGTCGGATGCCAAGAGCGAAGGAGCGATCATTGATTTGTTCATGTTACAAAGTTAGCCAATTACGGTCATCCATAAACGAAAAAAACTCCGGTAATCAGCCGGAGTTTATTCATCAATCAAAAAACGAACAGTCATGATAAACTGTTATATCTTACTAAATTACAACTTTCCTGCCAAAAATCAAATTTAAGGATAGTTTAACTGTAATTTATGGGGTGTTTTTTACACTTTATCCCAAATATGTCTTTAAAATCTTACTTCTAGAGGTGTGTTTTAACCTGCGGATAGCTTTTTCCTTAATTTGACGAACCCTTTCTCGTGTAAGGTCAAAAGTCTCGCCAATTTCTTCCAAGGTCATGGAATGTTGACCAGCTAAACCAAAGTAAAGCCTGATTACATCAGCTTCACGAGGGGTAAGGGTTTCCAATGCACGCTCGATTTCGGTACGAAGGGAATCGTGCAAAAGTTCCTTATCCGGATTTGGCGATTCACCACTGCGCAATACATCGTACAGGTTGGAATCTTCACCATCGATCAATGGAGCATCCATGGATACGTGGCGACCAGAGTTTTTCAAGGATTGCTTCACGTCTTCCACGGTCATGTCCAATTCTTTGGCAATTTCCTCTGCAGAGGGTGGACGCTCGTGCGCCTGCTCCAAGAAAGCAAATGTTTTATTGATCTTGTTGATGGAACCAATCTTGTTCAATGGCAAACGAACAATACGGGACTGCTCCGCCAAAGCTTGAAGAATGGACTGACGAATCCACCAAACAGCGTATGAAATAAATTTAAATCCACGGGTTTCATCAAAACGCTGTGCAGCTTTGATAAGTCCCAAGTTTCCTTCATTGATCAAATCAGGAAGTGTCAACCCTTGGTTCTGGTACTGTTTTGCAACAGATACAACGAACCTAAGGTTGGCTTTAGTTAATTTTTCCAAGGCTACTTGGTCTCCCGCTTTAATTCGCTGTGCCAACTCCACCTCTTCATCGGCGGTGATCAAATCAACCTTACCGATTTCCTGCAAATACTTGTCCAGCGACGCGGTTTCCCTATTGGTAACCTGTTTTGTAATCTTTAACTGTCTCATCTAAAAAATCCCTTCAAATTAAATTTGTGAACCGGAGCTCATTAGGTTATACGTTCAAAAAACCAAAAAGTTACATTTTGGTTACATTTTTTTTAAAAAGAAAGTCCCGAGCAATTGCTCGGGGCTTTTATATTCTAACAAAGAAGTTTTAATCTCTATCCCTTCTTGGCTTTCTGTCGCGGTTGCCACCTCTACGGTCGCCGCCACCACCTCTGCGGTCACCACCTCTATCGTTGCGGGGAGGACGTTCTTGATACCCTTCAGGTTTTGGCAACAAGGCTTTTCTTGATACCTTTTCCTTTCTGGTTCTTGGGTCTAGTCCGAAGTATTTTACATCAAAAACATCTCCCATATTTACCACATCGGATACATTTTCGGTACGTTCCCATGCCAATTCGGATACGTGGAGCAATACTTCGTTCCCTGGTGCCTCGGTATATTCTACCACAGCCCCAAAGTCAAGCATTTTGATCACTTTAACCTCATAAACACTTCCCACTTCTGGTTTAAACATTAATGAATCTATCTTGGCCAATACGGCATCGATACCATTCTGGTCTGTACCAAGAATTTCCACAATACCTTCTTCGGTATCCGGGTCTTCATTAATAACAATAGTGGTATTGGTTGTTTTTTGAAGTTCTTGGATTACTTCTCCACCTTTACCGATAAGTGCACCAATAAATTCACCTGGAATAACTCTGGTAACAATTTTTGGAGCATAAGATTTAACCTCAGCTCTAGGCTCGGCAATAGTTTCGGTAAGTTTGCCCAAAATGTGCATTCTACCATCTTTGGCTTGCATTAAAGCTTTCACCAAGATTTCGTAAGAAAGTCCTTTTACTTTGATGTCCATTTGACAGGCAGTGATGCCATCTGCGGTACCAGTTACCTTAAAGTCCATATCTCCCAAGTGATCTTCATCACCCAAGATGTCGGATAGTACAGCATATTTACCAGTTTCGGTATCTGTGATCAATCCCATAGCGATACCGGAAACAGGTTTTTTCAACTGAACACCAGCGTCCATCAATGCCATAGTACCGGAACATACGGTTGCCATGGATGAGGAACCGTTGGATTCCAATACTTCGGAAACAACACGAACCGTATAAGGACAATCCTCTGGAATCATTCCTTTTAGGGCACGTTGTGCCAAGTTACCGTGTCCAACCTCTCTACGGGATGTACCACGAATTGGTCGTGCTTCACCAGTGGAGAAAGGAGGGAAGTTGTAGTGTAAATAGAATGTTTCTTCACCTTCGTAAGATGGCATGTCTATTTGGTTGGCCTCTCTTGAGGTTCCCAAAGTAACGGTTGCCAAAGCTTGAGTTTCGCCACGGGTAAAGATGGCGGAACCATGTACGGAGGGCAAATAATCGATTTCGCACCATATTGGTCGAACATCGGTTGTTTTACGTCCGTCCAAACGAAGCCCTTCTTCCAATGTTAGGTTTCTAACAGCCTCTTTTTCGGCTTTGTGGTAGTACTTGGAAATCAAATCACCGATTTCTTCCAATTCTTCTTCAGAAAAAGATGCTTTAATTTCTTCTTTGATAGCGGCAAATGCTTCGCTGCGTTCTTTTTTGGAGGAACCCGCTTTGGCCACTTCATATACCTTGTCGTAGGCCATGTCGTGGATTTTTTTCTGAAGTTCTTCGTCTTCAGCTTCCGGTTCGTATTCACGGACCTCTTTTTTGCCGAAAGCTTCTGCCAATTTTATCTGTGCGGCACACTGTACCTTAATGGCTTCGTGGGCAAATTTGATGGCTTCCACCATTTCCTCTTCGGAAATTTCGTCCATCTCACCCTCTACCATCATCACGGAATCTGCGGAGGCTCCGATCATCATGTCGATGTCGGACTCTTTTAATTGTGCTCTGGTCGGGTTGATGACGAACTCACCGTTCACCCTACCCACACGAACTTCCGATATGGCACATTCGAATGGGAAATCCGAAAGTTGAATGGCAGCGGAAGCAGCCAATCCAGCCATGGCGTCGGGCATTACATCTTCGTCGTGCGACATTAACTGAATCATCACCTGTGTTTCGGAGTGGTAATCCTTAGGGAACAATGGTCTCAGTACCCTGTCCACCAACCGCATGGTCAATACTTCGCCGTCGCTAGGTCTTGCTTCTCTTTTAAAGAAACCACCTGGATAACGTCCTGCAGCAGCAAATTTTTCGCGATAATCTACGGTAAGTGGCAAAAAGTCCACGTCCGAAGCTTTGTAATTGGAGACAACTGTACACAATAGCATACACTTGCCAGATTGGACAACAACAGAGCCATGGGCCTGCTTTGCCAGTTTTCCGGTTTCGATAGAAATCTCTCTACCGTCACCGAGGTCTATGACCTCTTTGAATGTCTTTGGAATCATAAAATTAATCTTACCCAACCAATTATGGCCAGGTTGTTAAACATTGGGTCTACCGCCATCCGGGCGGTCGGGTTGTGTTGTTGTTGTGTGCTTGGGAGCACTTGACCAATGAAAAACTATTTGTAGCTTTTTGTGTTTGCCCGGTTTTGGGCCGGGACTTTTTTGTTGAAACGTGTTCAACCAAAACAAAGGGGAAGCCCAAGCCTCCCCTTTTGTTTTTATTTTCTAATATTCAATTCCTTGATCAAGGAACGATATTTTTCAATATCTTTTTTCTTTAGGTAATCCAAAAGACTACGTCTTTTACCTACCAATGCCACCAAAGAACGCTCGGTGTTGTAATCTTTGTGGTTCCTTTTAAGGTGTCCGGTTAGGTGGTTGATACGGTGTGTGAACAAAGCAATTTGTCCTTCCGTAGAACCAGTGTTGCTCTCAGAGCCGCCGTGTTTTTTAAAAATCTCGGCTTTAACTTCTTTTGTTAAATACATTCCAATATTATTTAAATGATTTTTATGTATTGATCAAATCTGCGATCAGCGTGCAAAGATAGGCGTTTTTTTGAATTTAAAAGACTTATATCAATCAAACTTTTAAGGTCGGTATGTAGCCGGACTTTCTCTTTCTAAAACAAAGAGGCTAAAAAGTTAATTATCTGTCAGTTCGAGCGCAGTCGAGAACCTAAAGTATGTTGATGGTCAATAATGGGTTTCGACTGCGCTCAACCTGACAAATTCAAGCTTTTGTTGTTTTTTAGACCTTTTAATTTCTTACAGGTTGATTGGTAATCAAATCGATATAGAGATTGATTTTCTTTTTCAAATCCCTACGGTGGGTAATGAAGTCCAAGAAACCGTGTTCTTTCAAAAATTCGGCCGTTTGGAAACCTTCCGGGAGGTCTTTGCCTGTTGTGTCTTTAACTACCCTGGGTCCTGCAAATCCGATCAAAGCACCGGGTTCGGCGATGTTAATGTCGCCCAACATGGCATAGGAAGCTGTTGTACCACCTGTTGTAGGGTCTGTACACAATGAAATGTACGGTATTTTTGCATCGGCCAATTGTGCTAACTTGGCTGATGTTTTTGCCAATTGCATCAAGGATAGGGCGGCTTCCATCATACGGGCCCCGCCAGATTTGGAAATCATCACAAATGGCACTTTTTTCCTTTTGGCCACATCAATGGCGCGCGATATTTTTTCGCCAACCACACTTCCCATGGAACCTCCTATAAAGGCAAAGTCCATGCAGGCTACAACAATATCCTTTCCTTGGGATTTGCCAACTGCAGTTCTGACGGCATCTTTTAAACCTGTTTTTTTCTGGGCAGCCTTTAAACGATCCGAATATTTTTTGGTGTCCACAAACTTTAATGGGTCTTTGGACGTCATTTTTGTGTCAAGTTCACGGAACTTGTTGTCATCAAAAAGAATTTCAAAATATTCTTTACTGCCAATTCGAACGTGATAATCATCTTCTGGACTTACGTAGAAGTTTTTTGCCAAATCCTCGGCCTCGACAATCTTACCTGTGGGGGATTTGTACCACAACCCCTTTGGGGTGTCTTTTTTCTCCTCGGTAGCTGTTTGTATTCCTTTTTCCTTTCTTTTAAACCAAGACGACATGCAATCAATATTTAGTTAGACAAAGGCTTACAAGGTGTTTACGTTGTTCAAATCCTCGAAGGCTTTTTTCAAACGAGCGATAAAGGTTTTTTCTCCTTCTCGCAGCCAAACTCGGGGATCGTAGTATTTTTTGTTGGGTTGGTCGTCACCATCAGGGTTGCCTATCTGTGTTTGTAGATAATCCTTTTTTCCTTGGATGTAATCACGAACACCTTCCAAGAATGCGTATTGCAAATCGGTATCAATGTTCATTTTGATGACCCCGTAACCGATGGCTTCCCTGATTTCTTCCAAAGTGGAACCTGAACCTCCGTGGAATACAAAGTCGATATGGTTGTGCTCTACACCGTATTTCTCGGTGATAAACTCTTGGGAGTTTTTAAGGATTTTTGGGGTCAGTTTTACGTTCCCCGGCTTGTATACCCCGTGTACGTTACCAAATGCAGCGGCGATTGTAAACCTTGGACTTACTTTTGAAAGCTCTTCGTAAGCAAAGGCCACTTCTTCGGGCTGGGTGTACAATTTGGAGTCGTCCACATCGGTGTTGTCCACACCATCTTCCTCGCCTCCGGTGATTCCCAACTCAATCTCCAAAGTCATTTCCATTTTGCTCATGCGCTCCAGGTATTCCTTGCAGATTTCAATGTTTTCCTCAAGTGGTTCTTCGGAAAGATCGATCATGTGTGAACTGAACAATGATTTTCCGGTTTCCTTGTAATGCTTTTCACTAGCGTCCAAAAGCCCATCAATCCAAGGCAACAATTTTTTGGCGCAGTGGTCGGTATGTAGAATTACGGTTGCTCCATAGGCCTCGGCCAATTGGTGAACGTGTTTTGCGCCTGCAACGGCTCCTAAAATTGCAGCTTTTTGATCTTCGTTGGAAAGTCCTTTACCTGCGTTGAACTGGGCACCTCCGTTAGAAAATTGGATAATTACGGGGGCGTTTAACGTTGCGGCGGTTTCCATTACGGCATTGATACTATCAGAACCGATTACGTTTACTGCAGGAAGTGCATATCCGTTCTCTTTTGCGTGGTTGAAAATTGCCTGTACTTCATCACCGGTTGCAACACCGGGCTTGATATTGTGGGACATAGTTATATTGGTTTCGAATTAAATAGGAAACAAAAGTAATAAAATATTTCCTCTAGAAAGGATAATTGATCCCTATGTTGAAGACGGCCTGTTTGAAGCTGTATCCATCGAACCAGCGATCGGACCCAATTTTGGCAGGGTTGTACGTTTTGAACCCAACATCCAACCTAAAAACAAAATAGGTAAAATCGTAACGAAGCCCAAGGCCGGTTCCCAATGCAATGTCCCCTAGAGAAGCGAACCCGCTAAATATGGCGTCGGGGTTTGTTTCGTTGTCGAATACATTCCAAATATTGCCTGCGTCCGCAAAAAGGGCACCCTTTACATCACCGGCAATGGGGAACCTATATTCAAGGTTTAGGGCCAGTTTTAGGTTGGCCTCGTTAAAATCGTTGATGTTGTCCGTGCTGCCAGGTCCAAGCTCGTAAGCGTTCCAGGCGCGGTTGTCGTTGGACCCACCTGCAAAGTAGCTGCGAACAAAGGGCACGTTGTCGGAATTGCCATAGGGAATTGCCAGACCGGAGAAGCTCCTAAAGGCGATTACTTGTCCTCCTCCAATACTCCAATGGCGTATATAATCGAACTCGGTTTTTACGTATTGGGAGAAAGGAACGCTGAAGACAAGGTGCTGTCCGTTGGGATTTTTATTGAAAGGTATTGCATTGGTGAGCAATGAGAGCATGGCACCGGCACTTTCGAGTTTTATACGATACTGATAAAAATCAAGGTCGTTAATGCCTGATTTACTGTTTTTGGTATGGGTGAAATTACTGGCAAAAATTAGGTTGTCCTCTGTTAGCCTTCTTCGTCTTTCCTCAATGCTATTTACTTCTTGTTTCTCTTCTGAGCTTACTGGAATTGAATCGCTCAAAACATCCTGGGCAAATCGGTTTGCTCCATCTGGTATGCTCAGCTTTGGTTCTTCACCTTCTTCCAGAATGGGGTCAAAATAGGAGGAATATTCAGGGTTGTCCTGAAATTGATCGGCGATATCGTCCAAATTGGAAAAGGTATTTCGGTATACATTGTAGAAATTGTTCGTGTTTACATTGCGTACAAATTCCACATTAATAAGTTCAATATTGTTTTTTAACCGTTCCGAAGGCGACCAGTTATAGGATAAAATGGAGTTCAGGGACTGTTTGTCCAAACCGATGTTCCTTTGGAAGTTAGTACCTACGGACAATCGGCTTTGTGGGAGCATATAATAAGGTATGATGCGCTCTGTATTGAAGGGCAGCCAAATCCGGGGAAATGTAATGTTGATATCCCCGCCGAGCTCGGAAGTGAATGTTTCATCCGATAGGGAGGCATCGCTCAACAAACCAATGGATCCCCTTGCCGAAATATTCAAAGTTTCTGCACCGCCAAAGACATTACGTGTAATCACCGAAGCACTAAAGGCGGTGCCCACTTGTTGAATGTTGGAGTGGGTGACATCAAAATTTAGGTTTAAAGAGTATTTGGGCTTGGCGGCCAAGTATATGTTGGTTTCCAGTTCCGTTTGTGTGGAATCCGGTATAAACTCAATATTGGGGTACTTAAAGGTGTTCAGGTTGGTGATCTGCCTGTAGGTTCTTATTCTGTCCAAATCTCGGTAAACACTATCTTTCTCAAAGAAAATGGCATCGGCCAGTGCTTTGGGGCGGTAGCGGAGCTTGCCGTTGTAATAGATGTTGTAATTTTCGTGTTGAATACGCTGTAAAGTATCCATGCCTCCGTTTATATCATAATCTGCGTAAATGTTGATTTGTTTGTGGCGAGCCACCTTGTACGGCATGTTGGTATCCGTACTATCGTTCGAGCTCCTAAATTTTTTAATGTTCAATTGCACATCCATGAGCTGGTCGTCCGAAGCAAGGGTAGTATCCCGCAGAATACTGTAGTTGATGGAGCTTTCCTGGAAATTATATACCCCCGAATTTCTAAACAAGCTTGTTAATCGCTCCCGCTCCATGGTAAATTTGTCCAAATCAAATTGTTCACCCTGTCTAACAAAACTTTGCCCAATTGCATTCTGGTATATGGAATCCAACTCTGGTGAGGTAATGTTTTTTTGTATGGTGTCCACAATGTAAGGCTTATTCAAGGTGATGTTATACTCAATACTTGCCTTTCTCTTTTTTCTGCTATCCACTATTTGATATTCCCCCGTGTTGTTAAAATACCCTTTGCTATTGTAATAGGATTCCAGTTTTTTGAGAGATTTATTGGTCTCTGAAGTATCAATAATAACAGGGGGTTCGCCAATTCTTTTCAAAAACTCACTATATCCTTTTACCAGAAATGATTCGCTTAATCTGTTTACCTGCTTCTCGGAAAGCAAATTGTTAAGTCGTTTTTCCCTTTTTTCTTTTCGGTGCAGCCAATCCTGGAATGATGAATCGGGGTTTTCTTTGGCTAGGTTATAAAGATTGAGTTTTAGCGGGTAACCCAAAACATTGCTGTTGGGTTTCTGGGAGATAAGTCCTTTTATTTCGCTACTGCTTATTTTTTCATCATCGACCAAAATGGTGTTTTTGGTGAGCAATAATTCATCATCCCCGACCTTTTTTAAGGTATTGCAACCCAAAATGCTAAGCAAAAGCAACAATAATCCTATTTTTGCCCAGTTGCACGTTACACCAAAAGAACCATTCATAGAAGCCAAAAATACACGATTTAGATGGTTACAAAAAACCAAATTAAACTAGTTGTTAGCCTAAAGCAAAAAAAGTACCGATCTCAACATCGCCTCTTTGTTGTTGAAGGAGAAAAGGTAGTGAATGAATTACTGCAAGCGGGAGTAAAGCCATTTAAAGTTTTTGTTGATGATGCTGTATTGATGGGGAAATTTAAAGATGCCGAAGTGGTTTCCTCCAAAGTTTTGAAGCAAATGAGCAGCCTTACCCGCCCAAATGGCGTGTTGGGGGTTTTTTATATGGCCGAATCCCATAAAGCGATTGATGATGATTGGATCTTGGTGCTGGATGCCGTTAGGGATCCCGGTAATTTAGGAACCATTATCCGGCTTTGTGATTGGTTTGGTATAACGCAGCTCGTCTGTTCGCCGGACACGGTAGATTGTTATAATCCTAAAGTATTGCAGGCCACCATGGGTTCCATTGCTCGGGTGAACATTGTTTATGTTGATTTGGAAGATTATTTGCAAAAAACAGACCTTCCCGTTTACGGTGCTTTTATGGATGGCGAAACCATTTATAAATCCGATTTGGCGAAAAAGGGAGTTTTGGTAATGGGCAACGAAGCCAACGGCATTTCTGACGAAGTGGGTCAATTTATCACCAAAAGAATTTCCATTCCCCAATTTGGTGCTGCTACTGCCGAAAGCTTGAACGTAGCCACGGCAACTGCCATTCTGTTGAATGAAATACGAAGGTAGTTTTTGGAACTTGATTTTGATGCCAGAAGTCAGAAGTCGGGAGTCCGATGTCGGAAGTTTGATGCTTGAACTTATTGCATACTGCCACTCCGTTACTGGGTATTCAGTTATTTAAATTTAAATCAGAAGTCGGATGTCGGAAGTCCAATGTTTGATGTTTGAGCTTGATGCTTGAACTTGATTCGAGCAATTAGTGCAATTCGTGTCAAACTCGGAAGACAGGAGTAAGGAGTCGGAAGTTTGATGCTTAATTTTTGGAATTTGATCCGTACTATTCAAACGTAAAATTGATGAAGATGCCCCGGGTGCGCATTGCGTTGATGTTCCCGGTCCAAGGACTGTTGGGGTCCTCATCCGGAACCAATTCGTCCGTAAGGGCAAAAACACCTCGGATAGATGGTGTAAACTTAAAGTACTCGGTGTAAAAATCAATTCCAAAACCCAATTCATACCCATACACATTTTGTTTCATTCGGAATTGTCCACTACTGTTATCATCTAGGCTATCCTCATTGCTACCTAAATTGATGGAAGTATACACTCCGCCAATAATAAAAGGTTTCCAGTTTCCAATTCTTCGGGTACTGGCCTTGATCAGTAAAGGGAACCTTATGTAGGTCGAACGCACTTCGCGCAGCGCATCGACTTGGGAAGGAAGGCCCGGGAAACCAAGGATTCTGGAAGTGTAGAGCAGGCCGGGTTCAAAACGGGCATCCAAAAACTCATTTATTCTAAGTTCTCCGATCAATCCCACATTAAAACCAAAACTTTTGTCCACCAATATATCTTTACCAATATCATCCTTGTATTCAAATTGAAAGTCGTATTGGTTAAACCCCAGATAATATCCCCAGTTCAAAAATTTCTTATCCTCGTTCTGAAGATTTAAAATGGGGTCGCCTCCAAATTGGGCAATGACAGTGGTGTTTGACAAAGCTAAAAATCCAAAAAGAATGAGGATATTTTTCATTTGACTATTTTGAAGCGACATAAATGGATGCTACACCCATGGTTTGTGGTTTGTTCTCTACTCCTATAAACCCAATTTTCTTCAAAATATTGTTGAAAGCCTCACCATGAGGGAAAACAGATGCCGATTCACTCAAATATTTGTAGGCCGACCTGTCCTTGGAAAAAAGTTTGCCTATAGTGGGCAAAACATACTTTGTATATATTTTATATCCTTGTTTAAAAGGGGTTTTGGTGGGGACGGAAGTTTCGAGCACTACAAAATGTCCCTTTGGTTTTAGTACCCGATAAATTTCTTCCAATCCTTTTTCCAGATCTTCAAAATTTCTTACCCCAAAGGCAACGGTGATCGCATCAAAGGAATTGTCTTCAAATGGGAGGTTTTCGCTGTCTCCCACCACCATTTCAATGGTATCCTGCAATTTTTTGTTGGATACTTTGGTTTTGCCCACTTCCAACATGCCGGGAGATAGGTCCAGACCAATAATTTTTTTGGCCCCGGTCTTTGCCATGGCAATGGCAAGATCACCTGTGCCGGTGGCAATGTCCAAAATGGAATTTGGGGATTTGTCCTTTAAAAAAGCTACGATGCGCTTACGCCATTTAACATCGGTTCCAAAGGAAATAACACGGTTAAGGCCGTCGTAATTACCGGATATATTATCGAACATCTGCCTTACTTGGTCCTTTTTGCCAAGCTCAGATTCTTTATAGGGCGTCACCTTTTTCGACATCGCTTAAATTTGGTGGCAAATATACAACTTAGCTTAAGGGATGAAGACAAAATTATTTATGTAATTTTGCCCTCCAAAGGGATTTATTTTCCGTATTTGGTTAAAAGTATGGAGTTTACGTATAGCATACCATTCCTAATATTGTTTGCAACGTGCAAACTGAGGTTATTTAAGAACACATCCTATTCTAATCAATGAGAATCATTATTGCAGGTGCTGGTGAAGTTGGGTTTCATTTGGCCAAATTATTGTCCTATGAAGCACAGGAAATCACTTTGATTGATACCGATAAGGAAAGACTGTCCTATGCCGATAACCATTTGGATATTCGGGTGCTTCGGGGCGACGCTACGTCTATCCAAGTATTGCAAGATGCGCAAGTCGATGGCTCTGATCTTGTAATCGCGGTAACAGCATCGGAAACTACCAACTTGACCCTTTGTGTACTTGCAAAACAATTGGGCTGCAAACGAACCATGGCCAGAATTTCCAATACGGAATTCATGGACAATCGAGATATTATCAAGTTTGAACAATTGGGAATTGATGAATTGATTTCCCCAGAGCGTTTGGCGGCTATGGAAATCCAGTTAATGCTCAATCAATCCGCCTTTAACGATACCTACCAGTTTGAAGAAGGACTGCTCACCATGTTCGGGGTAATACTGCCCAAAACCGCACCTTTTGTGGGTAAAATGGTGAAAGAAGCTGCCCGAATTTTTCCAGAACTCAATTTTATGCCCATTGCACTGCAGCGAAAAGGAACCCAATTTACTTTGATTCCAAGGGGTGATACCGTTTTTAAAGAAGGCGATCAGGTGTATTTCATCACTTCGGATAAGGGAGTGGAAGAGTTGTACAAGCTTTCGGGAATGCAGAAACAGGACATTAAAAATGTGATGATTCTTGGGGGCAGTAAAGTGGGTTACAAAACGGCAAGGGACCTCTGCAATAAAAAATTCAATGTAAAACTGATTGAAAAGAACAAGGAGAAAGCATTTGACATTGCAGATGAACTGCCCCATGCCCTTGTAATAAACGGAGACGGGAGAAATGTTGAACTTTTGGAAGAAGAAAACCTTGAGTCCATGGACGCCTTTATTGCCGTTACCGGGAACTCTGAAACCAATATCATGTCCTGTTTGGTAGCCAAGAGCAAAAAAATCAAAAAAACCATTGCATTGGTAGAGAACATGGACTATTTTCAATTGTCCCACTCCATCGGTGTGGATACCCTCATCAATAAAAAACTCCTTGCCGCCAACAGCATTTTTAGGTATATCCGAAAAGGGGAGGTGCTCGCCTTGACCCGTTTGAACAATTTAAATGCAGAAATTTTAGAGTTTGAAGTAAAGGCTACATCCTTGGTGAATGGTGAGTTGATCAGGGAGCTTAATTTTCCTAGAGAGGCAAGTATCGGTGGTGTTATACGGAACGGAGAGGGAATTATTGCGTTGGGTGATTTTAGGATTGCCAAAGGCGATAAAGTAGTGGTCTGTTGCTTGCCCAAAGCCATACCAAGGATAGAAAAGCTGTTCCTATAATGAAGCTCAATACACGAATCATTATCCATATCTTGGGCCTGTTGTTGCTTTGCAATGGTTCTTTTATGCTTTTAGCGGCAATTGCCAGTGGCATATATAAAGATGGTGCCACCATGGAAATTATGTTGGCTGCCATTGTGACCATGCTTTTTGGAATGATGGCCATGTTCTACACCCGGGGCCATAAAAAGGAAGTCAAAAAGAGGGAAGGGTACATTGTGGTTACCTTTGGATGGATCGTAATGTCTATTTCTGGGATGTTGCCCTATCTTTTTTCCGGAGCAATACCCTCCATTACCGATGCTTTTTTTGAAACCATGTCGGGTTACACCACTACGGGAGCTTCAATATTAGATGATATAGAAGCCTTGCCCGAAGGAATTTTGCTCTGGCGGAGCCTTACCCATTGGATTGGGGGTATGGGAATTATTGTACTTGCCATTGCCATTTTACCGCTTTTGGGTATAGGTGGCATGCAATTGTTCGCCGCAGAAGCGCCTGGGCCTGGCGGGGATAAACTTCACCCAAGAATTACCGATACGGCTAAGAGGCTTTGGTTGATTTATTTTGGATATACAGTGCTGGAAACCTTGCTGCTAAAGTTTGCTGGAATGTCTTTTTTCGATGCCATCAATCATGCACTGGCCACTATGTCAACAGGAGGGTTTTCCACCAAAAATGCGAGCTTGGCTTTTTGGAACGATCAACCTTTGATTCAATACATCGTAATTCTTTTCATGTTTTTGGCAGGAAGCAATTTTGTACTCAGCTATTTTGCGTTGACAGGAAAGGTGCAACGCATCCTAAAGGATGAAGAGTTCAAGTACTATCTTGGTTTTGTGGTTATTTTTACCATTGTTGTTGCCTTGGGCATTTATTTTAGGGCAGATGTGCCTATATCCGATTTTCATCCAATGGTACTGGGAGAGGTGGAAAGCACCATTAGGCATGGTTTGTTTCAGGTGGTTGCAGTGATTACCACAACAGGCTTTGTTTCTGCGGATTTTACCTCTTGGACCCCATTTTTGACCGTTTTCTTTTTCGGTTTAATGTTCCTTGGAGGCTCGGCGGGTTCAACAGCAGGAGGGATCAAGGTTATGCGACACCTATTGATTATCAAAAATGGTATTTTGGAATTTAAGAGGACCTTGCACCCAAATGCCATCATACCTGTTCGGTACAATCAAAAAACAGTTACAGAGCATATTGTTTACAATGTGATAGCTTTTTTTGTACTGTATATGCTGCTCTTTATTATAGGTTCGTTGGTGCTGGGTCTCTTGGGCTTGGATTTTGTATCGGCCGTTGGGGGTTCTGCTTCTTCGCTGGGCAATGTAGGTCCCGCTTTGGGCAGTTTAAACCCGGTCAGTAATTATAACAGTCTCCCTGCGGCTGGTAAATGGTGGTGTAGTTTTTTAATGCTTTTGGGGCGTTTGGAGCTGTTCACTGTTCTGATTTTGCTTACCCCATATTTCTGGAAAAAGACCTAATAAAAAAACCTCTTGAAGTAAACAAGAGGCTTTTAATTGATTGATTAATTGTTAGATGCTGAAACAGGTTCAGTATGACATCTTAATATATTTAAAGTACAGCCTTAATTCGGGCAATGGCTTCTTTCAATTCTTTTTCTGATGCTGCATAAGATATACGAATGCAATTGGGGTTTCCGAAAGCTTCACCGGTAACTGTGGCCACATTGGCGTGCTCCAACAAATACAGTGAAAAATCTGAAGCATTGTTAATAGTGACACCGTTCAAGGTTTTTCCAAAGAAATCAGAAATATCGGGGAAAACATAAAATGCACCCTCGGGCACGTTGAGGTTAAATCCTTCTATTTCTCCCAAAAGCCCAAGTACAAGGTCTCTTCTTTCATGGAACTTGTCGATCATAAACTGGATCTTGCTCACTGGGGCCTCCAATGCGGTGATTACGGCGCGCTGAGCAATGGCGTTGGCACCACTGGTCACCTGTCCTTGTAATTTGGTGCAACCTTTGGCAATCCATTCCGGTGCGCCTATATACCCAATACGCCATCCCGTCATGGCAAAAGCTTTGGATACGCCGTTTACGGTAATGGTTCTGTCGTACATGCCATCAATACCGGCAATGCTTACGTGACCGCCTGCAAAATTGATATGTTCGTAGATTTCATCTGAAACCACATAAATATTGGGGTGTTTTTTCAATACCTCGGCCAAACCTTCCAATTCTTCCTTGCTGTACACCGAACCACTGGGGTTGCATGGTGAACTGAACCAGATCATACGTGTTTTTGGGGTTATGGCAGCCTCCAATTGCTCGGGTGTCATTTTAAAATCGGTGTCGATTTGTGTAAGAACCTCTACGGGAACTCCTTCGGCCAATTTTACGATGTCGCTATAGCTTACCCAATATGGAGCGGGCAGAATTACTTCATCACCAGGATTAAGAACCACCATGGCCACATTAAACAGCGATTGCTTCGCTCCCGTGGATACCACAATTTGGTTTAAACCATAATCAAGATTGTTATCTCTTTTGAATTTATTCGCAATTGCGGTTTTTAGCTCTGCATACCCATCAACAGGGGTGTAGCTGCTATAATTCTCGTCGATGGCCTGCTTTGCGGCATCTTTGATAAAATCAGGAATGTTGAAGTCGGGTTCCCCCAAGCTCAAACCTATAATATCCTTTCCTTCATTTCGTAATTCCCGTGCTTTGGCAGCCATGGCCAAAGTTGCTGACGTGGACATATTCTTGATCCTGTCAGATAAGTGGTTGCTCATTGGTACTTCGTTTTTTACTGATATTGGAGCGCAGGTTTTTTACCTAGCTCTTTTAAGTGTTTGAAGTGCGAAATTATAGCTTTTCTGGTAGTTTTATATTCGTGATAAGGCAAATTGAACTCCTGAGCAGTCTGTTTCACAATTTTGGAAATATTTGTGTAATGTATGTGGCTGATGTTCGGGAAGATATGATGTTCCACCTGATGGTTCAATCCGCCGGTAAACCAGTTTACAATTCTGTTTTTAGTACCAAAATTCACCGTGGTGAACAATTGGTGAATGGCCCAAGTGTTCTTCATGTTTCCTTCTTTATCAGGCAGTGGGGTTTCTGCATGGTCCACAATGTGAGCCAATTGGAAAACCACACTCAGAATCACTCCTGCAACGTAGTGCATAATAAAGAACCCAAGCAATACTTGCCACCAGGCAATGTCAACAAAAACCAACGGGAGAACAATCCAAATGGTTATATAGATTACTTTTGTTATAACCAATGTGCTCCAGTTAATTACTGGATTGGGTAGTTTTCCGTAGCTTAATTTCCGCTTCATATAACGGTACATTTGTTGGAAATCCGTGGTTATTGCCCAATTAAAGGTCAATAGGCCATATAGCAAAATGGAATAGTAATGTTGAAATTTATGATGCTTTCTCCACTCGGCATGTTTGGAGAATCTTAAGATTCTTCCAGCTTCCATGTCCTCGTCGTGTTCGTGTATGTTTGTGTACGTATGGTGCAGTACATTGTGCTGAACTTGCCAGTTGTAAACATTACCGGCCAAAATGTAGATGCTGCTTCCCATGAGTTTGTTTACCCATTTTTTGTTGGAGTAAGCACCATGGTTTCCATCGTGCATTACGTTCATTCCAACACCGGCCATTCCAACGCCCATGGTAATGGAAAGTAGTAAATAGCCCCAGAAAGGGAGGTTTAAGGTTAACATCAAAAAGTAGGGGGTCAAAAAAATGGCAAACATCACAATGGTTTTCAAGTGAAGTTTCCAGTTACCGGTTTTCTTGAGGTTGTTTTCTTTGAAGTATTCGTTTACTCTCTTGTTAAGTGTCCTAAAAAATTGTGCGGAATCTCTTCTTGAAAACCGGATGGTATTTTTATCCATAAAAAATATTTTTTACAAAGGTAACTAAAATGCTTTTTTAGAGTCACAACGTTTTGTTAGAACGGTGTTAAGGTCTATAAAAGTATTAATTTTGACAAAAATAACGTTTGGAACATGAAAGCGGAACTCATCTTTAAATATTTTACGACACTCAACGACGAGCAAAAGCAACAGTTCATAAAGTTGGAGGCGTTGTACCAAGACTGGAACCAGAAAATCAATGTGGTTTCCAGAAAAGATATAGATGAGCTCTATTTGCGCCATGTTCTTCATTCTGTAGGTATTGCAAAGATTCAGGTGTTCAACGAAGGTGCCCATATCTTGGATGTGGGTACGGGCGGGGGCTTTCCGGGCATTCCCTTGGCCATATTATTTCCAAACGTAAAATTTACCCTTGTTGATGCAATCGGAAAAAAAATAAAAGTCGTTAAAGAGGTGGTGGAAGGACTTGGATTGAAGAATGTTGAAGCCCATCATTCCCGTGTGGAGGAAATTCCCGGACAATATGATTTTATTGTAAGCAGGGCAGTGGCTGCGATGCCAACATTTGTGCACTGGACCAAAGGGAAGATTAAAAAGGATTCCGCCCATCAGCGTAAAAATGGCATACTTTACCTTAAAGGCGGTGACCTTACGGAGGAATTGAAGGGCTATGAAACCGTTCAAGTCTTTGACTTAAACGAGTATTTTGAAGAGGATTTTTTCGAGACTAAAAAAGTAGTGTACTTACCCCAGAAGTTCAAGGGTTAAATTAAATACTGTACATCCTTTTATATACCAATCTGCATTTGCGGGCATAATCCTTGGCATATTGCCATAATTGCTCATACTTTTTAATCGCCGATTTCACCCACATGTTGAATCTAACTGCCATAACTAACTGATTTAGTATTATAAAATTAAATAGATTACGTTTAATTTACAATTAGTTAACGTTAATTTTACATTTAAATTGTGGGTTGACCTCCTTTGAGGCTTTCTATTGAGGTAGTTTTCTTGTTAGTTTGTTGATATATAAGTGTTTACTTATACAGGTCGTTTGTGTCGGCTTCGGCGATATCAACAAAAAGTTGTCCCATTTTGGCACAAATTAGGTTAAAGAACACCTCGCCTTTCTCTTTGCTGGCCTTGCTGGGGTCGCCTACACCGGTATCCTCGCTTATTTTGGACCAAGGACGTTCTGTCCATGCCCATCCTTCGGAAAAGGCCTTGATCTTGTTTTTGAATTCTTTTCCATCGCCCCATTCTTCTTTGGGCAATACCAGTTCTGGTGTTAGGTGAAGAATAAGGCTGGTTTCCATCTCACCGGCATGATCGCCGGGTTTGTCAAAAACCCCTGATTCATTTCCAAGGTTGAACCAATTGGTAACGCAAAGGAACATATCGGGGAAAAGTAGCCCCAACTCCCTGATAATGGCTTTCCAATTGTTGCCGCCATGACTATTTAGGATCATAAATTTTTTTATGCCCTGACGATTCAAAACTGTGAGAATATCTTTTAGAATGGCAAATTGTGTGCTTGGATTTAGGTTCATGTCCAAGTAAATATCCGGTTGACCCGTATTTACCCCAAACGGAATCGTAGGAAGCACAATTACTTTGCTGCCTTGTTCCCAAGCAATCTTGGCAGAGGCTTCGGCAATCGAGGATCCCTCAATGACATCGGTTGCATAGGGGAGGTGGTAGTTGTGCGCTTCGGTAGCGCCCCAAGGCAATATAGCAAGGTCAATAGATTCGTCTTTTAAATGTTTCCAGTTGGTTTCTGCCAAAATATAGGGTCTGGGCATGGGTGTTATAAGTTAGGTTAAACAAAAAAGCCGTCATGTTATAATGACGGCCTTTAAAATAGGTGTTTTTTGTTTTATCCCAAAAATGGATATCTATAATCCTCGGGAGTAACAAAAGTTTCCTTGATCAATCTAGGGGAAACCCATCGTAGAAGGTTCTGCATGGATCCTGCCTTGTCGTTGGTTCCCGATGCCCTTGCGCCACCAAAAGGTTGTTGTCCCACTACGGCTCCTGTAGGCTTATCGTTGATGTAGAAATTGCCCGCACTGTTTTGAAGTGCTTTTGTAGCTTCATCAATGGAATAGCGGTCTCCTGAAAGTACAGCTCCCGTTAAGCCATACTCCGATGTGCCATCCACCAATTTCAAGGTTTCGCTCCAATCCTTGTCCTCATAAACGTAAATGGTGACCACAGGCCCAAAAAGCTCTGTGTACATGGTCTCGTACTGTGGGTTGGTGGTCAATATTACCGTGGGCTCTATAAAATATCCTTCGGATTTATCATAATTACCTCCTGCGATTATTTCGGCATCATTATCGGCTTTTGCCTTGTCAATGTATTTGGCCAATTTATCAAAAGAGCCCTCGTGGATCACAGCTGTAATAAAATTACTCATGTCCTCCGGGGAACCTGGTTTATTAAAGGAGGCAATGTCTTTTTTTACCAACTCCAAAATTTCATCGGCAGTGGATTTGGGCAGATATACTCTGGAGGCCGCACTGCATTTTTGCCCTTGGAACTCAAAAGCGCCCCTGCTGATGGCGGTGGCCACCTGTTGGGGTTTTGCTGTTGGGTGGGCAATTATGAAATCCTTTCCGCCCGTTTCGCCAACAATCCTGGGGTATGTTTTGTACTTGTGGATATTGTTTCCGATCTGTTTCCAAAGACTCTTGAATACATCGGTAGAACCGGTAAAATGGATTCCTGAAAAATCAGGGCTGTCCAACACCGTATCCGAAATCATGACCGGATCTCCGTAAACTACGTTGATCACCCCATCGGGCAGTCCAGCTTCCTTGAGCACATCAACAATCACTTTTGCGGAATAAATTTGGCTGTCGCTTGGTTTCCATACCACCACGTTGCCCATCATAGCGGCACTGGTGGGAAGATTCCCTGCAATGGCCGTGAAGTTGAACGGGGTGATGGCATATACAAAACCTTCCAGCGGACGGTATTCCACGCGATTCCATACTCCTTCGGAAGATTCTGGTTGTTCGCTGTATATTTGGGACATATATTCTACGTTGAAGCGAAGGAAGTCCACAATCTCGCAGGCAGAATCAATCTCGGCTTGATAAATATTTTTGGACTGGGCCAACATGGTGGCAGCGTTCATTTTTTGACGGTAAGGTCCAGCAATTAGTTCGGCTGCCTTTAAAAAAATGGCACAGCGTTGTTCCCAGGTCAAATTGGCCCAAGCATCTCTGGCCTCCAAACAATTGGCGATGGCCTTTTCCACGTGTGTTTTCTCGGCAAGGTGATATTGCCCAATTATATGCTTGTGGTCGTGGGGAGGGGACAGGGGCTTGGTATTGCCCGTTTTTATTTCCTCGCTTCCAATGTAAAGTGGAATGTCCACATTATCATTGTAAAATGCGTTATATTGTTTTAGTACTTCTTCTCGTTCAGGTGAACCTGGAGCATAGCTCAGTACAGGTTCGTTATATGCAGTTGGAACTTGAAAAAATCCTTTTCCCATAGAAATGTTTTTTAGAGTTGTACAATTCTATCAAAGGTAATGAAACAGGGACCGAAAATAAAATGATGCCAATTAGTTTATGGCGAAGGGCGCTGCAAACTTAAACGTGGGAATTTCGACCTCGAACTCTTCTGCATTGGTAAAGTTGACCATGCGATAATGGCCGCGCATGGCTCCTACGGGTGATGCCAAGAGGCAACCTGAGCTGTACGTATGCGATTTGCCCGGTTTTATTACTGGTTTTCTGCCAATTACACCTTCTCCGTCAATGGTCTCCATGTCCTTGAGGGCGTCAAATACATCCCAGTGTCTGGCAGTGAGCTGAACAGTGTCCTTGCTTAGGTTCTCTATGGTGATGGTGTAGCCAAACGCATAGTGTACCTTGTAGTTTTTAAAGAAGGTTCCTTCGAAAGAAGTGCGTACCGATATTTTAATTCCTTTGGTTACCTGTGTAAACATAACTATCAATAGGTTAAACCGCTTCCCGCAAACGTGACAATGATCGTAAAAAAGGCCAAGATCATAAATACCGTGTTCAGAAAGATGTATTTTACAATGGTTTTAAATCTTCCTTGTCCGTAAAATTTTCGCATGGCCTTGTATAGGTATATTGCAAAAATCAACAGAAAGATTCCTGAGCTGTTTATATTGAATATGGTATCCAATGTGAGGCTAAGGATGAGCAAGATAAACAAGAGGGACTGATTGTGGAAACTAAAAATAAGATGATCGGTGTAGGTATAATTTTTTCTGATGTAAACCAACCAAATGAAGACTGTGAACACCGGCATAAAGAAAAATATGACAAAAGGAAGTTTGGATATGGTGCTATTTACCCAGCTCCCCGGTTCTTTTATTGCCCTTAAAATACTGTTTGCGGAGTTAAATGCCATTCTATTGGTCCAGGAATTGCCTATGTTGTATCTGGTTTCAGCTTCTTCAAAGTTAAAAAGGGTGTCTTTTTTGATCACATGCCCAAAAAACTCTACTTTTTTGGAAAACCCGCCTATGCCCGATTCTTTTTCGAGATCTTTAAAGTATCCCGTTGGGTCGGCGTCCATAAAGGAGTCTTTCTTTTTTACTTTTTGTTGTGCCCCGTTCACAAAAACACCCAAAGAATCCAAGTATTTTAATTGCTGGGAAAGCTCGGGGTCTTCCGCTTTAATCGAATCAAATTTTTGCATGCCGACCAAAACCCCGGGATTTACCTTTTTTAAGGAATCTAGGGCTTTTTGTGCCTTTTTGGATTGCTTTTCGAAGGCAACACTGTCTACTTCAAGATCTCCGGAGTCCATATCGAATTTAAATGGGGAGCCATCATAAATATTGCCGTCAAAATTTTTGGCTGCTTGGTCCAGATTGGTAAAATTGGAGTTGTAGGTGAACATCAAAAAATAGAGAAAGGCCAAACTCAACAAAAACCGGAAAGGGTTGGTGTAGGTTATTCTTTTGCCATTTACGTAGTCCTTTGTAATTCTTCCGGGTCTGAGTAAAAGGGCGGAAAGTGTTTTTAAAAGTTTGGAATCGTAATTGATAAGGCCCGAGAAAAACTCGTCGATAAAGTCTTTGAGGGTTAATTTCTTGGTACTATTGGCCTGTGAGCAATTAGGGCAGTACTTGTCGCTTATGTCAAGCGGGTGCCCACAGTTAAGGCATTTTACGCCCCTAAACTTTAGTTCGTATCGACCTTTGGTGATCAAACCATCTTTTTTACCCATACCTTTTTTAAGGATTTAGGGCTAAAGATAATTAATTACTGATATTCCTTGAGTTTACGGAGCCTATACCTATTATACTATCGTGCATGTCCCCAAAATCTCTGTAATAAACCAAGATCAGGTAGTTGTTCTCCGTAAAGTGGAAGTTGCCACTCACCAGGTTGGGTTCAATGGTACCATCTTCCCTTTGCACAACATACTTATAGTTGTAAAAGCCCTGTTTCATCATTAAAGTAGCTTCAAATTTTCCAGTGGATTCGTTGAATGTCATTCTGTTCTCATCGCCCAGTGCATAATTGTTGAACTTTCCGATCACATAAACATTATCGAGCCCTATTTGGTTGGTATAGGGCAGGCTAAAATGGACCTTGGAGTATTCGGCCTCTCTGGAAACATCTTCTCCTTGAAGCGTCCTAACCACAAAATCGCCATTAATATCTGGAAAGTAGGTGTATTCTTTGTCGTACCGGTATTCGTTGGTGAACAAATAATGGTGGTACACATCCCTCATTTCAATATTGGATATGGCAAAGCTGGGGGAGCGAAGGTCTTTGGTGTCGAAGTTTAGGTATTCGTTGCCGCCAAAAAAACTGGTTTCCTCGTTGTATTTGTAAACCAGCTCCGTACCAATGGTGAATTGGGGTTTAATGTTGTATAATGCCGTGGGCCAATGATGGTTTTGTATAATGGCTACTTTTACCTCCTTTTTTGGGTTGACCACGTTAAAAGAAGCTGTGTTGATAGTAAACTGTACCACCTGCTTTGTATTGATGAAGTTAAAATCCCGAGATCTTTTTACAGTACCTGCAACGGAAACGGCATCCCGATATACCACAAACCTTCTGGAGAATTGAAGATCACCATAACTGTTATAGATTTCCAGAACAAAATTGCCACTCACGGTTAATTTAACATTGTTGTTGGGGATAGTGAGCCGGTAATTGGAATAGGGCTGTAGGGTGGTATAGCTGTTTTCGTAGTCAATAATTCGTTGGTTGTCCGCCCCGGATAGGTATTGTGATTTTAGTAATTGGGAAGGGGTCCAATCGTAATCACAATGTACAATCTTGTAATAATAATCTTGTTCGTTGGCAGTGAGGTCATCAAACTCCAAAGTCATTGATTCTCCGAGTTGTATCACAGGAAATTGATCTTCGGTAGGACCTTTAAAAACCACTGATTTTATGTTTTCCGGTGGATTTACTTCAACCATTACTTGTCCAAAAGCCGGAGTGGCCGCCAAACCTAAAAGAGTCAATATAAAGGTAAAACGCATCAAGGGCATATTTTTAGGGTAAAGGTAAACAAAAAGTATGCCTGGGGAATTAAGCTCGGCATAAACCCAATTTTATGGTTAATTATTATGAAAACAATCCTTTTAGTGCTAAATTTGCGTCCGATTTTGATAACAAAAGGTCTACAACAATATGTCTAAAGACATCCGGATTAGAAAGGGGTTGAATATCAACCTCGTCGGGGCGGCAGAGCAGACTATTTCCAAAGCTGTTACCAGTAACGTATACGCCCTAAACCTAGATGATTTCCACGGAATCACTCCAAAAATGTTGATAAAACAAGGGGAAGAGATAAAAGCGGGCGAACCCCTCTTTTATAACAAGAACAACGAAGACATGCACTTTGTTTCCCCGGTAAGCGGAGAGCTTGTGGAAATTGTTAGGGGGGCAAGAAGAAGAATCTTAACATTAAAGATCCTTGCTGACAAAGAACAAAATTACGTTATAAATAAGGTGCCAGATTTGGATACGGCAAATGGTGAGGCCATTAAATCCTATCTTTTACAGTGTGGAGGATGGCCGTTTATAAAACAAAGACCTTATGATGTAATTGCCGACCCAAGCGCAACGCCGAAAGCGATATTTGTTTCGGCATACGCTACGGCACCATTGGCAGCAGACCCTGACTTTGTCCTAAAGGATAAAGAACAGGAGATTCAAGCGGCGATAATGGGTCTTAGCAAGCTTACACCGGGTAAAATCCATGTATCTATCGGGAAATCGAACAGGTCGCCCTTCAATGATATTAAGGGAATAGAACTGCACAAGGTTTCCGGCCCCCATCCAGCAGGCTTGGTGGGCACACAAATCAATAAGATTGACCCTGTAAACAAAGGTGAAGTGGTCTGGACATTGTCTCCACAGGACCTTGTAATGTTGGGTGAGCTATTGTTGACCGGTAAGTTCAATGCGGAGCGCATTGTGGCATTGGCTGGTTCTGTTATTAAGGAGCCAAAGTACTATAAGACCAAAATTGGAGCTGAAATTTCTACTTTTTTATACGCAAGTGGTGTAAAGGAAGATAGGTTTAGGTTGATAAACGGGGATGTGCTTACAGGTACTAAAACCAATACCGAGGGACATCTTGGCTTTTACAATAATACGGTTACTGCCATTCCAGAAGGGGACGATTATGAATTTTTTGGGTGGAACAAACCAGTATTCAATAAAATTTCGTCTACAAGGGCATTGACCTTTTCTTGGCTGCAGCCCAACAAGAAATACGATTTGGATACCAATACCAATGGAGAGCACAGGGCTTTTGTGGTAACAGGTAGGTACGAAGAGGTTTTTCCTCTGGACATATACCCACTTCAACTTTTGAAGGCCTGTATGGTAAAAGATTTGGATGAAATGGAGCAATTGGGACTCTACGAAGTGGCTCCCGAGGATTTCTCCTTGACAGAATTCATATGCATATCAAAACAACCGCACCAACAAATAATCAGGGAAGGATTGGATTTGTTGCAAAAAGAACTTGGATAATATGGGCATGAAAGAAAAATTACATCAGTTAAAACTTAAGTATCAGGGCAAAAAAATGGCCCCTGCCTTTAATGCACTGCATACTTTTCTTTATACACCGAACGAAACAACCCATTCTGGGTCGCATGTTCGAGCTGCGGATGATTTAAAACGTACCATGAATACGGTGATCATGGCCTTGGTGCCTTGTTTGCTGTTTGGAATGTTCAATGCAGGGTATCAACATTATTCCGCTATCAATGGTTTTCCTGAGAGTTTCTCTCTTTTTGACCATTTTTTGACATGGGATAACTTTTTGGTAGGGATCACTACCATATTACCTTTGGTAATTGTGTCTTATGGCGTTGGTTTGGCCATTGAATTCTTGTTCGCTGTAATCAAGGGCCATGAAGTGGAAGAAGGATATTTGGTAACAGGTATGTTGGTTCCATTGATCGTACCTGTTGATACTCCACTTTGGATGTTGACCATCGCCGTAGCCTTTGGTGTCGTTATCGGTAAAGAAGTTTTCGGTGGTACCGGAATGAATATATTGAACCCTGCACTGACGATTCGTGCATTCTTGTTCTTCGCCTATCCAACTTGGATGAGTGGGGATAAAGTATGGGTCCACGAAGCTGTGGAAAGAGCTGGAACCGCAGATGCCATTTCAGGAGAAACCATCCTTGGCTCATTGGCCCAAGGGTCGGACTATAGTTATTCACTGGCCGATATGTTCTACGGATTTATCCCTGGCTCCGTTGGGGAAACATCGACCCTGTTGATTATATTGGGTGGTCTTTTCTTGGTTTTCTCCAAAATAGCCTCATGGCGCATCATGTTGAGTGCTGTGTTGGGCTCATTGGCCATGGGACTTATATTCAATGGCATTGTAGATGCCGGTTGGTTGCCCGAGTACAGTAAATTCTATGCCTTGATGAGTTTCCCTTACTGGCAACATTTGTTGGTAGGAGGTTTGGCCTTTGGTATTGTATTTATGGCAACCGACCCCGTTACGGGCGCTCAGACCAATAAAGGAAAATGGTACTACGGATTCTTTATCGGATTCCTGTCCGTAATGATCCGGGTGTTCAACCCAGGATACCCAGAAGGTGTATTCTTGGCCATCTTGTTGATGAACGTATTCGCACCTACCATTGACCACTACGTGGTAAGGGGCAACATTAAAAAGAGATTGAAACGATTTAAGACAGCAACCATATATCCAAAGGCATCGGATGAGGTTGATTCATTAAAAACGGAAACCGCTTAATTATGGCAATCAATACAGAAAAAAATAGCTACACTGTAATCTTTGCAGTCTTAATGGTTATTGTTGTGGGATCGCTACTGGCTTTTGTTGCATCTGGCCTTAAACCAAGGATTGATGAGAACGAGCGCTTCGAAAAGCAACAAAACATCCTATATGCCATGGGAGTTAATCAAAATGAGGGAGATGGAGATGTTTCCTTTGTGCCAACAACTACAGTTGAAGAGCAATTTTCCAAATTCATAACTTCCCAATTGGTATTGGAAGGTTCCGAAGCAGTGGAAAAAGAGAATGCCTACCTAATCGATGTACAGAAAGAAATAGCAAAAGCAAAGAATGGAGAGAAGGCGGAACTTCCTTTGTTGATCGGTGAAAAGGACGGGGAAAAATTCTATATCATCCCCATGTACGGTAAAGGACTTTGGGATGCCATTTGGGGATATATTTCCTTGGATGAGAACATGGAAATAAAAGGCGTCTTTTTTGATCATAAGGGAGAAACCCCTGGACTGGGTTCCAATATTAACCAACGCTTTTTTATGGACGACTTCAAGGGAGAATCCGTTATGGACGGCAATACCTATGCAGGTGTTAATGTAGCAAAAGGGAACAACGATCCTTTGAACAACGATAAAGAAGATAACGCAGTAGATGCTTTGGCCGGTGCTACCATTACTGGTAATGGAGTAACCGCAATGATCAAAGAGAGCCTGAAGCTTTACAAACCCTATTTACAAACTATTAGATCCAATTAATATGGCGCTACTATCAAAAAAAGATGCAAATCTGATAAAAGACCCGTTAGCGGACAACAACCCTATCACTATTCAGGTGTTGGGTATCTGTTCCGCCTTGGCAATTACTGCGGAGCTAAAAGCTTCGGTGGTAATGGCAATATCCGTATTGTTTGTAATGGGAGTAGGTAATGTGGTAATTTCGCTCATACGAAATATTATTCCATCAAAAATTAGGATCATTGTGCAGTTGGTCGTTGTTGCCGCCTTGGTTATTATTGTGGATCAAGTATTAAAGGCTTTTGCCTACGACCTAAGTAAAACCCTATCGGTATTTATTGGACTTATTATCACCAACTGTATCATTATGGGACGTTTTGAGGCTTTTGCCCTAGGAAACGGGCCCCGTAGAGCATTTCTTGATGGAATAGGGAACGCTCTAGGATATGGAGTAATTCTGGTCATAGTAGGTTTCTTTAGGGAACTATTGGGATCGGGAACCCTGTTCGGTATAAAAGTATTGGGAGACCCCATCGCAAAAACTGGATTGTACTCCATCGGTTACGAAAACAATGGATTTATGATCATACCCCCGGCAGCATTGATTGTTGTGGGAATCATTATTTGGGTGCAACGCTCCAGAAATAGGGCATTAATTGAAGAAGCATAAACTAAGGAAGCATGTTAGAGCATTTAGAACTATTTTTTAGATCAATCTTCGTAGACAATATGGTGTTTGCGGTCTTTTTGGGAATGTGTTCCTACTTGGCCGTATCCAAAAAGGTTTCTACAGCTGTAGGATTGGGAGCTGCCGTAATATTCGTATTGGGCGTTACCGTGCCCTTAAACTGGTTGTTAGATAAATATTTGCTGCAAGATGGAGCCTTGGTTTGGTTGGGCCCTGAATACGCCGATTACGACCTTAGTTTCCTATCCTTTATTCTATTTATTGCAACCATTGCCACGATGGTGCAGTTGGTGGAGATCGTAGTAGAGAAGTTTTCGCCATCCCTGTATAACTCCTTGGGTATTTTCTTGCCTTTGATTGCGGTAAACTGTGCCATCTTGGGGGGGTCCTTGTTTATGCAGACAAGGGATATACCAAATATTGGGTTGGCCTTGAATTATGGGGTAAGCTCAGGAATTGGATGGTTCTTAGCAATTTTGACCATTGCGGCCATTCGCGAAAAGATTAGATATTCCAACGTGCCCGCGCCACTGCGAGGTTTGGGAATCACCTTTATTATCACAGGTTTAATGGGAATCGGTTTCCAAAGCTTTGGAGGTATGCTCACAGGAGACAACGAACCACCAGAGGAAACCCAAAGCACAACCGTTGAGGCCCAAGAAACCCAAGAAGAAAAAGAAATTAAAAAAGAGATTGAGGATAAGGAAGAAGCAGTCTCTTATAACGAAGCCATAAACAGATAGAAGATGATATTAGCCGCAAGTACCGGGGGTACTATTCTAATTACCGTAGTAGCATTTCTTGTTTTGTTGTTAGTCTTAGTGGCACTATTGCTGTTCACTAAGGAGAAACTATCCCCATCCGGTCCTGTAACGATTACCATTAATGGTGAAAAAGAGTTGGAAGTAGGCTCGGGAGGCTCCCTGTTGTCTACCCTGGGTAACCAAAAAATATTCTTGCCATCCGCTTGTGGTGGTGGTGGAACCTGTATTCAGTGCGAATGCCACGTAGTTTCAGGTGGGGGAGAAGCATTGCCTACCGAGACGCCACACTTTTCCAAAAAAGAGTTGAGCGAAGGCGCTCGTTTGGCCTGCCAGGTTAAGGTAAAGCAGGATATGGAAATTACCATTCCCGAAGAGGTGTTCGGTATTAAAAAGTGGAATGCGAAAGTAGTGCGTAACTATAACGTGGCCTCTTTCATCAAGGAATTTGTAGTTGAGATTCCAGAGGAAATGAACTACAAAGCAGGTGGATACATCCAGATTGAAATTCCACCATGTGAAGTAAAATATTCCGATATCGATATTACAGCTCACCCAGAAGAGCACGAAACTCCGGACAAATTTCAAGCGGAGTGGGATAAGTTCAACCTATGGCCATTGGTCATGAAAAATCCCGAAACCGAAGAAAGGGCATATTCCATGGCTTCTTATCCGGCAGAGGGAAGGGAAATTATGTTGAATGTCCGTATCGCGACCCCACCATGGGATCGTTCCAAAAACGGATGGATGGACGTAAACCCAGGTATTGCCTCTTCTTATATTTTTAGTTTGAAAAAAGGCGACCCCGTAACCATTTCAGGTCCATTTGGTGAGTTCTTCATCAATGAATCCGATGCCGAAATGCTATACGTAGGAGGTGGTGCCGGAATGGCCCCAATGCGTTCGCACTTGTACCACTTGTTCAAAACTTTGAAAACCGATAGAAAAGTGACCTATTGGTATGGAGGACGTTCTAAAAGAGAGTTGTTTTACATTGACCATTTCAAACAATTGGAAAAAGAATTTCCTAACTTTAAGTTTTACATGGCACTTTCAGAACCGCTGGAAGAGGACAATTGGAAAGTGAAGAAAGACATCCATGATGAAGAAGGTGATGGTTTTGTTGGGTTTATTCACAACTGCGTTATCGATAACTATTTGAACCATCATGAAACGCCAGAGGATATAGAACTATATTTCTGTGGACCACCTTTGATGAACAAAGCCGTTCAGAAAATGGGAGAGGATTTTGGTATTCCGGATGAGAATATCAGGTTCGATGACTTTGGTGGATAGAACTAAAAATTGATTATCACCTCGAGCATTGTCGAGAGGTATGAATAAAACCAAACCGATGCTCGTGCATCGGTTTTTTTGTTAGCTATGGGAAGAGAATTAACAGAACAGGAACTGCACAATTTGGCCATGAACATTGTGGGGCGTGAGCTGGAGGCCGATGGTTTTGAATTTATGGCCATTAACAGCAAGCTCAAAAAAAATCCACAGTATGTATGCCTAAAAGAAAAAGTACTGCATTTTATAGTGGTTAGGAATGTGGAATTCCCCCTAAACCCAAGGGAGTACGATGAAGAATTGATGCTTACCGTAAAGAATCACGCTGAGAAATTCGAGGCCAGAACCTATTTTGCTGGAGTTGGACTCTCTAATGCATCAGATAGGACAGAACCCCTTTACTTGGATGAAGAATATGTAGTGGACTATCAAGGTTTAATTGAAATATAAATGAAGTATAAAGTATTGTTTTTAGGATTGGTCGTGCTTTTTTTAAACTGTACGCCTAAAGAACAGGTTAAAAACCAGAATTGGGGCAATGCGCTGGGCACCACCTATTCCATTATTTACATTGCTGATGAGGAATTGGACTATCAGCAGGAGATAGATTCCGTTTTTCAAGTGCTGAACCAATCTATGTCCACCTATATTCCCTCATCCGATATTTCCAAGATCAATGCGGGGGACTCCACTATTGTTGTGGATGATATGTTCAAAGAGGTATTTGAGGTTTCAAGCAAGGTTTACAAAGCTTCAAACGGCTATTTTGACCCCACTGTGGGTGTTTTGGCCAATGCATGGGGATTTGGTCCGGGTGAGCAATTAGAGCTCGATAGCTTGCGTGTGGATAGCTTATTGGGTTACGTAGGATGGGAAAAGGTAAAGATGAACGCGGATAATACCATTACAAAGGCCCATCCGTCCATCCGTTTTGATTTTAATGCCGTTGCCAAGGGTTATGCCATTGATCGATTGGGAGCTATGCTCAATGAAAAGGGTATTGAGAATTATTTGGTTGAAGTTGGAGGCGAGGTCCTCGCCAAGGGAACCAACCTAGATTCGGGCAAACAATGGTCCGTTGGTATAGATGATCCACAGGCAGGAACTGGTCGTCAGTTAAAACAAATTGTTTCCTTGAAAGATGTAGCGATGGCCTCATCTGGCAATTACCGAAAGTTTCGGGTAGACCCTGAAACAGGGGAGAAGTATGTGCATACCATCAACCCAAAAACAGGATATACTAAAAATTCCAATGTGCTGGCCACAAGTGTTGTGGCAAAAACTTGTGCTGTTGCCGATGCGTTTGCCACTACCTTTATGGCGATGGATTTGGAAGATTCCAAACAAGTTCTTGAAAATCATGAAGAGTTGGAGGCCTATATCATCTATTTGGATGAAAATGGGGAGACACAGGAATTTTTTACGCCGGGTTTTGGGGCTTTGATCAAGAATTGATCATTTCCTGACCACTGGAATAATTTCCCCTTTCGCCAATCTGTATTTTTCAACCATTTCCTTTGGGAGTTTTTTGGTGTAATCCACCTCTTCAACTACAAACCCAATACTGCGAAGCTTGTCAAAATAATCTCGTCCGTATATCCGGACATGATCGTACTGGCCAAAAATGCGTGCTCTTTCTTTTTTATCGGTAATGGAATCATCCTCAAAAGTTTTCTCTCTATTTAAGTCCTGTGGAATTTGAAATATGCCCCATCCACCGGGTTTCATAATACGATAGAGCTCTTGCATGGCCTTGGTATGATCTGGAATATGTTCCAAAACGTGGTTGCATAGGATCACATCAAAAGAATCATCTTGAAAGGGTAGGTTGCAGATATCCGCTTTTACATCCGCCAAAGGCGAATTGAGGTCAGTGGTGGTGTAATCCAAATTATCCAGTTTTTTAAAGCGTTTGTAAAAGGCTTGTTCGGGGGCAAAGTGGAGCAACTTAAGCGGTTTGGTGAAAAAATCCGTTTCATTTTTCAGGTATAGCCACAGTAATCGGTGTCTTTCCAACGAAAGGGTAGAAGGGGAGAGTACATTTTCCCTCGGGGCCTCATAACCATAAGGCAAAAATTTCCTGAATGATTTACCGTCAATCGGGTCGGTATATGAGCTTCCCTTTAGGGAAAAGGCAATCAATGGGCGTACCCAATAGCTTAATCGGATAAGTAAGGGTCTGGGAATTAGATTAAGGAAGTATTTAAATATTTTTGACACGAATTACATGAGTTTTCTCTAAAACTTATAAAGGCACATTATTTGTGGGTAGCATTGAATTTGAAATCCTGAAAATTAAGGTGAATTATATTATCTAGACACGAATCGCACAAATTTTCACTGATCTAATCATAATACTACTCTTTTATAGGTAAAACTATCTTCTCCAAAGTCTGCTTCACATGGCACTGCTTCACTGGATTCTTTGCTGAGCTCATTATGGATAACGATACATAGGCCAATAACGAAGTAGGGCTCATTTTAATATAGGATTTGGGACATCTATTCGGGAAATAAGTGCAATTAGTGTCAAGGATATTTGTATGCATCTGACACGAATCGCACAAATTTTCACTAATCAAATTATAATACCACTCTTTTATAGGTAAAACTATCTTCTCCAAAGTTTACGATGAGGCCCAACTTCATTTTTGATGCTGCCAAATAGTTTAAAGTTTGTTTTATATGATTACTGCTAATTTTTTCTACTGCTTTAAGTTCTAAAATGATTTTATCATCCACTACAAAATCAGCATAGTAGTGATGCCTTAACTTTTTGCCTTTGTAAATGATATCGAATTTAGCTTCCTTTTGATATGGAACCCCATTGGATTTTAATTCAATTTCAAGAGCATCGCTATAAACTGCTTCGTTGAATCCTCTACCAAGTTCGTTATGAATATCCATGCACAAACCGATGATAAAGTAAGACTCATTTTTATAAATGATTTGGGACATTTATTTGAGTAATTGGTGAAATTCGTGTCAATATAAAGATTGTTGAACACTAAAGCACCAATTTCTTACTACGGAATTCTTCCTCTTCATCGCTGGTAATGCCCAGGGCATCATAAATATATTGGTAGGTGGACAAGAGTTCGGGTTTACCATCCACTAGGGCCACATCGTGCTCAAAGTGTGCACTTGGTTTGCCATCGGCAGTGAGTATCGTCCAGCCATCCTTTAATTGTTTTATGCGTTTTGTACCCATATTGATCATGGGTTCTATAGCGACAACCATACCGTTGACAAACTTTTTGCCACGGCCTCTTTTGCCGTAGTTGGGCATTTGTGGGTCTTCATGGAGTTCCCGCCCCAAACCATGGCCAACCAATTCACGTACCACGCCGTATCCATGGTCTTCACAGTATTTTTGAATGGCATAACCAACATCACCTACGCGGTTACCCAGTTTAAACTCCCTTATGCCTATGTAAAGCGATTCTTTGGTAACCTTGAGCAGTTTTTTGGTTTCTTCGGCAACTTCACCCACTTCAAAAGTATAGGCATGGTCTCCGTGGAAACCATTTTTAACGGCTCCACAATCCACGGAAACAATGTCGCCCTCCTTTAAGGGTTCATTGCCTGGTATGCCATGCACCACTTGGGCATTTGGACTCCAGTTTAAGGTGTTTGGAAAGTCGTACATGCCCAAAAAGCCAGGTACGGCTCCCTGTTCCCGAATAAATTCTTCGGCCATTTTATCCAGTTTTAATGGATTGGCACCGGGCTTTATTTCCTTGGCCAATAGGCCCAAAGTTTTGGATACTACCAAAGCGCTCTCGCGCATCAACTCAATTTCTTCAGCTGTTTTTACTTGAATCATAGCCGCAAAGATAAAGAACTCATCTTGAGTTATTGTAATTTACTGCAAAACCATCTTTTGCACTCAATTTTTGTCTTTTTTTCACTCCGTAGCCCTGCTATGCTGCTCAAAAAATCCTTCATTTGAGCACAAAATCTTGCTTTCTCGTCTTAATGAAACAACCCAAGACGAGTTCAAATTGATTCTGGGGATTTTAAGGAATGTTTGTCTACACCAATGGTTTTTGGGTCATTAATTCTGGTTGTGGAACGCCCAATAATTTAAGAATGGTAGGAGCGATATCGCCTAAAACGCCACTTTTTACCTCTTTTACATCCTTGTCCACCAAAATAAGTGGAACTGGGTTCGTGGTGTGTGCTGTGTTGGGGCTACCATCTGGGTTGATCATGGTGTCGCAGTTTCCATGATCCGCAATTACAATGGTGGAATAGCCGTTTTCCAAGCCAGCGGTTATCACATCTTTGGCACATTGGTCAACGGTTTCACAGGCTTTTATGGCGGCCTCCATAACTCCGGTGTGCCCAACCATATCGGGATTGGCAAAGTTGAGGCATACAAAGTCCGCTTCTCCTTTCTTTAATTCAGGGATAATGGCATCGCGAATGTCGTAAGCGCTCATTTCAGGTTGAAGGTCGTAGGTAGCTACTTTGGGGGATGGGCAAAGAATACGCTGCTCACCCTCAAAAGGTTCTTCGCGACCTCCATTAAAGAAAAAAGTAACGTGTGGATACTTTTCGGTTTCGGCGATGCGGATTTGCTTCTTGCTATTTTTGGCAAGGGTCTCGCCCAAGGTATCTTTTATGTTCTCTTTGTTGAATATGATTTTGATTCCTTTGAATGAATCATCGTAATTTGTCATGGTAACATAGTACAGATCCATTTTGTGCATGTTCTGTTCATGGAAATCCTGTTGACTCAAAGCTTGTGTCAGCTCACGGCCACGGTCTGTCCTAAAATTGAAGAAGATGATTACATCCCCATCTTGGATTTTGGCAAGGGGCTCATTATTGGCATCGGTTAAAACCAACGGTTTAATGAATTCATCGGTAACACCGTCATCGTAACTTTTTTGCATGGCCTCACCAATATGCTGTGTTTTTTCCCCTGCTGCATTTACGACTACATCATAAGCCATTTTTACACGCTCCCATCTTTTGTCACGATCCATGGCGTAATACCTGCCAATAACTGTGGCCAATTGGGTCTTTTTGTCAGAGCAGTAATTATCAAGATCCACCAAAAAGCCTTTACCACTTTTTGGGTCTACATCCCGACCATCGGTAAAAGCGTGTACAAAAGCATTTTCCACACCGCTTTCGTCGGCGGCTTTGATCAAGGCCTTTAAATGGTCGATGTGGCTATGCACCCCACCATCGCTCACCAAGCCTAAAAAGTGGACCGGTTTATTGTTGGCTTTGGCATATTCAAAGGCATCTTGGAGTACTTTTTCTTTTTTTAAGGTATCTTCTTTTACGGCTTTGTTGATCTTGGCCAAGTCTTGGTACACGATTCTTCCCGCGCCAAGGTTCATGTGTCCTACCTCACTGTTTCCCATCTGTCCCTCGGGTAGGCCAACGTTCATTCCGTCAGTATGCAGATCCGCATTGGGGTATTTTGTGTATAGTGAATCAATAAATGGAGTGTTGGCCTTTTCAATTGCCGAAACCTTTGGATCTGGGGATTTTCCCCAACCATCCAAAATCATGAGAATAACCTTTTTGTTCATAGTGAAATATTGTACCACAAAAATAAAGTGATCTGGTTGGATGCCCTAGTTTTTTGTTAAAATTCTAATTATGAACTTGTTAATAATCTTATGTTAAAAATGAAGAATTGTTAAAATTTAGTTATTTAACTGTTAATCGTGTAACATCCAAGCTTGGCGAGAGTCTATTTTTATAACAAGAAAATTCATTAATCAAAAACAATTCATCATGAAAAAAACAATCTTTTCAGTGGCCTCACTATGCCTGTTGGCCCTAAGCGGCGTTTCTGCCAACGAACTCAAAACAAACGATTTTGGAACCTCCATTGAAATGGTAAGCCTGGATGAGCTCAGCAGTTTTTGCAAGGCTGTAATGCAGGGCGATGTAGAGACGGTTAAAAAATTCATTGAACTTGGAGAGGACGTCAACCAAAAATCCTTGGGCAAGGCACCTATCCATTACGCGGCCCGTTACAACAAGGTCGAAGTATTACAAGTACTTATCGATCATGGGGCAGACCTTAAAAAACGTTGCGACGGGGGTATGACCGCCATGAAATATGCCAAATTGTCCAACGCCACTGAGGCACAGGCCGTGTTGGAAGCTGCAATGAAAAAATAGAAAGGGAGTTTATTCCAATGAAAAAGGGCCCATCCATTGGATGCGCCCTTTGTTCATTTCATATATTAGTGTTCTTGCAAAAGAGTGTGGCCCTCTTGACTTAAAATTCAAACCCGGTAAAAGCCCGGTACAAAAATGCATATAGGGCCATAACAAGCATGACCCCGCAAAATATAGAATACCCTTTTAAAAAGAGCACTACAAAGCTAGGTTTGCAATCGTCAAATGCCTCTAAATAGAGGTCTTTAAAATGTAATAGTGTTCCCATATGTTCTCTCTTTTTATTGCATAACAAAAAGATTAAGAGAAACTTAGTAGGATTTGGGCCGTTTACCCAAAGGTACGGAAATTAAGCCAATCTCCTTTTTTTATCGATAAACCACCAATTCTATCGACCTGAATATTTTTCGATGGCTTCCTTTATCTTTTCAATACGGTTTTCGGGGTCGGGGTGGGTACTCTGGAACTCGGGAACCCTGTTGGGTCCTGCGGCCGCTTTCAATACTTTCATGACCTCTATCATCTCATTGGGGTCGTACCCGGACGCTATCATAAATAGCACGCCGAGTTCATCACTCTCCAATTCGTCGCCCCTGCCATTGGTTAAAAGGGTATTTTGGCCGATGCCTGCAACCAAACCGCCCATATCGCCACCGACTGAAGCACCCGTGGCCAAGGTTTGCCAAAAATTGCTTTCGGCAATACGTTCGGCAGAATGCCTGCCGATTACATGGCCGATCTCATGGCCCAAGACACCGGCAAGTTGCGGTTCGTTGAGTTGGGAGAACAGGGCATAAGTGATAAAAATCTGTCCGCCGGGCAGCGCAAAGGCATTGATGGTGCGGTCGTCTGCCAAAAGATGAAATTCGTATTGATAAGGGGTTTCCTTGGCCACACTACTTTGCACCAGTTTGTTGCCCACGGCGTCCACCAAAGCCTGCATACGTTCGTCCGGATAGAGTCCCCCGTGTTGCTGCGCCATTTCCGGGGCAGCTTGCAGCCCAATGGCAATCTCCTGTTCCGTGGTCATGTCTATGTTCTGGGTTCTGCCGGTATAGGGATTTTCTTCTTGGTTGCTGCACCTACGAATAAACGCAAAAGCAACAATGGCCAAACCGATCAGGATGCGTATCCTCCAATTTCCTCTTCCGATTCTCATGGGCTAGTGTACTGGTATGTTGAAGATACAAAAAAACCGTTATAGCAGTACAGGGTTTATGTCCAAGATATTGTCCTGAACGTAGGTTCTTATAAAACCAGCGGTAAAATGTTCTTTGCCCAGAAACCTTTCTTGTTGCATCAACTTTAAAATGTTGAGCTTACGGTAGGCCGTTAGCATGGGAATGGATATGGGCGCATAACTGTAATGCCAGGGCTCGTACTTAAACCCTCTTCTTCTTGGATTGTTGGTGTAGACAAGATAGAACCCGTATTTTGTCGAGTTTTCGTCCAGCCAAAGTTTGAGTCCTTCGAAAGGACCGCCCGCCTCAAATTTTTCGGAATCCAGCACATCGCCCGATACTTTGGGGAATCCATCAATAATATCGATGTCGGTGCCCCAATGGTGCCTGCTCGTTCCCGGAATGGTGGAATATTCAATAATCTTGTCAATAGCCTCCAAAGGGGCCATACCTTCTTCGGTATAGCTTAGATATTTGCGTTCCCAAATGCGTTCTTGATGGTAAAAATCCCTGAAACTGGATACTATTTTAATATCAAAACCATCAGAATAGGCCGCTTTTTTCATTTCTAAAAAGGACTTGTACGCCTCTTCCTTTAGATTGATGCCCTCGCCAAAGAGTTCAATATCCGCTTTGCCCATGAGCTCGGCCGTGGAGTAATCCGGGTCATAAAAATTGGGTAAAATGGGAGGAATGGTGCAGGCCAGCCCTGATGCAGAAGCAGTTTTAATGAAAGCCCTTCTTTTCATAAAAGAAATTTTTCACCAAGTTAAGAAGTATTTTTAATTGAAAAAGCATTCCCCAATCCCATTATAGGTGGGATTCCATTAAAATTGTCATTCCCATGAAAACGGGAATCCAAATAATTGAGTTTTTGTGTTAAAGTAGAAATGAAAAAGGTGATTGCTATCGGTCCAAGAAAAGGAAACCGGAATATTCCAGTTCCAGATCGTCCAAGGTAACCAAGTAAAAATAAACGCCTTCGGGCAGACCGGATGCTTGGTTGGGGATCAAGGTTCCTGTGTTGGCAAGGCCGTAAAACTCGTTGGTGTAATTGATTTTCTCAAAAACCTTTTGCCCGTATCGGTTAAAAATACGCAAACTGTTGTTCGGTGATTCCTCCATGCCGTCAATCACCAAAAAATCGTTGGTGCCATCTCCGTTCGGACTCAAAAAGTAATTGCCCAAAGTAGGATTTTCCACGGCAAAGGTATCCGTGGGCAGGGGAATGGTACCAAAGGTAATGGCGGCATAATCGCTGGGCACAAAGGTTTCGGAAGTAACAAACCCCTGTGCAATGTCGCCACTAATGGCCGAGTTGCCGATGATCACCCATTGGTTGGACGATTTGCTCCATCCCACCACAATAATGGATTCCAAAGTGGCATTGGGAATGGTGCCCAAAGCACTCCTTGTGTTCCACGAAATGGTTACTTGCGCTGGCACATCGCTTTGTATGACCCAAAATTCGCGATCGGTAACGGTTCCGATGTCCTGTACTTTTTCTTCGGTGTCAAAACGTTCCAAAATAGAGGAGGGAGCGGAGGGATCCTCAAAAAAATAGGCGCATACGGCCAAAGGGGTGGCACTTTGTGCGTTTAATGTTAAAGGTCGGAGCTGTTCCGAGTCGCCCACAGGGAACGAAAATACATCGCGATTGTTAATGGCGGCAAAGCCAGTTACTTTGGATGCATCGCTTTCTCCGGTGAAAAAACCTTGGTCCATAAAACTGAGGTTCACCGCAGGTATGTTGGTCGGGGTCAGGAAATTGCCATCAATAAAATTGACGTTGTTCCGAACCATGACGGGATTTTGTAAAAACACGTTGCTGTCCATCATTATCTCCGTGTCCCAAAGGGTTGGGGGAATGCTTCCGGAAACAATGATGGCACGGTTACCATAAAAACCGACCAGCCCATTGGTTTGGTCAAAGTTGGCATCGTTTATAAAATCGGTGTGCAGACCAATGTTGGCATTGTTGTGCACGCTAAAGTTGCCACTATTGTACAACCCGCTTTGGGCCACTCCAAAACTGACCGATAATAGAAATGTTATGTGGAGGAGGGGTTTCATTAGTTGATTTGTTGCCAGTTGGTACCATCACTTTGCAGTTGGGTTACTCCTGATGGAATTGTATTTTGACTTGTCCCTCCATCATCAATATATGAGGATATCGTAGGGGTAAATATGGTAGTGTTTTTAATAATATAGATTCTACCTTGGCACGTACCTGCCCCAGGCAGTGTTATGGCATCATCATCCCCTAGAATAACTGTATAGTGGGATTCATTTAAAGTTGTGTCTCCTGATGTTGTAGTAATTGGAGCTGCAAAGGAACCACCTGTTTGTAAAGTGGAGGTTGGGATAGCGGCAGTTCCAACTCCAACATTTCCGTTGGTAAAGTTTAAGGTTCCAGCATTTATATTATAGGTTCTGTCTGAAGTTTCGGTTTGTTCTAAGTCTTTGGTTTCTAGAGTTCTGTCGTACCTACTTAGGTCTATTGCCGTTGTGTCCCCGCTGATTCTAAGAGTGTCCAATTCTAAACTCAATTGTTGTTCGTCAAGATTGTCAAGGTAACCGCTTAGGTCGATTGGTGTATTGGCATTGCTGATATTGAGGGTGTCGTTGGATAAGGACAGTTCTTGAATTTCATTTTCATCGTCGTTCACATATCCGCTCAGGTCGATTGGCGTATTGGCATTGCTGATATTGAGGGTATCGTTGGATAAGGACAGTTCTTGAATTTCATTTTCATCGTTGGTGTCATTGTCCAATGCCTCCGAATCCGCAATCGCATCATTTAAAGATTGCAAATTAACAGCATCTAATAGTGCTGTTGGGTCAGCCAAATTAATGAGCCTATTTCCATCTAAATCAACAATGTCTTCAGCAGCTCCAAAACCACTCAGCGGAATATTTCCTTTATCGAGTTTTGCATTGGTGACATTTCCGTCAAGTATTTTTTCGGTCGTCACCGCATTATCTGCCAATTCAGCGGTATCAATTCCTCCATCTGCAACATCTAAGGTATATGGGTAGGCTTGGGTTCCGCCCCCATCTCTAACTAAAGAACCGTTCAGGGTAGCGTTTGTAATCTCATTCCCCACAATACTGTCCAGTTGGGTATTTAAAAGGTCGGAGCGGTTGATATAATCCCAACCACTACCAGTAGATATAAAAAGATCACCAGGATTTGGAGCCGATTGAAATTTTTCCTTACTAATGGTTCCATCTATCAAGTGTTTGTCTTCAATGGAGCTGCCAATGATGTTCCTTCCCACTACACCACCAGTTGCAATATTAGCTGAATTAATTTCTCCTACTTCAAAATTGTAATTGGTACTGCCATCGGGATTGATAATTTCGGAAATTATAACGGTATTGTCCCTCGCTTGTGGATTGACCTGTAGTAGAGAATCTGCACGGGTACTGGTTGTAAAAGAGTTGTCCAGTGCTTCGCAGATATTGATCCACTCCGTTCCGTTGTAATAATGCAGGCACTCCTGGTCGGTATTGTACACCACGGCACCGGGCAAGGGGTTGATTACGCTCATCTGGGCATCCGTTACTCGGGTGATCACCAAAACACGGTTGCTGCTCTGTAGTTCCAGAATAGAGGATGGATCCAGGTTTTGTGGGTTATCACCGATTTTTACCTGCGCACTCAGCGAGTTGATTACAAGCAGGCCCATGATCAAGTAGACTATTGAAGTTTTCACAGTGTTTGTTATTTGAGGATTTTCCAAACGTAAAAGGCAAAACTAAACTTATGTTTCAATTTTTTTAATAAATACCGTCAAAACACGGAATTCACGGGTGAATGGAATCCACTTTGGTATATTTTTACTATGCGCGATGATGCAGAATTAACAAAAGTTTAGAACCGCTTAATTTTTTATATCATCTTCATAAGTTTTCTTTAACTTGTAATAAACACGTAGAAATGAAAAATGCTTTTTTGATATTGTTCTCTTTGCTTGTGTCCGGCTGGTCCATGGCACAGGATTCGCGCCAAATGCTCAGGGGCAAGGTGCTGTACAGGAGTTCCAATGTCCCTAACGAGAACGTTATCAATTCCACCAGCGGTATAGCTACCATTACCGACGATAACGGAGAGTTTATGATAGCGGTAAAGGAGGGTGACCAGTTGGTGTTTACGGCGGTAAACTATCAATTGGAGGTAGTCACCGTTACCCCCGAAATATTGGCGAACAACCGTTTGGTGGTCGAAGTGGACGAAAAAGTACAAGAACTGGACGAGGTTGTGGTGACCCCCGAAAACCAAGAAAGATTCCTTCAGGTAAAAAATGAGGACTTTAAAGAGTTCAATTATGAGATTGATAGGGGGACCGAGGTGGAAAACATTGCCAATTCCCAAATAACACGGGGTATGAAGCATGGCCTCAATTTTGTAAACATCTTCAAGGCGCTGTTTAAGCCACAGGAGGTCAACGGACAGCAAAGGGCACCGCTTAAGGTGAGCGAAGTGCTCCGACATGTGTACGACGACGAATTTTTTGTAGTGGACCTAAAGTTGCCACAGGACAAAATAGATGCTTTTCTCTTGTATTGTGATGATAAAATACCTTCCCAGACACTGCTCCGAAAAGAAAACGAATTTCAGTTGATCGATTTTCTGGTGACCCAAAGCAAGGACTTTTTGGCAACTTTGGAAGAGGAATGAAACGATTTTTTCTTGTTTTGGTTTGTTTTGCTGCCCATCGGGGCTTTTCCCAAGAAACAGATAGCAAAGTGCTGCAAGGAAAAGTTACCAGTACCGATAAGGACGTGGTTGGCGTGGTGGTCCAAAACACTTCCACAAAAGACGCCGTTATCACCGATATTGATGGGAATTTTGCCATTAGGGTGCGGTTAAACGATACGCTGGTGTTTTCCGCCGTTCATTTTTTGAAAAAATCCCTGCCCGTTACCGAAACGCTATACCAATCCAACTTTGTGGAGGTTCCCATGCAGGAATTCGTAAACCAATTAAAAGAAGTAGTGGTGACTCCCTACAATTTAACCGGGGATCTAAGCCGCGATGTGGATAGGGTCACCTTCGAAAAGGCCGTGAGCGCAGAGGCCTTGAACTTGCCCAATGCCCATAGGCGTGTGCCAACGCAGAGCGAGCGGAAACTGCAACAGGCCACGGCAGGTAAGTTTAATGTGGGGATGCTATTGAGTCCCCCTTTAGATCCCATTATCAATGCCATTACGGGACGTACCAAAATGTTGAAGAACAGGGTGAAAGTGGACAAGACCTACGCCCAAACGCAACAGGTACAAGGTTTTTATGCGGATTCCCTTTTTTTGACAACGCTTAAAATCCCCATGGATAAAATAGATGATTTCATGTATTTCTGCGAGGTGGACGAAGCTTTTCAGGCGGCGGTGGAATCTCAGGATAAATTAAGGATATGGGATGTAATGATAGAAAAAAGCCGAGCTTACCGAGAAAACAACGACTTGGATTGAGTTTTTGGGAGTTGGATGTCGGATGTCGGATGTCGGGAGCCTGGAGTCTAGAATCTATTTTCTAAAATCTAGAGTCTTACGTCTTATGTCAGTTTATGCAGTCAGCAGTAACCTTGCCTTTGCTGTATGGTCTTGATTCTTGAACTTGATGTATGAGCTTGAACTTGAGCTTGAGCTTGATACTTGAGCTTGAACTAGTGACATTGAGCACCTGCCAGCAGACACGAATTTCACGAATCGCCACGAATACCTTTGCTCTTGAATCTGATGTTTGAACTTGAACTTGGGTTTGTCGTTTGAGCTTGATACTTGAGCTTGAACTAGTGACATTGAGCACCTGCCAGCAGACACGAATTTCACGAATCGCCACGAATACTTTTGCTCTTGAATCTGATGTTTGAACTTGAGCTTGGGTTTGTCCGATGTCAGTTCGCAGTAAGCAGTAGGCAGTATGCTGTAACCTTAGCCTTTGTTGTATGTTCTTGAGCTTGATGTTTGAGTTTGAGTTTGAACTTGAACTTGAAAGTAAATAGTTTGGCAGGTAAATTGCAGAAAGTTTCATAAAACTGTAACATTGTCGCACAATTAAAGTCTAATAACACATGATGAAACTGAAAAAAGCAAGAATGATGGTATTACCTTTGGTAATGTTGTTGTTCTTGTCTTTCTCATCCGCCCATAAATTCTACGTAAGCGTTACCAATATAGCCTACTCGGAGGAGGATAGTGCTTTCCAGATCACCAGTCGGATATTTATAGATGACCTCGACAAACTCCTTAAGGAACGCTATGGCATCGAGGCCAAGCTGGCTACCCCGAAAGAATCCAAGATCGCCGATGAATATATCGAAAAATATTTCCGATCAAAGTTTATAGTGGAGTTCGATGGAGAGCCCGTTCCCTATAATTTTTTGGGAAAAAGGTACGATACCGATGTGGTCATCTGTTATTTGGAAATTACCAATGTTGATTTATCCAACGTAAAAACCATGTCCGTTCAGAACGAGCTGCTTACGGATTTGTTCGACGAACAGAAAAACGTGGTCCATGTGAAGTGGAAAAACAACAAAAAAAGCTTTGTACTCATCAGGGAGAAGAATAAAGGAATGTTAAACTTATGACGTATTCTTAACAATTGGTTAAAATATGTTATTTTTCACAGCTATAAAATCAGATAGAAAATGAACAGATTCAAGTATTGCTTAGCTTCCGTGTTGTTCCTTTTTGGAGCCGTGGTCATGGCACAAGAAGAGGGAGACGTTAAAGAAGAACGGGAGCCCGGACATTACAACCAAAGTAAATTTAAACAATTGTACGAGGAGTTTTCAACTCCAAACACATACCGGTCCGCATCAGGTGCGCCCGGTCCCGATTATTATCAGCAACAGGCGGATTATGTAATGGATATTCACCTGGATGATAAAAATGCAAAGATCAGCGGTGAGGAGACCATTACGTACCATAACAATTCCCCGGACGATTTGGAATTTCTTTGGGTACAATTAGATCAAAATGTACGTGCCAAAGATTCAAAATCACCCTTGCGCGATGGTAATGGCGTGAACATTGCCTACACGGCGGACAATTTTGCGCAAACCTACATCAGCGAGCCATTCGATGGCGGTTTTAATATTGAGTCGGTTACCGATGATAATGGAAAACCGTTGTCCTATACCATCAACCAGACCATGATGCGTATCAATATTCCAGAAGCACTTAAAAGTGGGGAAAAGATTTCTTTCTCCATTAAATGGTGGTACAATATTCCCGACCATACCGTAAACAGGGCACGCTCGGGCTACGAGTATTTTCCAAAAGATGGAAACCGTGCCTACGTAATTGCACAATTCTTTCCAAGAATGGCGGTGTACAGCGATGTGGAAGGGTGGCAAAACCATCAGTTCTGGGGTAGTGGAGAGTTTGCATTGCCATTTGGTAATTATGATGTGAGCATCACCGTTCCTGCAGACCATATTTTGGATGCTACTGGTGAGCTTCAAAACCGTGATGAGGTTTTTTCCAAAGAAATGATGAAGCGCTACAAGCAGGCCAAAAAATCGTACGACAAGCCAGTACTTATTGTAACCCAAGAAGAAGCGGAAGCTGCCGAAAAAGGTTTCGCTACCGATACCAAAACTTGGAAGTTCAAGGCAACCAATGTTAGGGATTACGCTTTTGCAACATCCAGAAAGTTTATCTGGGACATGCAAGCCGTTAAAATCGGAAGCAAAGATGTAATGGCCGTATCCATGTATCCTAAAGAAGGTAACCCACTTTGGGAAGAGCAATCTACCAAAGCGGTTGCACAAACCTTAAAAACATACTCAAAACACACATTTGATTACCCTTACCACAAAGCCATCTCCGTACATGCCAAAAACCAAGGAATGGAATACCCAATGATCTGTTGGAACTACGGACGTCCAAACGAGGATGGCACGTATTCCGATAGGGTTAAATACGGAATGATCAGTGTGATCATCCATGAAGTTGGTCACAACTTCTTCCCAATGATCGTAAACTCCGATGAGCGTCAGTGGGGATGGATGGACGAAGGTTTGGATACCTTTATGCAATATCTGGCCGAGCAAGAGTTTGGAAAGAACAACCCAGAAGTTATCGCCCCTAACGAAAAATACCCATCAAGAAGAGGGGAAGCCGCTAAAATAGTTCCTTACATGGCAGGTGATCAAAGTTATATTTCACCCATCATGTCAAATCCGGAAAACGTGTATCAACTAGGTCCAAATGCCTATGGCAAACCAGCAACTGCTCTAAACATTCTTAGGGAAACTGTAATGGGTGAGGAATTGTTCGATCATGCATTCAAAACCTACGCACAACGTTGGATGTTCAAGCACCCGACCCCAGAAGATTTCTTCCGTACCATGGAAGATGCTTCCGCAGTGGATTTGGATTGGTACTGGAGAGGATGGTTCTACACCACTGACTATGTTGACATAGGCGTAAAGGGTGTTAAAAAATACTACGTGTCCAACAAGCCTACCAAGGAAATGGAAAAATACATGGCCGACAGGAACCTTACCGAGGCCGACCTTCCACCATTGGTATACTTGGCCGAAGAGGACAGCGAGGATTTTTCCCCAGAGCTAAAAGGAAAATCCCCGACCGAGACTTCCCAGAACCTTAAGGAATTTATGATGGACAACATGACCGAGGCCGAAAGAGCCCAGGTTAAAGAGCCAAAGTATTTTTATGAAATCACTTTTGATAAGCCAGGAGGTATTCCCATGCCTTTGATCGTGGAGTACACTTACGCGGATGGTACCACGGAGAATGTTACTTATCCTCCAGAAATTTGGAGAAAGAACGATGCCGAGGTAAAAAGAGTGATGGCAACCGAGAAAGAATTGGTGGGAATTGTAGTAGATCCAAAATTGGAAACTGCGGATATTGATACCACTAATAACGCTTGGCCCAAGAAAGAGGAAAAATCGGACTTTGATAAGTTCAAGGAAAACATCAAAGGAGACCAATAGTATTAAAAACTATGTTAAGAGCCTCGTTATTTAACGGGGCTTTTTTTATTTTGAAACCAAGTTCTGATTATATTTGTGGCATGCAATTTCTATTCATTAGCGGAGCTGAGATTTTTTTCATCCTATTCATCGTGGTGATGGTATTTGGAGCGGATAAGATTCCTGGCATAGCCAAGGGGCTCGGTAAAGGAATGCGTCAACTCAAAGACGCCACGGACGATATTAAGCGTGAAATCCAAAAGACCACGGATGTGGACACGGACTTCACCAAAAATATCCGTAAGGAAATCGATGATGTAAAAAAGAACGTGAACGAAGTTTCCGGCTCCATCAAAAGAGACCTCAATAAGAAATAGATTCCTATGTTGGATAAATTGCTCAGATGGGATAGGGACGCTTTTGTTTATCTCAATGGTCTGGGCATAGAGAGGTACGATATGTTTTGGTCCACCGTGACCAATATCACTACTTGGATTCCCCTTTTTATCCTCTTTCTAGTATTGTTTTTCTTGAAATTTTCTAAAAGGGAAGCTTTTTACAAATTTTTGACGGTTGTGGGTCTGGCAATTTTTATTGCCCTCATCACACATTGGACCAAAATTTCGGTGGCTAGGTTAAGACCGAATAATGTGGAAGAAATCAATACCCTGATACGCATTTTAAAAACCCCAACGGACTATAGTTTTTTCTCGGGCCATGCCTCCAGCTCGTTTTCCATAACCATGTTGGTGTTCCTTTTTCTTCGGCAAAGAGTGAAATGGGCCATGCTGTTTTTTATTTGGCCCATATTGTTTGCCATGAGCCGAATTTATGTAGGGGTACATTTCCCTATCGACATTCTAGTGGGTATGGTAGTAGGTTTACTGTCCGGATGGCTCTTTTATTGGCTGTACCAACGTTTTATAGCACCCTACTCAATGTCAGTCCATCCCTGATTGGAAGTAAAACGGTTTCCACTCTCGGGTCATTTTTTAATTTTTGATTGTATTCCAATAGTGCGGCAGTAGCCTTGTCCGATTTCTGTATGGGTTCGACCACCTTTCCGGACCAGAGTACATTGTCCGATAGAATCACACTGCCCGGATTTGTTTTTTTGATTGCCGCCTCAAAATAAGCATCGTAGTTCACCTTTTGGGCATCAATAAAAACAAGGTCAAAAGAGGGTTCCAATGTTGGAATAATCTCCAATGCATCCCCAATATGTTGTTTAATTTGAGGACCGAACCCACTTCTGTCAAAATACTTCCGCTGCATTTCATAAAGTTCCTCGTTTACCTCAATGGTGTGCAATTCCCCCTCTTTTTGAAGCCCCTCTGCCAAACACAAAGCCGAATATCCCGTATAAGTGCCTATCTCCAAGATATATTTGGGATTGATGATTTTGGACAACATACTCAAAACTCGACCCTGAAAATGCCCCGTGATCATTCTAGGTTGAATCACTTTTAAATGGGTTTCACGGGTAAGTTCCTGCAACAATTCAGGTTCGTCCTCCGAACTGTTGGCAATGTAACTCTCCAATATGGGTGAAAGGAAATGCATGAGATATTTTTCGCAAAAATATAGAAAAGAACTACATTGGAATATTTCTAAAAGCAAAAGCATTCCATGACGTTACCAAAGGTAAACATACGCACAGCAACCTTGGACGACCTCCCCTTGTTGTTGAGTTTTGAGCAAGAAATCATTAAGGCCGAACGTCCGTTCGATGTTACCATTAAAAACGGTCCCATAAGTTATTACGATATTGGTGAGATGATTCAGGATTCCAAAGCCCATGTGATTGTTGCTGAGGTCGGTGGTAAAATTGTGGCCTCGGGCTATGCCATTCCCAAAAAGGCAAGACATTATTTAGATCATGAATTTTACGCCTATCTGGGTTTTATGTACACCGACGAAGATTTTAGGGGACAAGGAATCAATGCCATGATTGTGGAAGAACTCAAGAATTGGTCGCACAATCAAGGTTTTAAAGAAATTAGATTGACAGTCTACAACGAAAACCAACCGGCCATTAAAGCGTATGAAAAAGTAGGGTTTAAAAAGCACATCATCGAAATGCGATTGGAGTAATTTCTTTTCCTAAGATTACTTTCACAAATCGTATTTTTGAAGCAAACCAAAATAAGAATGACGTTCCAAAATACGCTTGAATTTGCAAAAAAGCTCGATGCTTCCGACACCCTTGCTGCCTATAGAAACGAATTTCACTATCCGCAAGTAAACGGGAAGGATGTAATCTACTTCACGGGAAATTCCCTTGGCCTTCAACCCAAACGCACCCAAAAATTTGTGGATGAGGTTATGAAAGATTGGCGGGAACTGGCCGTGGAGGGGCATTTTTATGCAGATAAACCTTGGTGGGATTATCACGAAAGACTGGCCGAAGGTTTGGGCAAGGTTGTAGGGGCAAAACCCAAGGAAGTTTCGGTGATGAACACGCTTACCGTCAATCTTCATTTGTTGATGGTGTCCTTTTATAGACCTACCGAAAAGCGATTCAAGATTATATGCGAGGAAAAAGCATTTCCATCTGACCAATATATGCTGCAAAGCCAGGTCCGTTTTCATGGATTGGACCCCAAAGATGCCATAGTTGAAGTAAAAAAGAGGGACGGGGAACATGCATGGCGCACGGAAGATATTATTAAAAAAATCAACGAGGTGGGAGACGAACTGGCCTTGGTATTGATGGGCGGTGTCAATTACTACAATGGCCAAGTGTTGGATATGCAAACCATTACCAAAACAGGTAAGGGCGTTGGCGCCTTTGTGGGCTGGGATTTGGCCCACGGAGTTGGAAACATCAAACTTAGTCTTCATGACTGGGGCGCTGATTTTGCCGCCTGGTGCAGTTACAAATACATGAACAGTGGTCCCGGGAACGCATCTGGGATTTTTGTGCATGAAAGACATTTGGGAAAAGAAGATATTCCTCGTTTTGAAGGCTGGTGGGGCACCAAAAAGGAGACCCGCTTTTTAATGCAACCTGAGTTTGACCCCATTGAAAGTGCCGATGCATGGCAATTGAGCAATCCGCCCATATTATCCATCGCACCTTATTTGGCATCCTTGGAGATATTTGATGAAGTTGGGATGGATGCCCTTGTTAAAAAGCAAAAGACCATTGTGGCCTTTTTGGAGTTTGTACTTCATGAGATTGACAAGGAAGTGGACAGCACCTTCGAAATAATTACCCCGGAGGCAAGAGGTTGCCAGCTTTCCGTGTTTTTGCACGGAGAAGGGAAGCCCATCTTTGATTATTTAATGAAAAACGGTGTGATAACCGATTGGAGGGAACCCAATGTTATACGATTGGCCCCGGCTCCCCTTTATTGCTCTTATGAGGATATGTACCGGTTTGGGCAGATCTTGAAAGCGGGCATACAGGGCAAATAACCAATTAAATTAACCAACCAAACTCTACCAGCGTATGAAATCCCTATGGCTTATTTTATCCAAACCGAGATATTTTGGTGTGGCATGGGTGTTTACCAGTATCAATATTTGGTTTGGTACTTGGGCCATTTATATCCCCACAGTAAAGGAAAAACTGGATATAGATAAGGCCGATTTGGGTATAGCTCTATTTTGTTTGTCCCTTGGGGTTTTCACCATTTTTCCGGTAGCTTCCAAAATCATCAACAAAATCGGGGTTGGCAGGGCATCTTGGTATGGGGTGCTATTTGCTTCTGTAACGGCCATGCTGCCGCTTATGGCACCCAATTATTATTTGTTGATGGCAGGCCTCTACCTTTTTGGGGCCAGCAACGGTTTTATCGATATCGCCATAAACACCTTGGTCACCGAAATTGAAAAGGAGGATAAACAAAATTTTATGTCCGCAGCCCACGGTTTTTTTAGTCTGGGGGGTATTTTGGTGGGACTGGGCAGCTTCTTGATTCCCGTGATTGGAAACCCTGTGCTGCACATGGGTATCACCGTGGTTTTGGTGTTTGCCATCAATTTTTTTCTAAAAAAGCATTATGTCCATATAGTGGCCGCTCCTGTAGAAAAAGAACCTTTTAGTCTAAAACTATTTAAACCTTTATTGCTTTTGGGTATTATCGGGTTTGTTTCCTTTGGAAGTGAAGGTGCAATAATCGACTGGAGCGCGCTCTACCTTAAAGAAATGACCACGGCGCCGGAACTGCTCATTGGGGCGGGATTCTTGGCGTTTTCTACCACGATGACGTTGGGTCGATTTCTTGGTGATGGCATTAGTGCCAAAATAGGTCCCATTAAAATAGTGGGGCTGGGTGCTTTTATCGCTGCCATTGGTTTTGTTCTGGTGCTGACGCAAAACACCACTTGGTCCATTATTGGCTTTGCTTTTAATGGCCTAGGATTTTCGGTGATTGTTCCTGAATTGTTTAGAATTGGTGGTAATGTAAAGGGGGTGGATTCCTCCCAAGGGGTGGCTTTTATCGCAGGTTCGGGGTATATCGGTTTTTTGTTAGGGCCAGTAATCCTTGGATTTATTGCCGAAAGTGCTTCCTTAAACTATAGTTTTGTATTGCTGTTGTGCATGGCCCTTATGGTTTTGGGGATTACTTTTTTTCTGGGTAGGAGGGGGAGGTGAGTTGTTTTTTATTGGGTTTGATAATGGTTTTGTGTATGGAGGGTATCCCGAGGGTATGGACTAGATACCTTGTTGTCCTTACTTTTTTTAATTTTTTGTTTTCAATTTTAATGTAATCTCACCAATGTTGTAGGCATAAATTGATGCAGGTATAAATGTGAATTTTAATTCTTGAATTTCTTTTGATCCTAATTGATCAATAGAGGTTGTTACTGCTGATTCAAAGTTATTTTCCTTACAAAAGCTTATAAGGCTTTTTAATTCTTGAGGTTTGTAATAAAATCTGTTGCTCCATTTAATTTCAACACCCCAAATTGGTCTGTAGCTTTTGTCATCTACTAAAACAAGATCTACTTCTCCTTCTTTTCGACCTTCTTTCCATCTTGCATATGTTAAGTCTAATTGCTCTCTATGCATCCATTGGGAAAGGATAGCGGTTTCTACCATGTTCCCCATTTCTTGGTCAGTTTCAGTTATTGGTGAAAATAAAGCAGTTCTAAGAGATGGGTTTGTTAGGTAAACTTTGAATCTGGTGATTCTTTTTAATCTTTTTGCGTTTATTCCAACTTTGTTCAAAACTTTAATTAAAAAAGCTGCTTCCAAATATTCAAGATACTTTTTTAAAGTATCTTTTTGAATACCGCTTTCCTTTGACATTGTCTCATACGAAAACTCATTACCTGTATTATAGGCTATGTATGTAAAAAATCTATTTAATTCTTGGACATCTTTAATTCCATATAAACTCGGTAGATCTCGCAATAAAACTTTGTCTACTATATCGTTCTTGACATATCTACCCATATCACTTTGAATTTTTTCTGATAACACAACTTCAGGGTATCCTCCAAAATTTAAGTAATGTACAAACTCTTTGTTCAGCTCTTTAGTGTCATGAGTTAAGCAATATTGTATGCCCTTATCTCCGTATTGAATCTCACCTTCATAAATTAAGTGATCCAACTTTTTCAGATGAATATATTCTTGAAATGTCAATGGTGGTAAAAGGAAATCAGTAAACCTTCCCGCCCCACTTTCCGTGCTATGCCATTTTAAGGCAGCCGCGGCTGATCCCGATACAATAAACTTTGTTTCAGGATATGAGTCTACTAAAACTTTTAAATGTCTTTCCCAATCTTTCAGATATTGTATTTCATCAAAAAATACAAAACAACCATTTAGATTTTCAAGAGCCAAAGACTCTTTACAGAGCGATAAAATATCTTCTAAACTTAAATTCACATAGATGGGATTGTCAATTCCTATAAAGAAGATTTTTTGCGGGTTTATACTTTCTTCAATTAGATTTTCAATACAGTGGAATAGCATCACTGTTTTACCCACTCTCCTTGGTCCCATCAGAACCAAAGCTCTTTTTACACTCCTTTCAAGAACAAAGGGATAAAAGAGATCAAAATATAGCCTCTTTGACATTGAACTATATGTCTTAGGAATATCCTTGGTTACCCACCATGGGTTTTCATAGCGAAGCCGCTCAATAATCTTCTCTGTTGGAATAAGGTTTGCCATTATTGGGTATTCTTTTTAATTCAACAAAAATATATAAAATAAACAGAATTAAAACTATCTATTTCAACAAATAATATTGATTTAAGTGTAAAAATACAGGGAATGTAGTTAATTTTATGAATGAAGCACAACTTGTTTACAGCGATATTTTAATCACTATATCCCCAAATTGGGATATAAAAGACGCATCACATCATCGTTCAGTTATGTGTGGGCGAACCTTAAAAATATTTTTTTGAGTTTTCTAAACTCAAAAATCAACCAGAATTCTATTCCTTCCTCACCGAAAGCCCCGTAAAATAAAGACTGGTGCCACCTTCGGGGCGGTTGTGTTGTTGGGCAAGTTTAATGCCTTCCATATCCACATAATCTTCCCAAGTAGAAACCAAGTTGGGTTCTTCTTGGTTGGATTTGCGATAGGCCCATTCCCGAACAATATAATCATCCTTAAAATAGAAGTCGTAGGCATCACCGGGAGTGTAACCACCTTCGTTGGCATACACAATGGTGAGTTTTTGCATGGGCTCCTCACTAATGGGGGCGGTTACTTCCGGGAAGTGTTCAAAAGTATAGTTGTTGGCATCCCACATCAAATTAAAGGGAGCCATCAACCAGTACCTGTCGTTAATAAAACCACCATTGGTTTTTAGGGCAATGCTATCCATGTTTGCACGGTCGTAAGTCAAGGTATCTGCTCCGGAGATGGAGGTAATCGTATTGGTTTTGGTTTCCCAATGCCAGCTACGCTCAAAATGCATGGAATCCCTATCTACGTTGAAGGTAAAGGTGATTTTTTTCACATCCTTCCAGTTGTCAAAACCGTGCGCCTCCGCGATTAGTTCGGGAACGGTTTTTTCAGTTTCGGAGGGTCTGGAAGTTGCTTCGGGTTTTTTGGAATCTGTTTTGCAGGAGAAAATCAATAAAAAGGCGAACAGTCCAACGATGTAATGGGTCTTCATATCTGGTTTTTAATCAAATATACTAGGAAAATCTTTTAATTTGCGCCCCATTTTAAAAAGCCTGACCAAATAAACCTGTTTTTGGAGTGACCTTTTTTAAAAAGCTGTTTCTAATACTTGTAAGTAACCCCGACAAAGCGTTTTTGGAAAAGGAAGACTTATACGTGCATCTTTCTGATGAGGAATTAGTGAAACAGATTGTGGCGGACAATGACCCTATGCTATTCGGGAAATTGTACGACCGCTATGCGAAAATGGTCTATAACAAATGTTACGGATTTGCAAAATCTGCTGACGAGGCGGAGGATTTGACACAGGATGTGTTCCTCCAACTTTTTATCAAACTTCGAACCTTTAAAGGGAAATCGAAGTTCTCTACATGGCTGTATTCTTTTACCTATAATTTTTGTGTGAACTATGTAAATCGGAACAAGCAACTAAAAATACGGGACCAATCCGTACAGGTTGAAGTTTCCGAACATAAGCTTACCGAAGAAGTGCCCGATGAGAGTTTATACGAAATGAAAGCGGATAAACTCAAAAAGTGCTTGGATCTTGTCTCGGTCGAAGATAAATCCATTTTGTTATTGAAATATCAAGATGGCGCCAGCATAAAAGAACTGGTCAGTTTAATGGACATAGGGGAGAGTGCGGTGAAGATGAGGCTCAAAAGAGCTAAGGAACGACTATTGGAAATCTATAATACCCTGGAATAGATGGCAAAGAAACATAAAAACCCATTTAAAGAGCTGGAGGCCTCCCTACACGAGGCTCCGCCCGAAATGAAGCAAAAAGTGATGAACGACATTGCTGCGGCAAAGTTGATCATGGACATGGCTTCATTGTTCTCTATCAATTTGGGGGGTGCTTTGCGCAAACTATTCAAAACCTTGGGCGAAAACAACTAACAGAACACTATAAATAAACATCAACTATGGAGACTATTAATGATTGGAAAAATGTGACCCTTGACTCGTTATCGGGCATGGGCAAAGAGATAGCATTGGCCTTTCCTAAAATTTTGGGCGCAATTGTTATTTTATTTTTAGGTTGGATCGTTATTAAGATCGTAATGTTCCTATTCCGGAAAATCCTCAAAATCGCCAAAATACAAGTACTGAACGATAAAATAAACGGAATGGACGTAACGGGCAAAAGCGACCTTAAAATAGACCTCACCAAAATAATATTGGGCTTTGTTCGGTGGTTTTTGATCCTGGTCTTTCTTATTGTGGCGGCCGATATTTTGGATTGGAAGATCATATCCCAGGAAATAGGTAATCTTTTACATTATCTGCCCCGATTCTTTAGTGCACTTGCACTTCTAATGTTAGGGTTCTACATTGGTAACTTTGTAAAGAAAACCATTAAACGACTTTTTGATTCCCTCGAATTTGGTGGTTCCAATCTGGTGAGTAACCTGTTTTTTTATGTGATTGTAATATTTATGTCAATTACTGCATTGAATCAAGCTGGGGTAGATACAACCATAATCACCAACAACATAACTTTGATCTTGGGGTCTTTTCTTTTGGCATTTGCCTTGGGTGTTGGATTGGGTTCCAGAGAAATTGTTGCAGACCTGCTTAGGTCTTTTTACACACGAAAAACTTATATGGTGGGTGATAAAATAGTTATTGGTGATGATGAAGGAACCATTAAGGCCATAGATAATAACAGTCTTACTTTGGAGACCCAAAAAAGTAAATTTGTGATTCCGATCAAAGATGTAGTGTCGCAAAAAGTGGAGATAAAATCATAATCCAAGTATTGTGATGAACAAGTGCGGAAACTTCCTTGGAATTTGATTATTTTTGAAGTCTTACAACACCTAAAAAATGAGTTCAAAAAAAGGAAAAGTTCAAGAGTTGATCCAAGAAAAACTGTTAGAGGACCGCAAAGTGTTCTTATGGGGCCAAGTAGATGATGATTCTGCGAAGCACGTAATAGATAGGTTACTCTATTTGGATATGCTGAACAATAAAGAAATTCAATTGATAATCAATAGCCCAGGAGGGTATGTAACCTCTGGTTTTGCCATTTATGATACCATTAAACAGATAAAAAGCCCAGTATCCACGGTTTGTTCCGGTTTGGCCGCCTCTATGGGATCCATACTTTTATCGGTAGGGAAAAAAGGCAGGAGATTTATTCAGCCACATGCCCGTGTCATGATCCACCAACCTAGCGGTGGAGCAAGGGGACAGGCTTCGAATATCGAGATTCAGGCCAAGGAAATCATAAAAACAAAAGAACTTGGTGCCAAAATTTTATCGGAAAACTGCGGACAACCTTTTGAAAAAGTCATGAAAGATTTTGATCGCGATTATTGGATGGGAGCAGAAGAATCTGTGGAATACGGTATTGTGGATGAAATCCTAAAATAGGATAAATCAATTCCATAAAAGTGAAAAGTCCTTCGCAATTGTTTGTGAAGGACTTTTTATATATAGGCGCCGAAGCGGAATATTTTATATATATACGGTAACATTTGGAGCCAAGGTTTACACGCTTATGTTAAAAATTCTTAACACTCCAAACTATATCTTTACAGGAAAGTGCAAAACCTGCGTAGTAAGGAGATTTGGAAGGGGAATGCGTGAACATAAAAAATTAAAATTCCGTATTTTAGCCGCTTAATCAGAATTCGCCCATTGGGCATCTATGGCACAGACTCCAAAAAATATAGCCATCATCGGTTCCGGATTGGTGGGTTCCCTTTTAGCAATTTATTTACGAAGAAGTGGGCATACAGTTACTGTATTCGATAGAAGACCGGATATAAGGACCATCAAGTTCTCCGGGCGTTCCATTAACCTTGCAATGAGCAATAGGGGATGGCGCTCTCTGGATGAAGTGGGCATTGGGAAAAAAATCAAGGAAATAGCCATTCCGCTCGATAAACGTGCAATGCATGTGAACGATAAACCGGTCTATTTTCAGAAATATGGGAAAGACGGGGAGGCTATTTGGTCTATTTCACGGGGAATTCTCAACAAACGGATGATTGATTTGGCTGAAGGTGAGGGTGCCTCGTTCCGATTTAATGAAAAAGTTTGGGATGTTGATTTGCCCGAAGCTAGAATCTATACAGGAGAAACCGAAAAAAGCGAATGGAAAGCGTATAATTTTGACCTGATTTTTGGTTGTGATGGAGCCTTTTCAAGGGTACGCCACAAAATGCAGCGCCAAAGTAGGTTTAACTATTCCCAGAACTTTATTGATGTAGGCTACAAAGAGCTTACCATACCTGCCAATGAGGATGGTACCCATAAGTTGGACAATAGCTCGTTCCATATTTGGCCAAGAGGTGAGTTTATGCTCATCGCCATGCCCAATATTGATGGCAGTTTTACCTGTACCCTGTTTTTGCCTTTTGAAGGGGAAGTCTCTTTTAAAAGTATCGAGACCGAAAATCAGGCCCGTGAATTTTTTAAAAAATACTTTCCCAATGTTCGTAAAGAAATTGAGGATTTGACCAAAGATTTTTTCAATAACCCGACCAGTGCCATGGTCACCATGAAATGCTATCCTTGGACGTATTGGAACAAAGTGGCCTTGGTAGGCGATTCCGCCCATGCCATCGTGCCATTTTACGGACAGGGCATGAATGCCGGTTTTGAGGATATCTACGTGCTCAATCAGTTAATGGAGAAACATGGGGATGATTGGGAGGCCATCTTTTCCGAATATCAAGAAGAACGGAAACCCAATGCCGATGCAATTGCCGAACTGAGTTACAGAAACTTTGTGGAAATGAGCAGTAAAACAGCAGACCCAAAATTTTTGTTGCAAAAGAAGATTGAAAAACATTTTGCCACCAAGCATCCGGAGAAGTGGGTACCAGTGTATAGCCGCGTTACTTTTTCTGATAGGCCCTATGCCGAAGCTCTCGCCATAGGTGATATGCAGGAAGAAATTATGCAGCAAGTAATGCAACTTCCCAATATTGAAGAAAAGTGGGATTCCAAGGAAGTGGAAGACAAAATCTTGGAACTCTTGACAGATAATAAAGCACCCTAATTTGTCATTTTGAGCATAGCGAAAAATCTCTCTCTTTATTGATTGTCATATCGAGCGCCCGCCTGCCGGACGGGCAGGGCAGTCGAGATATTTTTTTAAGTAGTAGTTTGACACGCCCGCCTGCCGGAGCAGGAATTGCACTAATTTTCTTTTGTCATTTCGAACGGATGTGAGAAATCTGTGGTTAGCTGAGATTTCTCCATTGATGCTTTGCATCTCACTCCCTCAACCCAGCCATAATCCCCCTGATTGCTTCTGCAACATCCTGCACCTCCCTTCGGGAGAAGGTGTCTTGTTCTAAAAAGAACAACATAAAAATCCCTAACTCTAAAATTTGGGCCAGTTTTTCAGGAGAGCCGTAATGGTCTATGATCCATTCGTTAAATAACTTGTCTTTTTCCATATCAAGAACAAGAAAAGCCTTTTACCGCACCTGGTACATGTCATAAATGACAAGTAGAAAAGAAAATCGCATCAGCCAAGCTTTGGAAGTCCCTTTATTACAAATTTGTGATGTGAACTAGAAACTCATAACTAGTCCTCCTCCTCAACCGTAAACCCGCGGATGGCTTGGTTGGGTTCCATAATGGTATATCCTTTCCAAAATTCGGGCTTGTATCGGGGCATGTACGTAGCTCGAACCGTTTTGTCTTCGGTAAAGGTTTTAAACTCGTTTTCGGAAATGTCGTCTTGGTTAAACACCACCAGTTCCCATTTGTTGGTCATGTTCATACGAAAATCAATGTTCAGCTTCAGTTCGTTTTGCTTGCGGCGACCCTTTACATGTTTATTCTTTTCCACCACTTTTAGGGGGCGGTCCACCCCAAAATATTTACCATCGGACAAATCCATAAACTGAAGGTCGTACTTGCCATTGGGCAATTTGGCAAAACGCATGGTGCCTTTGTATACCGTTTCGCGGTAGGTAATGCCCAATAGTCTAAAGTTCCGCAGACGCTGAGTGTTCGCAAAATCCAGTCGCATTACGGCAAAGTCCTCAATATTTATATAAAGGCGCCCTTTAAAATCAGCACTACTTCGTTTGGGCCAAAAGTCCACTACGTAAACCCCATCGTTGCCAATATCGGCATAACCCGCTAATTTAAACTCGTATCTGCGGGTTTTGTCCACGAAGTCCAGTTTGGTGTCTTCTTTATAGTACAGTTGGCTCAATAGTTCCTTAAACTGCCAACGTTGGCTGTCCACCAAGCCCGAAACGCTATCTTTTTTTACTTGGGCCTTTACCTTTTTTACTTGATCTATCCGTTCATCATCCATGGTGTCCAAAATGGAATCCACTTGTATTTTTTCGCTAAAAATGCCGGATTTGATTTTTAGGTAGGAGCCAGGTTTTACATTCTGTTTGAAGATTTCCTCCATGTGCTCGGCCAAGTCCTCAAAAGAACCCACCTCCCTTTTGTCGTATAGGTCGGCCGCTTTAATGATGTTGATTTTGTAATCCGTGTTTGTTTTGTAAAGGTCGCCGAAACTCTCAGTATAGTGGGATGCATTTTTTGGAACGGATCTAGCAATGCTGTCCATCAATTCTTTGTTCAGTTCTTTTATAGATGATTTTTCAAAGCCAAAATCCACCTTGTGCATATTGGCCAGTTCTGATTTCCGAAGGAAAAACCGTTGTTTTACAGGGTTTTTGTTCACATTTTGGGGTATGTTCTCTATCATTTTTTCAATGATGTCATCTACTTCCAGTTCCTTGTCAAAAACATAAACTCCGCTCAGTTCAATAGCTTTTGCATTTAAAGCCACCAAGCTGTCTTGCATTTGCCCCAGAGTGAAGCCTTTTTTCTCGTACCCCATAGAGGTTACATAGATGGAATCGTGCAGGGTGGAGCCCTCTTTCAACACAAAACTAAAGCGACCTTCCTCGTTAGTAATTGTACCTTGGTGTTCCCCATACTGGATGGTGGCGTATGGAATCCCTTTTTGGGTCTTGGCATCCACCAAACGGGAACTCACGGTCTGCGCAACTAGGGGAAAACCCACCAAAACGGTGAATACGGTAAGGAGAAGAGTTTTTTTAACGGACATAGTTTTATGTATGGTTACATTAGTAAGACTCCTTTTGGGGAGGAAAGGTTGCCTGTTGTTTAGACGAACCTTAAGGAAATTTGTGACAAAGTGCGAAGAAAAATGGAATCGCACACGTGGCTTAATAGTATTTTAACAGCTTAGGAGTTAGGAGTTAGGAGTTAGTGCAAGGTGGGAAGGGCGAGTACGTATTATTTAGAGCTGTGACAGATTGAGCGGAGCAATTTTTTTGGTTTTTTTTGACACGTCTGCCTACTGCAAGCAGGAATCACACGAATTATCACAAATGTTCTGGATGTCATTTCGAACGAATTTGAGAAATCCGAGGGAGTAGCTGAGATTTCTCAATCGCTGCTTCGCATCTCATTTCGAAATGACTTTTTCGTCATGCTGAACTGGTTTTAGCATCTCATCGGGAATAACTAGATTCCGTGTCGTACTTCGACTTCGCCCAGCAATCGCACGGAATGACATCCTAAATTTTAACGGTATGATTATTGAGATTTAGCGATATTTTTTATCATATTCCCAAAAATAAAAAGATGGAAGGGCAGTACGGAATACCAGTACAATCGCCCCAATAAGCCTTTAGGTCGGAAGGTTGCGGTTTGGTAAAGCACTCCGTCCTCTATCTTAAACTCCAACCAAGCTTCACCTGGGGTCCGCATTTCGGCAAAAAGCAGCAATCGTTTGCTTTTTTTGTCGGCCAGAAGCACTCGCCAAAAATCCAGTGCATCACCAGGAAAAATTTTATCGGGATGGGTTCTTCCACGTCGTAGTCCCGGTCCACCTACTAGCTTGTCCAAAAACCCACGGATTTTCCACAACCAATTACCATAATACCAACCGTTTTCCCCACCGATACGCCAAACATTTTCCAAAACGGCATCCTCATCCTTAATACGAATGGATTTTTTGTCCCGCAGCACACCGTACTTGGGTACTTGGATATAGTTTTCGAGGTCTTCCTTGATTTGTCCGCTGGCAATGCTGTCTTTCCAACTGCTGATTACGAGGTTTTGTTCAATTTTTTTGAAGGCCAAGTCGATAGCCTCTTCGTAAGTGTGAGTTTCAATTCCCAACATTTCTTGCAAGCGATTGTCTTGGGCCACAACCTCCATTTTCATGCTATCCACTAGGTTTGTAGCCAATTTGTAAGAGGTCGATGTCACAAAATAGAGCCAGTAAGAGGATAGTTTTGGGGTCATTACGGGAACCGTGAAAATCCAGTTTTTAAACCCACGCACTTTGGCATAGCCGTGCAACATATCTTTATAGGTAAGAATATCAGGTCCGCCAATATCAAAGGATTGACCGTACGTTTCTTTGTTGCCCAACACTTCGGTAAGGAACTGAATCACATCGCGAATGGCAATCGGCTGCGTTTTGGTAAGTACCCATTTAGGGGTAATCATCACGGGCAGTTTTTCGCAGAGATCACGAATAATCTCAAAAGAGGAACTTCCGGAGCCTACTATGATTCCTGCACGTAGCACTGTAACATCAAACGGGCCTTTGTAAAGAATTTTTTCCACATTTTTTCTGGAACTGAGGTGTTTGGAGAGTTCCTTGTCGTTCACGATGCCGCTGAGGTAGATAACCTGTTGGCATTGGGTGTTCTCCAAAATGGTGTTGAAGTTTTTGGCCGCTTGCGCCTCTTTTTCATCAAAATCGGTAACGGAGGAGGTCATGGAATGTATCAAGTAGTAGGCGGCATCAATATCCTTGGGTACCTGCTGTTTTTCGGGGTCGTCCAAAAAATCAATCTCGATAATATCAATTTTTGAGCGGATTTTAGCATCGACCGATAGCCGTTTTTCATCCCGAACGGCACAAACTACGCTATGGCCCATATCCAAAAGTTTGGGCAATATGCGCATTCCAATGTACCCATTGGCCCCTGTCAGCAATATTTTCATAGGTCTTCTAAATTGGTGGGTAGGTTATCCGCACGATGGTCCATCAATTTACGGAAGAATCGCTGAATAGCTTTGGTATCCGACTTTACTTTGATGAAGTAATGGTCCATATAAATGGAATAGATTCCGATGTCACCTTTGTACACGTTCAATTTGTAGTAGGGGATGATAAGCCCGTAGGTCTCTAAACGGGCACGGAACCGAACAATGATGCCGTTCGGACGAATTTCAATGTTACAGCTATTAGTACTGTTATCAAGAACGAGTAGATTGTATATATCCAAGCTAGCTTCGGTAATGAACAGTTTTGGCGAACCAATCCCGCCCATGGCAAAGCGCTCTTTTATAGGGATGGGTTTGCCTATGGCTTCGTCAATTTTTTTGGTTATGTCTTTGTTGGAGTAGGAGACGTTCAATAGCATATTTAAAATTAATCAAATTACAGCGGACCATTTGGTAAGGGTGTGGGAAAAGCCCAAAAATTGCGTAGTTTTGCGCCCTGAAAAGCCTTTATAGATGAGTTTGCAGAACGATTTGACCCAAAAAGTAATCGAGGCGGTAAAACAACTGTACCAAGTTGACTTGCCCACGGTGGAATTTCAACCTACCCGAAAGGATTTTGAGGGAGACATTACCGTGGTGGTGTTCCCCATGTTGCGCCTTGTGAAAGGGAATCCGGTTCAGATTGGAACTAAGATAGGGGAGTACCTAGTTGAGAATGTTGATGAAGTATTGAAATGCAATGTGGTGCAAGGCTTTTTAAACATAGTTATTGCTGATAGCTACTACCTGAATTTTTTCAATAGTATTCTTACTGAAACTGATTTTGGTTACGTAAAATCACAGTCCGATGATGCCGTGATGGTGGAATATTCATCCCCAAATACCAATAAGCCGTTGCACTTGGGGCACATTCGTAATAATCTTTTGGGATATTCAGTAGCAGAAATCTTAAAGGCTTCGGGCAAAAAGGTCTACAAAACCCAGATTATCAACGACCGTGGCATCCATATTTGTAAAAGTATGTTGGCCTGGCAAAAATTTGGTGAAGGTGAAACTCCCGAATCTTCCGGTTTAAAAGGGGATCACTTGGTTGGAAAATATTATGTAGCTTTTGATAAAGCTTACAAAGAACAGATTACCGAATTGGTCGAATCGGGCACACCCAAAGAAAAGGCTAAAAAGGAGGCGCCAATTTTATTGGAGGCCCAAGAAATGCTTCGTAAATGGGAAGCTGGAGATGATGATGTTGTGGCACTTTGGAAAAAAATGAACGGTTGGGTGTACGATGGTTTCGATATCACCTACAAAAACTTAGGCGTTGATTTTGATACCCTTTACTACGAGAGCGATACCTATTTGCTAGGTCGTGATGTGGTGAAAGATGGATTGGAACGCGGTGTTTTCTTTAAAAAGGAAGATGGCAGTGTTTGGATAGACCTGACCGAGGAGGGATTGGATGAAAAAATTGTACTGCGTTCCGACGGCACGGCAGTGTATATGACTCAAGACATCGGTACGGCCATCCAACGGGTAACGGACCATCCAGACATTAACGGAATGGTGTACACGGTGGGTAACGAACAGGATTATCACTTTAAGGTGCTGTTCCTTATCCTGAAGAAGCTTGGTTATTCTTGGGCGGAGCAGTTGTTCCATTTGAGTTATGGAATGGTGGATTTGCCCAGCGGCAAAATGAAGAGTAGGGAAGGTACCGTAGTGGATGCGGACGACCTTATCAAAAATATGGAAGATACCGCTGAATCCATTTCTGAAGAATTGGGCAAGTTGGATGGCTATTCCAAAGAAGAAAAAAAGCAATTGTACCGAACCATAGGTTTGGGTGCTCTTAAATACTATATTTTAAAGGTAGACCCTAAAAAGCGTATCCTTTTTAATCCAGAGGAGTCGGTGGATTTCCAAGGGAACACAGGGCCGTTTATCCAGTATACGTACGCTAGAATTCAGTCTATTTTGCGCAATGCGGATTTCAATGTCTCGACTACGCTCGACATTACAATGGAATTGCACGAAAAGGAGAAGGAGTTGTTGAAGCAAATCCAATTGTTTCCTGAAACGGTGCAGTTGGCAGCGGAAAACTATAGTCCTGCCTTGATTGCCAATTATACTTATGACTTGGTTAAGGAGTTCAATTCCTTTTATCAACAAGTGTCCATTTTAGGTGAAACCGATGAGCAAAAGAAAAACTTTAGGGTACAGTTGTCGCAAAAAGTGGGCGAGGTGATTCGGTCAGCGTTCCGCTTATTGGGTATTAATGTTCCTGAGCGGATGTAATAATCCCTCTGTGTTTTGACTTAATGTCAAAACACATCTCCCTTTTTAAAGGGAGAAGCCTGTGGGATTATTTAAAATGTTCTGAAATTTCCGAGAGTACGGATTCCAAATTTTCAAATACCATTTTATTCTCAAAGCGGACTACGGTAAAACCTAATTCATTCAAAACCTTAGTACGTTTTGCATCGTATTCTTGTGCTTGAGGTGTATTATGAACAGCTCCATCCAATTCAATCACCAGCTTTTCAGATGCACAATAAAAATCTACAATATAGTTTTTGATGCTATGCTGACGGTTGAAACGCCTTCCCTGTAATTTTTTAGCTTTTAGATGTCGCCACAGAAAGGCTTCGGCAGGGGTTAAGTTCTTTCTCAACTTTTTTCGGAAATGTTCTAATTCTTTGCGATTATGGATTCTTTTTTTCATCAATCTCTCTTTTAATAGCTCCCCTCTTTGCAAAGAGGGGAGATTCAGACTTGCTGAATCGGGAGATTGATGGGATAAATCTACAAAATTTAAAAACTCACCCTAAAACTTACATTGGGTGTAATGCCCAGTGAAACGTTTTCCACGGTCTCAATTTCATCATCCGCGTTTACTCGGTAATATTTGTTGAGCGTATTTTTTCTATTCGTAAAATTTAGGATGGAGAGTCCCGCATTGGCACGAATGCTTCTGCTTAACTGAAAATTATAGATAGCCGAGGCATCCGCCCTAAAATATTCTGGCAACCGACTATTGTTCGGGGCTTGGTAATTGATTCTGGGCGGAAAAAAATCTTGGTCCAAACCTTCTTCGCCTTCAACAGGCTCTGTAAATGGTTTTCCCGTTCTATAGTTTAGTCCAATGCTTAATTTCAAGTCTTTGTAGTTGTAGGTACTTGCAAAGGTAACCGTGTGCCTTATGTCCAAATTGTTGGGAAACGACTGTGGTACAATCGAATCAAAAGTGTAATCATTTTTATTGTAAGCATAGCTCAACCATGTACTGTAATTGTCTCCTTTTTTGTTGATGAGCAGCTCAGCTCCTTTAACATCGTAACTCCCAATTTCACCCGAAAACTGATGTGGGTTCTGGAATCCTTGTGTACTGGTGCTTATTCCGTCCACATTTTTGTAAAAGCCTTCAACCCCAACGTAAAAATTGTTTTTTTCGTAATTAATGCCAACGGAACCTTGCTTGCTTTTGGTAACAGGAAGTGTGTTATCGTTGGACAGAATCCACCGTCGCTTTTCAATACCTAAAAAGTTTTGTTCCAAATCTATGATCTGGTTGGTGGTCTGGCTTTTAAACTCACCCAAAATTTCGGCTCTTACATAATTGGCCAACTTAAAATTCAGATTGATCCTTGGTTCGATCAAAAACTTTTTGAAGGTGTCCAGGTTCTCAATAAAGTTAAAGCGGGCACCGATTTTTCCAATGAATTTGTTTTCTGGTGAATTATAATTGATTTGAGAAAAAGGGGCGTGGGTCCTTATAACGCCTTTTACTTTGCTATAAAAGTTAGGCTGGTTGATTTCAGTGGCATTGATAATACCTGTTTCTATATATTGGTAGCCGTTGTTCCAACTGAATTCATCGGTAAGGATATATTTTGTGTTAAGTTTTATGGCGTTTTCCGTTACTTGATTGTTTTGGAACAATTGCTGTACCTGGTTGGCGAAAATATTCTGTGCATCCAGATTGTACCTAGAATAATATATGTTGAGATGGGAAGAAAAACGGTCGGTCCAAGTACTCTGTAATTGACCGCCTACGGAAATATTATCCTGTTTTAATAAACTGGTGTTGGTCTCATCTGCGGAGACATTGGTTTCTTCATATTTTAGATTGTTTTTGATACGTATGGCACTCAGCCTGATTTTATGGTCCGGGTTGAGGTTGTACAGGATTTTTCCGGAAAAGTCGTAAAAGAAAAAGTCTTCATCTCGGATAAATTCTTCATCTACAGTATTGTTGTTTTGAAGCGTAATCTCGCTATCTTGGAAGGCCCTATTGAAAAATTGTTTGTAGGTGGGCGTGCTCAGGAAATCGGTTGTTGAACGCCTGGCCGAAAATTGAATGCCGAGTTTGTTGGTCACTGGAATCTCTCCATAAACGTCTCCGCTTATCAGGTTAAATCCTCCGCCTCCCTTCCATCTATCGGAGATTGTATTCCCAGTTTCCATTTGAATAACGCTGCTTACACCGTCCCCGAAATTTGCCGGGGTTCCATTTTTGTATATGGTCACCTTATCTGTTTGATAGGGGTTAAAAGCGGATATCAAACCAAAAAAATGTCCGGACTGATACATTTTGATGCCGTTCCAAAGTACTAGGTTTTGGTCGTTGGTTCCTCCCCTTACATTAATGTCCGATACCGTTTCGTCAATGCTTTTAATGCCGGGAAGGGCTTGTACGGTTTGGAGGATGTCCGGTTCTATCAATCCTGGAAGGATGCCAAATTCGTCAGTTTTCAGAGTAATACTGGCATCTTTTTCCTTTATGATTCCAGAGGTAAGGTATTTGTAGACGAACACTTCATCCAATTGTTCGTAATGCTGTGCCAATAGTATTTTAGGGCATCCACCTTGCTGCAATAGGGTTTCGACCTTTACATATTTGGTAATGTAGCCCAAGTAGCGAATTTTGAGTGAGGCATCACGGGGGATGTTTTCCATGGTAAAGCGGCCATTGTTGTCGGTAATTTTGGCAATATTGGTTCCCAACACCTCTACGGTTGCACCTATTACCGTGTTTTCTTCAAAATTATCCAGTACTACACCACAAAGGTTTACGCGGTTTTCTTTGGTAAGGGTATAGTACCGTTCATTGAGTTTTTTTGTTTCTACACGAAATTTATCTTCAATGTATTGTAGAATTCCTTCCAGTGTGTCGAGGTTTTCAGGAATAGAAATGGCGAGTCCTTCCAAATCTTCATTGAGATAGGAAAACTTGATGTTAAAACGGTTTTCCAACGTTTTTATATAGGAAATAAGGCCAATGGGGGATTGCTGCCTTTCCTGCGCATTAGCGGCGCAGAGTATGAAAAGCAAAAAAACAAGGACGAGGCCTAAATGCTTATTGTTGTGTGTTCCCAGCATAAAAAAGTACGTTGTCTCCGTCTATTTTGTAACGTGTTTTGGAGGGGGTACTTATACTTTTTAACGCCATATTTAGGTCTGTGTTGTTGAAAGAACCTGTAAATAAGAGATTTTCATCAATATTTTTTGAGGATACCTTTACATTGAACTGTCTTTCAAGCTCGGCAAAAACATATTTTAGGGGTATGCTCTCAAAGCTACTTTCATTGTTCATCCAAGATGGTAGCGTGCCATTGGGTGTCCCAACGTCAACAATTTTGCCGTTGATCATCAAGAAAGAAGTTCCGGCGGACAACTTGGTTTCTTTGTTGTTGTAGTTAACGCTTACCAAACCTTCGTAGCAAGTCACCTCAAAAAAACCTTTTCTATTTTCCACATTAAATTGTGTGCCCAAAACGGCAACCGTTCCGTGTTTGGTGGAAACCGTGAATTTTTTTCCTTTGGCAACTTTAAAGAAAGCTTCTCCTTTTAAATCAACATTTCTTTTATTGTCCCAATTCTTTTTATTGAAGGACACTTGTGAATCTGCGTTCAAAAAGATTTCGGAATTATCGGGCAGCATAAGCTCGGAACGCTCAGCGTAATCCGTGGCAACTTTTTCGTTTAAGGTGTTTACATAAAAATAAGAACCGGCGAGGAGTATGGCAATAACGGCAGCGACTCTCAGGAATTTCTTGAAAGGATTCAAGGAAATCACCTTTGGTACATTGTCAATATGCTCTTTTTTCAAGCGTTGTAAGGCTTTTTCCGTGTCAAAATCGGGGGCCTTTAAGTTGCTTGAAGCATCCTTGAGCTTTTGATACGAGGCAAACTCTTGGGAATTTTTGAACTCCCTAAGTTCCTCTTCCGAAAGCTCTCCACTGAGCCATTTTGCCAAATAATTTTCTTGCATGGGTTTTATGCTTTACGTTATAATAACAACTACCTTTTAAAATACCCTACCTTTCAAGTTCAAGTTCAAGTTCAAGTTCAAGAGCATAGATCCGTGGATCAGGGCCAAACGACAAAGACTGGGGCTACTGTCAACTGCTTACCGCGAACTGACATCTGACTTCGTGCTTCCAAGATCAGGGTCAATATCTCCTGTCTCTTTTCTATCGTCTATCTTTTCTACTTTAAATGCCATCAATTTGTTCACGTAAACTCTTCAGCGCCAAATGCATCCTTTTTTCAATGGCTTTTATGCTTACTCCCTCAATTTCTGCGATTTCCGCATATTTTTTACCATCAATCCGGTTGAGCAAAAAAGTAGTTCTTTGGTTTTCGGGCAAAGCATTTAGGGCATTGTCCAATTTTTCCTTGTATTCTTTTTCCTCCATCAAAAATTCTGGAGACTCATTTGTTCTGTCCTTAACAAGGCTGTCAGCATGTTTTAATCTAACCTTTTCTGCCTTGATTACATTTAAATATAGATTATTGGCAATGGTGTAAACGTAGGATTTTGCTTTTTCCGGACTTACCTTTGCACAGTTTTGCCATAATTTTACAAATGCTTCCTGAACGGCGTCGTGAGCCTTTTCCTCATTCCCAAATTTGTAAAAGATATAATTGAAGACCGTTTTGGAGTGGGTCTTAAAAACTTTGCTGAAAACATGGTCTTCGCATACGTTGCTCATGGATGGGGGTTTGTTTATCGGTTCAAATATATTTGAAAATTTTTAAGAAAAAGTAGGGTTTTTTTAAGAAGGGTTGTTTTAAGATTGAATTATAACCCCAAAATTCAAAAGTTATGAAAAAGTTGATTGACAACTTGTTGCGCACAGTACTGGTTGTACTTGTTTTAAGTTTGTCCTCTTGTCAGGAAGAATACGAAGAGATTGACCCAGGTGGAGAGGGACAAGCCATTGCGGCCAATTCTACAACGGCCATATTAATTAAAAAAACATCTTCTTATGATGGTTCTTTCGACAACATTGTCGATGGAGCCAGTTGTTTTGCCATACAATTTCCTTATACAGTGAATGTAAATGGGGTTGATGTGACAATCGATTCTAAAAGTGACCTTGAAATTGTTGAAGAAATTTTTGATGGATTGGACGACGACAACGACGTTTTGGACATTGCTTTTCCCATTACAGTTACCCTTTCCGATTTTACAGAGATAAGCATTAAAAACTATGGTGAGCTTGAAAAAATGGCCCGTGAGTGTATTGAAGGGGGCGACGATGACGATATAGAGTGTATCGACTTTGTTTACCCAATTACCTTGTTCACTTTTGGTGTGGATAACCAACAATCCGATCAGGTAGAGATAAAGAACGACCTAGGTATGAGGAGGTTTTTTGATGAACTTGGCGACAATGAATTGATTAGCATACAGTTCCCCGTTACTCTAAAAAAACATGATGGCACCCAAATTACGGTCGGGAGCAATGCGGAACTTGCCGCAGCACTGGAAACATCCAAAAATGAATGTGATGAGGACGATGATAATGATTATAACGATGATGATTTCACTTTAGAGGAACTTAATGATCTTTTGTTGGCCTGTCCTCTGGAAGTTAGACAAGTAATCCGCGATGAAGTCGATAACACAGAACAATATTTTGAACAATTGATGACCTTTTCCCAAGATGGGACAGTGGTACTTGCCAGTGCAACTACCAGCATAACTGGAACATGGACTACTGCCATGGCGGAAAACGGTGTACTCTTGAGTATTGATTTTGAAGCTGTTGCCGACTTTACTTTGGATTGGTATGTGTATGAATTGGACGATGATCTTATAAAACTTTATAAGGACAATGGTAACAAAATAATACTCAAAGAACGTTGTGATGCGGAGCCGTCCGAAGTAGATAGGGAAACCTTGATTTCAATGTTGCAAGAATGTGAATGGATCGTAAAAAAGATAATAAACCAAGGGAATGAGGTCAAAAGGCTTCTTGGATATGAATTCCAGTTTAAGGCAGGAGGAACAGTTACCCTTGGCAATGGTGTAAATGTCTCACAAGGTAGTTGGGACATCGGACTCAATAGTCAATTGGAATTATCCCTTATGATTACTTTGGAAGATGAACCAGAGGTGAGTTATGAGTGGCCCATCAGTGAGCTTACGGATAGCCGATTTAAATTTAATATTGATGACTCAGACAATGAAATGGTACTTCTGCAAGTATGTGATGATAGTGAGGATGATGGCGATGTTGCCGAAATTAGAAGTATGATCATGGACGGACCTTGGAATATCGCCCTGTACCAAGAAGGAGAAATACAACTGACAACTTCTTACACAGGAATGGAGTTTAACTTCTCGACGATGCACCAGATGGAAGTATTGATCAATGCAGACCCTGTGGCCAATGGTCTTTGGAGGGTGCTGAGAGATTCGGAAGAAGGTTTGAAGCTCTATATTAATTTTGATACAGGAGATGATCTTGTAGGGTTGACCAATGATTGGAAGGTGGTCTCTATCACTTCCACACGAATTGAACTTACTGATGAAAGCGATGATGATTCTTTGGATACCTTGGTGTTCGAGAAACCATAGAATTTTTCCCCAATCTTTTTTTTCCAAAAGAAGGACGGCTAGCCCCAAAGCCGTCCTTTTTCTTTATATTATTCTTAAATTTGTCCCTCCTTTAAAACAAAGAACACATGTTCGATAATTTAAGCGAAAAATTAGACAAGGCACTCCACGTCCTTAAAGGGCATGGTCAGATTACTGAAATCAATGTTGCAGAGACCCTTAAGGAAGTGCGAAGGGCCTTGTTGGATGCCGACGTTAACTTTAAGATTGCCAAGGAATTTACCAATACGGTCAAAGAGAAGGCGCTAGGCCAAAATGTATTGTCCTCCCTTCAACCTGGCCAGCTCATGGTAAAATTGGTTAAAGATGAGCTTACCGAGCTTATGGGGGGCGAAGCAGAAGGTATAGACCTCTCAGGTAACCCTTCTGTAATCTTGATGTCCGGTCTGCAAGGTTCTGGTAAAACCACCTTTTCCGGTAAACTTGCCAATTTCCTCAAAAACAAAAGAACCAAAAAGCCACTTTTGGTAGCCTGCGATGTCTACCGTCCAGCAGCGATAGACCAGTTACATGTAGTAGGTGACCAAATAGGGGTAGAGGTATATTCCGATCGGGGCAACAACGATCCTGTTGCCATTGCCAAGGCAGGTATTGCCCATGCAAAAAGTACAGGGTGCAATGTAGTGATTATTGATACCGCGGGTCGTTTGGCTGTGGATGAGCAGATGATGAATGAAATCTCCAACATCCACAAAGCCGTAAAGCCGCAGGAAACCTTGTTTGTGGTAGACTCCATGACGGGGCAAGATGCGGTAAACACTGCAAAGGCATTTAACGATGTACTGAATTTTGACGGGGTAATCCTAACCAAACTCGATGGTGATACCCGAGGTGGTGCCGCCATTTCCATTAAATCCGTGGTCGATAAGCCTATCAAATTTATTGGTACGGGCGAGAAAATGGAGGCCATTGATGTGTTCCACCCATCCCGAATGGCCGACCGTATCCTTGGTATGGGAGACGTGGTATCCTTGGTGGAGCGTGCCCAAGAGCAGTTTGATGAAGAGCAAGCACGTAAGATTCAAAAGAAAATTGCCAAAAATAAATTCGGGTTTGATGATTTCTTGAGCCAAATTCAGCAAATCAAGAAAATGGGGAACATGAAGGACCTCATGGGAATGATTCCTGGTGCAGGAAAAGCCTTGAAAGGATTGGATATTGATGATGATGCCTTTAAACACATTGAGGCCATTATCCACTCCATGACCCCCGAGGAAAGATCTACACCTGCCAAATTGAATGCAAGCCGTAAAAAGCGCATAGCTGCCGGTAGTGGAACATCCATTCAAGAAGTAAACCAATTGCTAAAACAGTTCAATCAAATGAGCAAGATGATGAAGATGATGCAAGGCGGCGGAGGCAAAAAGATGATGCAGATGATGCAGAATATGAAATAATTTTATTAGGAAGTCGGAAGTCGGAAGTCAGAAGTCAGAAGTCAGAAGTCGGAAGTCGGAAGTCGGAAGTCGGAAGCCCGTTGAATAATTGCCAAAACCTTAAGAATCACTATGGAAATCCTTGACGGAAAAAAAGTATCGAACCAGATTAAAGAAGAAATCACCGTTGAGGTGGCTCAAATGAAAGAACGGGGCGAAAAAGTTCCCCACTTGGCAGCCGTTTTGGTTGGTAACGATGGAGCCAGTCTAACCTATGTGGGCAGCAAGGTGCGTTCCTGTAAAAAAATAGGGTTCGAATCCACATTGATCCATCTTCCCGAGGAGACCACAGAAGAAGATTTGCTAAAGCAAGTACACCAATTGAACAACGACCCCGCCATTGATGGTTACATTGTTCAATTGCCCTTGCCCAAACATATTGATGAGGAAAAAGTATTGATGGCCGTTGACCCCGATAAGGATGTGGATGGATTTCACCCCACCAATTTTGGGAAAATGGCCTTGGATATGGAAACCTTTATTTCAGCCACGCCGTTTGGTATTATGGAATTGTTAAAGCGCTATAAAGTAGAAACCGAAGGAAAACACACGGTGGTTATCGGTAGGAGCCATATTGTGGGCAGGCCTATCAGTATTTTAATGAGCCAAAAGGGGAATCCGGGAAACTCTACCGTGACCTTGGCGCACAGTAGAACCAAAAACTTAAAGGAATTAACGCTTCAGGCGGATATTGTGATTTCTGCATTGGGAGTTCCAAAGTTTTTAAAGGCGGATATGGTCAAGGATGGAGTCACCATCATTGATGTGGGGATTACCCGCGTACCTGATGAAACCAAGGAAAAAGGATATTACATCACTGGCGATGTGGATTTTGAAAATGTAAGTAAGAAAGCATCGTACATTACACCTGTTCCTGGAGGGGTAGGACCTATGACCATTGCCATGTTGCTCAAGAACACCTTGTTGGCCCGTGAGCGTCACAACGTGTAAAAACCTTAGTCTGCGTTTTCTTGCTCAGCCTTTTGCTCTTCTTCGGGGGTCAAAAATTCAAATTCGGTCTCACCTTCGTCATTGGTGCAACTGGATACCGCCATGGCAGAAAAAATAAGGGTAATCAGGAGTAAAATTGTCTTCATAATAGTACGATTTGGGTTTGGCTTAAGACCCTAATCAGTACACTTATAACGAATTGCCATCAATATTCTTGTTTTTATATCCAAAATATCGATAACTTACTTCTTGGTGAATAAACCTGAGTTCGATTATTGTTATGAAATTAAGCATATTGAAAATCAGTGCTTTATACAGGTGAATACTATGTTACTTCGAGTGCAGTCGAGAAGTCTTTTAAATTTTCGAGCTGTTAAATAGGTCTCGACTACGCTCGACCTGACACTTTGGAGTTAAAACTCTGATTTCTTTTCATTAACAATCGAACTCAGCTAAACAAGGTTTTATGGCTCAAACAGTTAGAAACAAAGTAGCTTGGGTGGTTTTTGTGTTTTTGGCCATTGGAATAGGTCTCTACCCACTGATTTATATATTCGCGACCGAGGATTTTGGACTTTTAATGAACAAATCCAATGAACTATTGGCAAGTACACTTTGGAAAACAGCCTTTTACGGCCATATCAGTTTTGGAAGCTTGGCTCTGTTGGTGGGTTGGTCTCAGTTTGTCAAAAAGTGGAGGTCCAAACACCTAAAATGGCATAGAAATATTGGGAAAGTATATGTGTTATCCGCTTTGATAAGTGGATTGTGCGGTGTATACCTTGGTTTTTTCGCCACGGGCGGCATTGTTTCATCCTTGGGGTTTATAAGTCTTGGGTTGATTTGGCTCTTTACTACCCTACGGGCCTATATTGCAGTAAAAAACAAAGACCTTTCCCTGCATCAAGGTTTAATGATCTACAGCTACGCGGCTTGTTTTGCTGCAGTTACCTTACGTATTTGGTTGCCCTTACTAACTATTATTTTTGGAGAGTTTTTGCTGGCCTACAAAATAGTTGCCTGGCTTTGTTGGGTGCCCAATATGGTTTTTGCCCAACTTTGGGTAAAGAAAAAAGGCCTGACCCTTGTTTGATCTACTTGGCAAACAATTGCCCCATATCCTTAAAAGCCTTGAATTCCAAAGCATTTCCGGCAGGGTCTAAAAAGAACATGGTCGCCTGTTCCCCGGGCTCCCCTTTAAACCGAATGTAAGGTTCAATTACAAAATCGATACCCTTTTCTATTAACGTTTTGGAAAATGTTTGAAAGGTATCCCATGGCAAAACCACACCATAATGGGGCACGGGTACATTTTTGCCATCAACGGGGTTGGTGTGCGTGTCTTCTTCGGACTTTGGCTTATAATGAATCACGAATTGATGCCCAAAAAAGTTAAAGTCTACCCATTGTTCGGCACTTCTACCTTCTTCACACCCGAGCACATCGCGGTAAAAAATTCTACATTCATCCAAATTGTGTACCGGAACGGCAACATGAAAAGGGGGTATTTTTTGCATGGTTTATTTTTTCTGAAAATTAGGACAACTTTATCAAGCTTCCAAAAAAGATATGATTTGGTCGTTCACATCGTCTTGGTGCATGGAATGTCCCAAGCCCTCGGTACTTACCAACGTACTGTCTTTCCAATTTTTATTTACTGCAACCGATGCATGGTAAGGTGTAATGTTGTCATGCCTATCATGAAACAACAACCCTTTTTTGCTGATGGATTGTGCAAATTTGGAAGTGGAAAACTCATCAATCCGGAATCCGAAGCGGTTGTATATGTACTTATCCAAATGTTTCATCACCCTATTATTGAACTTTAATAAATCTTGAAAGTGCTCCATAATCTCGTAGAATTCCGATGGAGAACCAATGGTGACCATTTTTTCAACATGGGTACTTGGATTTTTATATTGGTTGTAAATAATGGTCATACCTCCCACCGAATGTCCAATCAGGTGTTTTGGATTGTACTTTGTCACCATATAGTTTACAGCTTCCTCATACAAAGGCACATACAAGTGCTTTCCGGAAGAATAGCCATGCGAAGGAGCATCAAAAGCAATAATGTTAAAATCGGCCTCCCTAAGTTTTTTGATAAGGTTGCGCCATCTAAAGGTGTTGCTCTCCCAACCATGGACCAACAAAACGGTTTCTTTGTTCCCAGGCCAATGATACGATTGTATTTTATGCTCGGCAACCTCTTCAATGGCCAGTTTGGCTCCGTCCAAATAGGCTGCTTGTTCCGGTCTAACCCTCCCTTTTCTGACTGTGCAAAACAAATGAAAAGCACTATCGGCTGCTTTTTGGGGTGCAACTAGCGTATACGCATTATAGTATTGCCCGTAGGCCAATGGAAGTATTTTATTGAGCAGTTTTTTCATAAGGTTACTTTTTGTAACTTACTCTTAATTTGATACTAAAAGTACATATTCATTTTAGAAAACAAAAGAAGTGACGGATTGAAAACTAAGTGTGTAAATGGAAACTATTGCTGATAATCAGAAAATTAGGACGGTAAAAAAATTAGAAAAAATGTTTGGACATATAGATTACAAGAACCCGCCCGAATTATGCCCGGTTCGCGATGTAATGTCCGTAGCTTCTGACCAATGGAGTATATTGATTCTTCTTTGGCTTGGATATTTTCCTTTACTCCGGTTCAACAAACTCAAGAAATACGTCTACGGAATATCCAATAAGGTATTGAGCCAGCGCTTAAAAGTTCTTGAGGCGGACGGTTACATTGCTCGTAAGGCGTATGCGGAAGTGCCTATCCGTGTAGAGTACAGTCTTACGGATTTTGGACAGTCTTATGTGGAAAAACTTCTGGAGTTGGCCGAATGGATGCACGATAACAGCCCAAAGGTTTTGGCCAATCGCGAAAAATTCGGCTTGCTTTAACCCGGTTGAACTATTCCCATCCCAACATCAAATATTTAATTTTGGCATTGTCCGGTATTTGTACCGCTTCAATATCCGAAGTTGAGTAGCGTAAACTCTCAGGCAACTCTTCCTTGTCAATGGTAAAATAAAGATTGCTACCTTTTGGAAAAACCACAATACTGTTTAAGGTCGTCACAATTTTTTTGATATCGTATTTGTTCTGGATATCCTTAAAAGTGCTTTGAAGCCCAATTCCTTTTTCTGATACATATCTGGAATCCAATATTCTAACATTCTGAACAGTAGGAATGCTATCAGCATTTGGGGTCAGGGTCAGAAGATGTTTGCCCCCTTTTTCAAACACTTCGATTTTTTTGGCGGATGTACCCAAGTTGATTCGGGCTGTGTCTCCAACAACGGAATCTTTTACAAAGGTGCTTTCCAATTCACCGACCTTGGTGGTCTGGGTCAAAGGGCCAACACTGGTTTCCGTAATCAAGAATGTGGTATCTTTTTGGCAAGAATGAATTAATGCAACCCCGAAAAACAGGGCAATTGCTCGGCTTGTCTTTTTCATATATATTATCGAATCACTTTTTTTAATACTCCTAAAACACCCCTGATGAATGTAGCACTGGTCAAAACTTTAACCACAGGATTCATTCGGGTGCTTCTTCTGCTGGAAGACCTTCGGGATGTTGATTTTTCCTCTTTTTCGGCTTCTATTTCGGCTCTTTCAATCTTTTCGGAGAGGATTTCGTAGGCACTTTCACGGTCTATCTCCTCATTGTATTTTTTAATTAATTTGGACTGGCCCAGTACATCTTTTATCTCATTATCGTTCAAAATATCCATGCGGCTCATCGGCGCTCGCATCATTGTTGCTGCCAATGGCATTGGGCGTCCTTTTTCGTCCAAGGCGGATACCAAAGCCTCTCCAGTCCCCAATGAAGTAAGCACTTGGGCGGTATCATAAAATTCGGAAATTGGGTAATTCTGTGCCGTAAGCTTTATCGCCTTTCGGTCTTTGGCGGTAAAGGCGCGGAGCGCATGCTGAACTTTCAAGCCCAACTGCGCTAAAACGTCGTCCGGTACATCGGTTGGGTTTTGGGTTACAAAATAAAGCCCGATTCCCTTGGAGCGAATTAGTTTCACAATACTTTCAATCTGGTCCAAAAGTGCTTTGCTGGCATTGTCAAAAATCAGGTGGGCTTCATCTATGAACAGCACCAATTCAGGTCTGTCGCTGTCCCCTTGTTCGGGAAAAGTGGAGTAGATTTCAGCCAAAAGACTCAACATAAAGGTCGAGAAGAGTTTTGGACGGTCTTGGATATCTGTCAAACGGATAATGTTCACATAGCCACGACCGTTTTCGTCAATTCGGACCAAATCTTCCACATCAAAGGATTTTTCCCCAAAAAAGAGGTCGGCACCTTGCTGCTCCAGTTCAATAATTTTTCTCAAAATGGTTCCTGTGGAACTGGTTGAAATACGACCGTACTCTTTTCGGAACTCCTCTTTCCCTTCGCCAGTGGCATACTGCAGTACTTTTTTAAAATCCTTGAGGTCAAGGAGTGGCAGCTTGTTGTCATCACAATATTTGAATATTACGGCAACAATACCTTCTTGGGTAACGCTCAGGTCCAAGATTCTGGAAAGCAGCACAGGCCCAAACTCCGATACCGTGGCCCGCAAGCGAACACCGTGCTGTTCAGAAAGTGACATGATTTCCACGGGAAACCCCTTGGCTTCAAACGGAAGGCCTATTTTTTCTTGACGCTCATCAATTTTTGGATGTCCAGGGCTGGGCTTGGCAATGCCACTAAGGTCGCCTTTAAGGTCCATGAGCAATACGGGAATCCCTTTATCGGATAGGTTTTCGGCCAGTACTTGTAGCGATTTTGTCTTTCCGGTTCCCGTTGCCCCTGCAATTAGGCCGTGGCGATTCATCATTTTTAAGGGAACCTTAATGTAAGCGTTGGTCATGGTTTCGCCATCCAACATTCCGGCACCCAAGGTTATGTAATCGCCCTTAGTGGTGTAGCCTTGTTCTATGTGTTCAAAGAATTCTTCTTTGCTGCCCATCCTGTTCAATTTCCGATAAAAATAGGGTAATTTTAAGCAAAACTAAAAATGAGATTATGAAACCTTTCCACTATGCAATATTGTCTATTTTGATGAGCGGGGCAATGGCCACTTCCTATGCACAAGAAACCACCGAGATTATTTTCCATAAGTCGCATGAGCCCAAAAAACAAAACGCTCCTTTTAGTGATGTGGTACAGGCTGGCAATATGTACTTTTTGGCTGGCCAGATAGGGATGGACCATACGACTCGCACGCTTGTTAAAGGCGGGGTCAAAGCAGAAACTGAACAGGCCATTAAAAATATTGAGGCCGTTTTGGTGCAGTATGATATGACCTTGGACCATGTGGTAAAATGCACCGTGATTTTGGCCGATATTGATGATTTTGCGGCCTTTAATGAAATTTATACCCAATATTTCACCAAAAAACCAGCAAGAACCACCTTTGCAGCTAAAGGCATTGCAGCCAACGGTAGCATAGAAATTGATGTTATTGCCGTAAAATAGGGCCAAACCATAGAAGTGAATTATCTTTGCACCATGATGGAAGAAAACGTGATGGATTTGGTGGAAAAGGGCTTGATGCTGCCCCTGATGGAAGAATTTTATACCATTCAAGGGGAAGGTTACCATAAAGGTACGGCTGCTTATTTTATAAGAATCGGCGGCTGCGATGTGGGTTGCCATTGGTGCGATGTTAAGGAAAGTTGGAATGCCGAAACACATCCCCCAACACCTATTGATAGTATTATAGCCAATGCAGAAAAATATTCGGATACCATAGTAATTACTGGAGGTGAGCCGCTTACTTGGGATATGGGGCCACTAACTGAAGGTCTCAAGGCCAAAAACATGAAGATTCATATCGAAACCTCTGGAGCTTACCCTTTGACAGGTGTTTGGGATTGGATTTGTCTATCTCCCAAAAAAAACAAACTTCCCGTGGGCGATATTTATAAAAAAGCCCACGAGCTTAAGGTAATTATTTACAACAAGCACGATTTTATTTTTGCCGAGGAACAAGCTGCGCAAGTAAGTGATGATTGCATACTCTACCTACAACCCGAATGGAGCGTTCGTGACAAAATGGTTCCGCAAATTGTGGATTATGTAATGAAGCATCCGAAATGGAGAGTTTCCCTACAGACCCATAAGTATTTGAATATTCCTTAAGCTAAAAGGTTAGCGCCCCCCATATTTCTGAAGGTCCAAAATACATTCGGGACCCAAATCTGGAATGGTAGCCAAGCCTTTGGAAGCATTTTTTTCCATTTGTTTAAGCAAAGAAGACCCAAATTCCAGTTCCGAGCGCATTAAACAGCCATCCACATTGCAATGATTGTCGGATTCGGGATCTTCGTGCTCGTTCACGGATTGGGTTGACAAATTAACCAGACCGAATAAATGGCCGAACTCATGCAAGAGCGTGGCAGTCTCAACCTCTTCAGTACTTACTGATGTGCTGCTGTTGGCTATTTTTTTTACGGTAGATTCGTAAATAACCATGGAAGTATTGCGATACACAGCTCCTAAGGTTACTAGTCCTTCACTATCATCGTCGCTGTCGGCAGGGGCATCGGCAAAGTAAATATAAATGGCCAATGTTGAGCCATCGTTATACTCGTCCCTGTTTTCATTTTCAAGGTCAACAACTTCTTCAAGGGTCAATGTTTCTTCATCCGGAGAGGATAGTGCAGTATATTTAAGCTCAATGTTTTCTTTGTGGGTGTCCGTCCTTAAAAACTCCTCAAAATTGGCAATGGCTCCAGCGGTGGGGGCAAAACCGGTGACATAATCAATTTCAATCAAAAGTTTGTCAAAAGTATCATTGGATAACAAGTTTCTAGCAGAAGCCCCTGTGGACAGGCGATTTCCAGATTTGTCAATGTTAATGGTGGAATCCGCTGATGAGATATCCGAATCCTTGGAACAGCTTATCAGTAATCCAAAACTACATAAAGCGTAAAGCGCAATTTTTTTCATAACAAGTCAATATGTACTAAAACGTTCCGCATCGGAAACTATTATTTCTTTAATGTGAGCTTAGCCAAATAGTCGAAATGCTCACCAGAAATTACAAGTTCGCAATCCAATCCATTGGATTCGCTAGCGTTTTGCAAGGTATCGAAATCTACGTAAACCCAATCAAATGCTTTGCCTTTTTGGCCTTTATATTCCATTTCAAAAACTACTTCGCCATAATAGGTTCCATCATTGGGAATCCAGTAACCACCATCTTCATCCTGTTCAAACATGTAAACAATATCGCTGGAATCCAACAGAATCTGTCCGTTGGGCTGCAATAATGAGGCCAAATGCAGTAGAAAACGGCTTAAATTGTTCAGTTTGCCTGCCAATCCAATGCCATTCATAAGTAGAAGCAAGGTATCGTAACGTTCATTGGCATAATCCAAAACATCACTCACAACTGTTGAACGGATGCCTCTTTCCTTGCAAACGGCAATGCATCCTTCGGAATTGTCCAAGGCGGTGACATCAAATCCTTTGTTTTGTAGATAAAGGGCATGACTTCCAGCACCGGCACCAATGTCCAAGACTTTTCCACGAGCTAATTGAAGTGCTTTTTGTTCAATTTTGGGCATTTCATCAAACTCTCGGAACAAATAGGGAACGGGTATCACATCTTCTTCATCTAAAGATGAATACGTTTTAATGTCCTCCGTATAGTCCCCTTTTTGATAATCCAATAGGGCCCTTCCAAAAACATCTGCCATGTTTCGCATTTATTTTACAAAGGTGTGATTTTAATTGTTTGGAAAGCCTTAAAATGGATAAGTTTGTGTTATGGATGAAATACTCAGTGATTTACCACAAAGGGCCAAGGAGAAACATTCTGAGAACAAAAAGTTTTTTGCCAAGTTAAAAAAGCGTCCTCCCAAAGACCTGGATTATACCATGCAAGAACTGCACGAAGCGGAATTTGAGCGCACGGATTGCCTAACATGTGCCAATTGCTGTAAAACTACGGGCCCACTTTTCACCAATGCTGATATTAACAGGATTTCTAAGCATTTTAGAATGAAACCCTCCCAGTTTATAGATGAATATTTAAGGGTTGATGAAGAAAACGACTATGTGCTTCAAGCTGTTCCTTGTACTTTTTTAGGGGCCGATAATTACTGTTCTATTTACGATGTTCGACCTAAAGCCTGCCGCGAATTTCCGCATACGGATAGGAAAAAGTTCCAACAGATAACCAACCTTACCTTAAAAAATGTAGCAATTTGTCCCGCAGCTTATAATATTGTGGAGGAGATGAAAAAATCCATAAAATTTTAATGATTTGCTATATTTGAAGGAATGGAGCAACTGATTTCTTATTTCGAGAACATTCCCTCTTGGCACCGCAGCCTGATTTTGGTGGGCGGAATCACTTTTTTCTGGATTTTGGAAGGTGTGGTACCACTTTTCAATGTTCCCTATAAAAAATGGCGACATTCCGTTCCCAACTTCTTTTTTACGTTGACCACAATTATCGTGAATTTTCCGCTGGCATTTTTGTTGTTAAAATCATCGGATTGGGCGGTGGAAAACCAATTTGGTATCATTAACTGGCTTCCAGAGATGCCTTTGTGGCTTTATGTTTTGCTCGGGGTGATGCTTTTGGATTTGATAGGTGCTTATGCGGCCCATTGGGTAGAACACAAAGTAAAACCTTTGTGGATGGTTCATTTAGTACACCATTCCGATCACAATGTGGATACCACGACCGCCAACAGGCACCATCCATTGGAAAGTTTGATTCGGTATGCATTTACTTTGGCGGGTGTTATACTTGTAGGCGCGCCCATTGGTATCATTATGTTGTATCAAAGTTTATCCGTGGTGTTCTCACAGTTCAATCACGCTAATATTCGTTTGCCAAAAAGGGTGGACAATGCGATCAGTTGGATAATCGTAAGCCCTGATATGCACAAAGTGCACCATCATTATCAGTTACCTTATACCGATTCCAACTACGGAAACATTTTCTCCATTTGGGACAGACTATTTGGCACGTACATGTCGATGGACGTAAAAGATATTGTTTACGGAGTGGATACCTTTCCCGATGAAAAGGAAAACAGCAGCATTAAAGGTTTGCTAAAACAACCATTTCACAAATACCGTAGACCGACCACGGAAAATCAAGAAATCATTTCGGACTGAGATGCTGAAACCAGTTCAACATGACGATGAAAAGTCATTTCGGAATGAGATGCTTTGCATCGATTGAGAAAACTTTACTTTTTAAGACATCTCGACTGCCTGCCCGTCCGGCAGGCGGGCGCTCGATGTGACAAATGCAGTATTCGAGAAAATTCGTGCAATTCGTGTCAAGACCTTTTACCCTTTTATCGGATAACGGACTACCCCTTCGACTGCACTAGGGCACCAGCTCGATTCGACAGACGCCTTATTTGTGCTAATTCGTGCAATTTTTATCAGATTCTAAATCAATCATAAATCAAATACTTCGCTCGTATTTTTTTAAAGTTTTCCAGATCCGCTTGCCAAGTGGCCTTGATTTCTTCGTTGGTCATACCTTTCTCAATCTGTTTTTGAAGTAGGGGAGTGCCCGCGTGTTTGGTGAAACCGCTCGTTAAAAAGAATTTGGACTTGTCCAAGGTGTTGTTGTAGGCATCAATGATCCATTCCATCGTCACTTTGTTCATTCTGGGGGTTTTGGACAGGTCTCGACCATAACAGGTCTTGCCCTCCTCTTTAGGATATTTAGAGCCAAAATTGGGTTCGGGCACATAACTGAAATCATAGGCTGTGCTGTCCATAAAAGAAGCCCCATAACGTTGAAATTGGAACTCGGTGCCACGTCCCGCATTCACATTGGTGCCTTCAAACAAGCCCAAGCTCGGGTACAGCGTAATTGATTTGTCGTTCGGCAGGTTAGGGGAGGGTCTAATAGGCAAATGATATTCGGATTCGTGCGTATAGTTTTCCAATTCCACAACGGTTAAATCAGCTTTGTTGCCATTTTTCAACCATCCTTCGCCGTTGAGCATTTTTGCGTATTCGCCCATCGTCATCCCGTAGACCAACGGAATCGTGTTCATCCCCAAATAGCTGGTATGCTCTTTCATCATGGTAGGGCCATCTACATAGTGCCCGTTGGGATTGGGTCTGTCCAAAACAATAATGGGTATGTCATTTTCGGCACAGGCTTCCATCACCAGTTGCAACGAGGCAATAAATGTATAGAATCGAACCCCCACATCCTGAATATCAAAAACAACGACATCCAAATTGCTCAGCTGTTCTTTGGAAGGTTTACGGTTTTTGCCGTAAAGGGAGATTATGGGCAGGCCAGTTTGGGTGTCCACACCATCTTTAACATGTTCCCCCGCATCTGCCGTACCCCTAAAACCGTGTTCGGGGGCAAAAACTTGCTTCACATCAACACCAGAGGAAAGTAGGGAGTCCACCAAATGTGTATGCCCTTTTTCGTTAAAAACAACACTTGTTGGGTTGGCAACTACACCTACTGCCTTACCTTTTAAAAGCGGGAGATAAACTTCGGTACGATTAGCTGCTACTTTAATGGGAGCAGGTGCTTCGGTTGAGGGTTCTGAAGCAGAAAAGGCCTCTTTTTGTTGTCCCTTGCATGATGAAAAGACCAAAAACAACAATAAAACTGTACTTTTGATTTTAGATAAAATGGGCATTCGTTGAATTTAGAGTTATTTATTGCCAAACGCCTTGTTACAGGGAAGGAACATAAAATTAGTATTTCCGCCCCGATAATAAAAATTGCAATCGCTGCAATCGCAATCGGTGTGGTAATGATGCTTATTGCCATTGCAACGGGTGTCGGCCTAAAAAATAAAATTCGTGAAAAGGTCGCCGCATTCAATGGCCATATCCAAATTTCCAATTTCGACAACAACAATTCCGAAGTCTCCCTGATGCCGGTTTCCATAAATCAAGATTTTTATCCTGAGTTTAAGAATGTAGAAGGCGTAAAGCACGTACAGGCAGTGGCCACCAAAGGTGGAATTATCCGAACGGCCGATACTTTTGAGGGCATGTTGGCCAAAGGCGTGGGAACCGATTACGATTGGAGCACCTTTAAAGAATATCTGGTCGAGGGCAGATTGCCCGATTATGGCGGTAAACTGAACGAGGAGGTGCTCATATCCAGTTTAATGGCCAATAGATTACGGTTAAAAGTTGGCGATACCTTCTTTTCCTTTTTTCTTCGGGATGGTGATGCCTCCAAAATGCCCAACAATAGGAGGTTTAAGATTGTCGGTATTTATGATAGCGGTTTTGAGGAGTTTGACGAAACTTATGTGTTTGTGGATATTCGCCACATTCAACGGATGAACAAATGGAAAGAAAACCAGATTGGCAATTTTGAGGTTTTTCTCGATGATTTTGACCAATTGGAAGAAAAAAGCAACGAGATCTACGGTAAAACGGTATCCGTTTTGGATACCCAAAACATCAGAAGTAAATATTACCGAATTTTTGAATGGATAGGCCTTTTTGATTTTAATATTGCCCTGATCATTGGCATTATGATCATTGTTGGCGGTATCAACATGATCACAGCTTTGCTGGTCTTGATTCTAGAACGTACCCAAATGATAGGAATTTTAAAAGCACTGGGGTCCGCCAATTGGAGCATCCGGAAAGTCTTTTTGTACAACGCTGCCTATTTGATCGCCATCGGGCTTTTTTGGGGCAACCTCATAGGTCTGGGACTCATTTTTCTTCAGAATAAGTACCGTATGTTCAAATTTCCGAACCCCGAGGAATATTACATCGACTACATTCCCGTGCACATGGATATGCCGACCATCTTGCTTTTGAACATCGGGGTGATGTTGCTTTGTTTATTGATGCTTTTGGTGCCATCGTACATCATCACTAAAATAACACCGGTAAAAGCCATTCAATTCGAATAGAAGCCGTTTTCCCGTGTGGGCTTTTCAATCTAAATTGATAACTTGTAAAACAAAATAACCCACCATGACATTTAAATATTATTCCACCTTATTTGCTTTGCTTTTAACTGCATCCATAACTGCACAAAAACTTTCCAGAACCGAAAAAAAGATTGTTTCGACCATTGAAAAAAATAATTCCGATGCAATTGATTTTTTGGAAAGGGTAGTGAACATAAATAGCGGTACCCTTAATGCCGAAGGCGTTAAAAAAGTGGGTATGGTTTTTAAAGATGCCTTTGACAATATCGGATTTGAGACCAAGTGGATAGAAATGCCAGCCGAAATGAACCGCTCAGGTCACTTATTTGCCGAAACCTCTGGCTCAAAAGGAAAAAAGCTGCTGCTTATTGGTCATTTGGATACCGTTTTTGAGGAAGACAGTCCGTTTCAAACTTTTGAAATGGTTAACGACAGTATTGCCCATGCCCCGGGTGGCAACGATATGAAGGGCGGCGATGTAATTGTACTGTATGCCCTAAAAGCATTATCGGACAATGGTCTGTTGGATGATGCACAGATTATTGTAGCCTTTACTGGGGACGAAGAGAGTACAGGTAAGCCTTTGTCCATCAGTAGAAAAGATTTGATTGATGCCGCAAAGCGAAGCGATGTAGCCTTGGGATTTGAAACCTCCACGGGCTTCAACTATGCCACTGTTGCTAGAAGAGGATCCTCGGGATGGGCAGTTGAGGTTGAGGGTAAACGTGCACATTCCTCTGGTGTTTTTAGTGAAAATACAGGAGCAGGTGCCATTTTTGAAATGTCCCGAATCCTACATCAATTTTACACTGATGTAAAAGGGGAGGACTTGCTAACCTTTAATCCAGGTGTACTGCTTGGTGGAACTTTTGTGAATTATGATGAACTGACCAGCAAGGGTGATGCCTTCGGAAAGACCAATGTGGTTGCTCAAAAAGCTGTGGTTAAAGGTGGACTTCGATTTATATCCGAAGGGCAAAAAGAACGTGCTAGAGCCAAAATGAGGGAAATCGCAGCCAATAATCTTCCACAGACTTCAGCAAGTATTAGTTTTACCGATAGCTACCCTGCCATGGGTCCTACAGAAGGAAATCGTGCATTGTTGAGCACACTTAATGATGTAAGTTTGGATCTAAAACAAGGTGAAGTCTTGGCCTATGACCCTGGCAAAAGAGGTGCTGCCGATATCTCTTTTGTTGCCAATTATGTGGATGGCTTGGACGGATTGGGCACTATGGGCTCTGGAGCACATACCCCTCAGGAAACCGTTAACTTGAATACCATTGAAGCGTTGACAAAACGTACTGCCATTTTGATTTACCGATTGATAAACACCAAATAATGGTAACACTACAAACAACTACTTCCGTAGTAAAGATTGATGCGGGGGAACTTGTGGGCTATGAAGTAAACGGACACGAATTTATTCACCAAAAAGGAAGCCCGGGGTGGGGCAGCACCGATACTGAAATGTTCCCTATAATCGGTCCGGTAAACGAGTCTGATTTTCATGTAAAAACACCAAAAGGGGATGCAATTCAAGACCAACATGGACTTTTGCGACAAATGGAGTACAATTTGGAGCACCAAACCGATACTTCTGCCGTTTTTGTAAAGCAATACCAATCGGGAACCGAAGTTTCCAATTCAAAATTTCCGGAAAAATCCACCGAAGCAGTTTTATCATGGCCTTACGATTTTAGGTTCGAGAAATCCTTCTTATTGACCGATGATGGATTGGAAATTCATTTTAAAATCTATGGAGAAAAGGGAATGCCTTTTATGTTAGGGTATCATCCTGCTTTTAAATTACATTCAAAATCGCCAATGATTGTGGCCAAGGGACAAGAAATTACGTTGGATGAGGTTTTGGAAGTTGGGAGTCGGGCGCTTCAAGTGGCAGATTGCGCTTCCATCACACTTAAAGATGAGAAACAAATCACCATTGAAACCGAAGGTTTTGGAAATTTTATGTGCTGGACAGAGGTGCGGAATATGGTCTGTATTGAACCCATATCGTTTTACCCCTATGCCGTAAATCAAACCGAATTGCACAAAGGATTTCAAAAACTGAATGATTCGGCTCGTTTTAAAGTGACTTTGAAGCCAGAAGCATAGCTTAAGGCTAAGATTGCTTTAATGGACAAGTATTTGGCTCTTGTCGTGCTTCAAAAAATATTGGGTAAGAATACTTTCGGTTTCCACGGTATGTTTTTGTGGAGTGATAAAGGCCTCAACATCATCTATGGTTGAAATTTGAATATCGGTATCAATAAAACCAAAACCTTTGTAAATAACATCCGCAATCAAAACCACGGCACTTTCGTTTTCATCCCTGCCTTTTTCCTTGATGATTCGAACCTCCGAAGTCAATAGTTTCATGTTCGCAATCGCTTCTTCAACCTTTTGGTTGTAATCTTCGGCATTTTCATCGCCCGTACAAATACCTCCGCAGGAATTTATCTCATGATGGGAACAAGCCGCGTTGGTCTGTTGTAAATGGCAATACCTTGGGCAGAGCGAAAAACTTTTGCACACTTCTTCCAAATATGCTCGGCACTCTGTTTGGTTATGAATCACTTTTAATGGGTTGGGAACCCCTTTAATGGTATTGTAGGCAAGGTGCATTATTCCGTTTCTGTCCTCGTAGGCAAAAATGGCATATTGTCTCCCTGTTCTTTTTTGGGCACGGTTGTATGGTGGGAACAATCTTTTTATTTCTGCGGATTCCATCAAAAGGGCCACCAATTCGCTGCCAGCCAACTTAAAGTCAATATTGGCCGTTTCGCTGCACATTTGGATTTCTTTGCGGCTCTTGTCGTAAAAATGTCCCAACACCCTTTTTTTTAAGTTGATGGCCTTTCCCACATAAATAATTTCCCCTTTTTGGTTCATAAAATAATAGATGCCGGGTTTTTGGGGAATCTTGTCAAAAACGGATTTGGGCAGATGGGGCGGAAGGGTGGCTTCTTGACTTCGGGCATTCAAAAACTTTTTAAAAACCACTTCCGATTCAGGTTTTCTCAAAAGCTTTTCAAACAAAAGCACTGTAGCATGCGCATCTCCCCGAGCACGGTGGCGATCCACCAAGGGAATTTGGACCGCAGAACACAACTTTCCCAGACTGTAAGAACGTAGACCGGGAATCAACTTACGGGATAAACGTACCGTACAGAGCTTTTTACGAGTAAAATCAATGCCGATTTGTCGAAACTCTTCTTTGATCACACCATAATCAAAATTAACGGAGTGGGCCACAAAAATGCAACCCTCCGTAATAAATTTTACAGTATCTGCAATTTCCGGGAAGGTAGGTGCATTTTGCACCATTTGGTCGTCAATTCCTGTAAGTCCGGTTATAAAATAGGGAATGGGACATTGAGGGTTTACCAGTGAAGTGAATTCATCCACGACTTGGTTACCATCATATTTAAAAATAGAGATTTCGGTGATCTTATTTCCCTTGATTCCGTTACCTGTGGTTTCTATGTCAATTATGGTGTACAAAGTCTAAAAAATTGGCTTTTAAAGTTAGGGTTTTATCTGCACTTAATTTGAGTTGGTGGAATGATGTGTTTCTTTTTTGGGATAGGATTATATGGAAGGTAAAAAGGGTGTCTTTCCAATTTTTAATAATAACAACCCCTTAGAAACAAGTGTGTAAATTATACTTAATATAGGTGTATTGATAGGATTAAGTCGATTATGATAAAGAAAATAGCCTTGATTGGTCAATATAATATCAAAACCGGATAATATTTCCAGAAATCTTCTGATACATAAGTTTACATTTACAAGTGTGAAATTAACGCTTATTAATCTTTAATAAAACATTAACGATGTTGAGCAATGGTTTTTTACTTGGAGAATTAACTAAACAAATTAAAATGTATTATGAAATTGGCTAGCTTTTTATTTAAAGAATGTCTGGGAACCAATCGTTTAAAAAAACAGATTGTTTTGTCCTTGCTCTGCGTTTTCATGGCGCAAGCTGGGTTTTCCCAACAGACGGTTACGGGTAGCATTACAGATGAGCAGGGGATACCTATTGCAGGTGTATCGGTATTGGAAAAGAATACCACCAATGGTACTGCCAGCGATTTTGATGGAAATTATGAGATTACAACTTCGCAATCCGATGCAGTATTGGTGTTTTCTTATTTAGGTTTTGTGAGCCAAGAAATACCGGCACAAGGAAAATCTACCATAAATGTGGTGCTTAAAGAGGATTTAGAGCAACTTTCCGAAGTGGTGGTAATCGGTTATGGTACGCAAAAACGTGCCGATGTGACCAGTTCGGTGGCAACGGTAAAATCGGAGGATTTTGTGCAGGGTAACGTAAAGGATGCCGCACAGCTTATTCAAGGTAAAGTTGCGGGTCTGTCCGTTTCGGCTCCCTCTGGCGACCCGACCGAAGGCACACAGATTAATTTAAGGGGTACATCTTCAATTTTGGGTGGAACCAACCCCTTGGTTTTGGTCGATGGGGTTCCGGGGAGTTTAAATACCGTGGCACCCGAGGATATCGAATCCATTGATGTACTTAAAGATGGTTCCGCTACGGCAATATACGGTACCCGGGGCACTAATGGCGTGATTATCATCACAACAAAGAAAGGAACAAATGACATGAAATCGACCATTGAGTATAATGGGTACGCTTCACTTTCTACCATAGCCAACCGAATGAACTTTTTGGATGCAGGTGAACTAAGACAAAAATTTGAAGAGGGATACACCTTTAATGGGGCCAATCTTCAAGATTTTGGTGCAAATACAGATTGGGTTGATGAGATTACCCGAGATGCCTTTAGCCAAGTACACAACCTTATTTTCAGGGGAGGGAACTCAACTTCCAATATGACAGCTTCATTGAACTATCGAGATATAGAAGGTATTTTTCAGAAATCGGACAATAAAAAACACACAGCCAGAGTAAGTGTAAACCACGCGATGTTCGATAACCGATTAAAGGCCAATGTTGGGGTGATTTTAAGCGAACAAACATATAATGCCCTTGGTGACGGTGAAAGCTTTAACCCATACATATACAGACAGGCCATTATTAGGAACCCTACTGAGCCGGTATACAATGAAGATGGAAGCTGGTACGAAAGAGATGTATATTTCTACGATAACCCAGTTGCGTATATTGAAGAGACCATAGGCCAGAACAGGTATAGAAACACAAGGTTTGACTTTTCTTTAAGCTATGATTTTGGTGATAATGTTACGGTTAAAGGATTGTACACCCGTAAAGGAAACTCCAATATAAGAGGGTTTTACCAAACCAAAGACCACGTGTCCACCACAAAAAACGGACAAGAAGGGTTTGCTTCTAGAGGTACCGATGATTATGTGGGCAACTACGGTCAGTTTACCGTGGATTACGACAATAGCTTCGGAAAACACAAAGTAACAGGTTTGGTAGGTTACAATTATGAAGATAATACCAACGAAGGCTTTTGGGCCACAAACCGACGTTTTCCAACAGATGGCTTTACTTATAACAACCTTGGTAGCGGACAAGGACTTCAATTGGGTGAGGCCGGAATGGGCAGCTACAAGAATTCCGATAAATTGATTGCGTTCTTCTCTAGGGTCACTTATAATTATGATGATCGCTATTTGTTAATGGCCAGTTTGCGCCGTGAAGGTTCCTCTCGATTTGGTGAGGATTATAAATGGGGTAATTTCCCAGGTGTGTCAGTGGGATGGCGTGTAAACCAAGAATCCTTTGCGGAAAATTGGGATTGGCTTTCCAACCTAAAGTTAAGGACTGGCTTTGGGGTTACAGGAATCAATGCAGGTTCCAATTATCAATCATTGAGCGGACTTACCTACGGGGATTATTTCTTGAATAACGGACAATGGGTAAGGCAACTGATACCTTCACGTAATGCCAATCCAAATTTACGTTGGGAGAAAAAGGAAGAGTTTAACCTAGGATTGGACTTTGGTGTTCTTGATGGACGAATCAATGGATCTGTTGATTATTATAACAGAACCACAAAGGATGCATTGTTCAATTATAGTGTGCCAACACCTCCATACTTTTTCGGTACCATTGCCGCCAACGTTGCGCAAATCAAGAATACCGGTCTAGAGTTTTTATTGAATGTAACTCCGTTCCAAACAGATAATTTTCAGTGGACCGCTAACTTGACATATTCTACAAACACCAACGAAATCATGTCGCTTTCCAATGATGAATTCCAGTTGACCAATGATTTCTTTGATGAAGGTTATACCGGAGAGCCTATCCAAATAAGTACGCACCGTGTGCAAGAAGGCCAACCGATCGGTAATTTTTATGGACTTAAAAGTGTAGACATTAACGATGACGGTATTTGGGTCATAGAAAGACCTGATGGATCTTTGGTTCCAGCCACCGAAGCCACTAATGATGACAGGCAGGTATTGGGTAACGGACTGCCAAAGGCATATTACAGTTGGAACAATACGGTAAGGTACAAGAACTGGGATTTAATGGTCAATTTAAGAGGCGCCTTGGACTATCAGATATTGAATTTCTCCCGTATGTTCTATGAAAACCCTACAATAAGCTACAATACCTTGGATTCTGCTTACGATATGGTTTACGGCAAAGCCGTATTGCAAGATGTGCAGCGATTTGTGAGTTATTATGTAGAAGATGGGGACTTCTTGAAGATAGACAATGTTACCTTGGGCTACACCTTGCCAAAAGATGCCATTAAGTTTGCCCAGAGCTTCCGCATTTACGCATCAGGTCTAAACTTGGCTACCATAACAGGGTATAAGGGGATAGACCCTGAAGTGAACAGAAATGGATTGTCCCCTGGTAATGATGAGAGGGATAAATATCCTTCCATCAGGACATTTACATTGGGTATCAACTTCACATTCTAAAAAAATAAGATTATGAAAAATATAATAAACAAAGTGATTTCACTTAAAATAAAATTATTGACACTCCTTGTCGGCTTAGTACTGCTGCCAATCGGGTGTACCGACCTGGAAGAGGAAGTATACTCGGAAGTAACCGAGTCTTCGTTCACGCCATCCGAGTCGGATATAATTTCGGTAATGGCCTCGGCCTACACACCCATGCGTTTTGTAATGGGATGGCAAGGATATTTTGATCTACAGGAAGAACCTGGCGATATGTTTGTAACCCCAACAAGACCCAACGGATGGGATGATGGAGGTACCTACAAGCGGATGCATTTCCACGAATGGACAGAGACCCAATGGCAGCCAAGAAACACATGGATTAGCTGTTTCAACGGAATCAATAGTGCCAACAGGGTAATACTTCAGATAGAATCGGGAGAACTTCCCGTTAGTGAGGAGCAAGCAGCATCCATCGTTGCCGAAATGAGGGCGTTGAGGGCACTGTATTACTCCATGTTGGTAGATACCCATGGAAATGTGCCAATTATTGCAAGTTATAGTGATGAGCTTCCGGAACAAAGTAGCCGTACAGAGGTATACAACTTTATAGTATCTGAATTGACCGAGGTTATACCCAGTTTAACAGAAACCGTTGATCAATCTACATACGGACGTATGACCAAATGGGCCGCTTATCACGTATTGGCCAGAGTATATCTCAATGCCGAAGTGTACACCGGAACCCCACAATGGAGCAAGGTCATAGAAGCTTGTAACGAAATCATCAACAGCAATGCATTTGAATTGTCGCCTAGTTATTCCGACATTTTCAAAACAGATAATGAAACCAATCCAGAAATGGTGTTTGCCATACCCTATGATCAAATTTTTGCGGGACAATGGAGTGCTCACATGAAAATGCTTTTGCCCGATCACCGATTGGTTTTTGATATGCAGGCCCAACCTTGGGGAGGGTCTAGCTGTAACCCACAGTTTATAGATAGTTATGATCCAAACGACAACCGTTTGGAGGATACTTGGTTGATGGGAGACCAATTGAATGCATCGGATGGTAGTGTGGTAATGACCTTGAGAAAAGAAATGCCAAGTATTTATGATTGTGATTTTACCGATGGTTTCCGATGTGGAAAATATGAGATAGAATCAGGAGCAACAGGAGGACTAAGTGTTGATTTTCCCTTCTTGCGATATACCGATGTGCTCATGATGAAGGCCGAAGCACTCCTTAGAACCAACAAGAGCGATGAAGCAGCAGCCATTGTAACCGAAGTGCGTATGCGTTCCTTTGAGGACCCTGCCCAAGCAACAGTTACCGGAGCTGAATTGGAAGGTGATACCACAGTGGAGTACGGTACTTTGGCCGAAGATGGAACCATTGATGATCCAGGAGACCAGTCAGCAGTGCCTTATGGACGCTTTTTGGATGAGTTGGGATGGGAATTTGCCGCAGAGGCCAGAAGAAGGACAGACTTGATCCGATTTGGGGTGTTCCAGACCAAGAACTGGTATAACCACACCCCCCAAGGAAACCATACCATCCTGTTCCCAATAGGATTGGAAGAGAGGAATACCAATACCAATCTAAGTCAGAATCCTGGGTATTAAATTAAAAATACGATTCAAGCATATTCTTATTTAGTAATTATTTGAGTTTGTAGTTTAGTGAAAAAGCGGATGGGTCTCCATCCGCTTTTATAATTTTATGGCTTGTGTAAATTTCAAGAAGAAAGAAACCCAAGTTCTTTTCCTTATGGGATAAGGATCAAATTAAAACTGGGCCCTAAATTGTGTGGGGGAACAGCCCTTCAATTCTTTAAATTTTCTATTAAAATTTGCAATATTGTTGAAGCCACATTGATCGGAAATCATGGAAATGGCAAGTTCTGGGTTGCTTAAAATAAGCTTGCAGGCATTCTCTATCCGTATTTCGATCAAAAATTGGAAAAAAGTCTTGTTCGTTCGCTTTTTAAAATACCGGCAAAAAGCATTTTTGCTCATATTCGCTACATCCGCCACCTCATCAAGGTTAATGGGCTCGTGAAACCTGTCCATGGCATATTTGAACACATCGTTCATCCGTTTCCCTTCATCATCAGAGAACGACTTTCTGTATACAAAGGAAGACAAAGGCTCAGTTTCCGATTGCATTATATGGCTGATAATGATCAAAAGCGTGGCTATCTGCTCCACTTTGTTCTGCGTCTTTAATTTGTTGAACTCTTCAATAATGATTTCTGTATTGGAAATCACTCGCATTCCAAGCTCCGATTTTTTAAAAAACTCTTTAGTTGCCGAAAGGTCTGTAATACGGAAGAAATCCTTGCCAAAAGAATTGATGTCAAAAAACAAAGTGTACATAAGCGATTTTGGTGAAGCCGAAACATCACTTTTAAATGCATGGGGCACATACCCTCCAATAACCAAGATGTCCCCTTCGCTGTAATCACTGATCGAATCGCCCACGATCAGAGACCCGGCACCTTTGGCTATATAACTTATCTGAATTTCTGCATGTTGATGAAGCTGGTCATAAAAAACCCGTTCCCGGTCTACCTGGTAGACCAAGGCTTCATCTTTGGGTTTTGGTATTTTGAATGGGAGAACTTTCATTTTTTATACAAATATCGTTAAAAAATCGTCCTTGGTCAACAATTTGGGTCAATATAGTATCACAACGAGCTAATAAATAGACCGATTCTTGGCTTGTTGTATTTTATTTTTGTAATCAAAATACTAAGCATTATGATACATTGGGAAGGCGTTATGCCTGCTGTAACAACAAAATTTACAAGTGAGGACAAATTGGACCTTGCCATGTTTGAAAAAAATATTAGGGCTCAAGTGGAAGCTGGGGTTCATGGAATCATTTTGGGCGGCACTCTGGGTGAAGCAAGCACTCTGGCCAATGAGGAAAAAGAAACCTTGATCAAGACCGCTTTGGAAATTGTAGGCCATAAGGTTCCTGTAATTATCAATATTGCAGAGCAGAGTACCAAAGAAGCCATAGCCGTGGCACAAAATGCAGAAAAATTGGGTGCTAAAGGACTTATGGTGTTGCCTCCCATGAGGTATAAGGCAACCGATCATGAAACAGTAGTGTATTTTAAGGCCATAGCAAACAGCACTTCGCTTCCCATAATGATCTATAATAATCCGGTGGATTATAAAATTGAGGTAACTTTGGACATGATGGAGGAGTTGTTGGAATGTGACAATATTCAGGCCATTAAGGAATCCACAAGAGACATCACCAATGTCATCCGATTAAAGAACCGCTTCGGTGACCGTTTGAAGGTCTTTACGGGCGTGGACACACTGGGTCTAGAGAGTTTGGTGATAGGAGCGGACGGCTGGGTAGCCGGGTTGGTCTGTGCCTATCCAGCGGAGACCGTCGCCATCTATGAATTGGTAAAAGCGGGCAAAATCAACGAAGCCTTGGATATATACCGATGGTTTATGCCCCTGCTGGAGTTGGACATAAGCCCGCAATTGGTGCAGAACATCAAATTGGCCGAAGTGGCCACAGGAATCGGGACCGAACATGTCAGGGCACCAAGATTGCCCTTGCAGGGTAAAGAAAGGGAGCGGGTGATCAAGGTTATCGACGATGCCATGAAAAACAGACCGGTACTCCCGGAATATAAAAACCTAAAAAGTGAAGTATGATTACAGGAAAAAACTGTATAGCAGGAGATTTTAGCGCAAAGGGAAATGTTGTTTTCAAAACAACCAATCCCAAATTGAACATTGAAAACCCCACAACTTTTGTGGAAGCCACAAAAGAAGAAATTGAAGAGGCTGCTATCTCGGCGTGGAATGCTTTTAAAGTTTATCGAAAAGTATCAGGCAAGCAAAGAGCAGCTTTCTTGAATGCCATTGCCGATGAAATTTTGACGCTGGATCAAGAGTTGGTAGATATGTACGTTACAGAGTCCGGGCTTCCCGAAGGAAGAGCAAAGGGAGAAAGAGGACGTACAATGAACCAGTTAAGGTCCTTTGCTGAACTAGTTGCCAATGACGATTGGAGGGAAAACACCTTTGATGCAGCCCAACCGGATAGGAAACCATTACCAAAGGATGATTTGAGAAAAACGATGATTCCCTTGGGGCCAGTGGCCGTATTCGGGGCCAGTAACTTTCCATTGGCCTATTCCACTGCTGGGGGCGATACAGCTAGTGCTTTAGCGGCAGGTTGCCCCGTAATTGTTAAATCGCACCCCATGCATGCCGGAACTTCAGAATTGGTGGCCTCTGCCATTGTAAGGGCTGCAGGGAAAACCGGAATGCCCAAAGGAGTGTTCTCCAGTATCAATGGAGGTATTCAGGCAGGGGTTGATTTGGTGAACCATCCCAAGATAAAAGCGGTCGGTTTTACGGGAAGCATCACAGGAGGAAGAGCACTGTTTGACCTAGCGGCAAAAAGGGAAGAACCTATTCCCGTATTTGCGGAAATGGGAAGCATCAACCCGGTGATCATAACGCCCAGTGCCATTTCCAAAAGAGGAAATGAAATAGCAAAGACTTATGCGGGATCCATTACCTTGGGAACAGGTCAATTCTGTACCAATCCTGGACTTTTATTGACGATAAAGAATGAAAACACCCAAGATTTTGTCAAAGAATTGGCAAAAGAGACCATTGCTTTGGATCCTCAGTGCATGCTGCATCCAAATATTAAAAGTGGCTACGAAAAAAAAGGAGACGATGTAACTTCACAATCAGGAGTAGAAGTTGTTGGTAAAGTTGAAGGAGATTTAGAACCCAATTATGCAGCTTCAGTGGTTGCAACTGTATCTGGAACAGATTTTTTGGCCAATCCCAAATTGCACCAAGAAGTTTTCGGACCTTTTTCCATGGTGGTTCAATGCAAGGATGAAGCAGAGCTTTTGCAGATTATAGAAGGACTGGAAGGACAATTGACGGGTACCCTTATCGCAGAGGAAATTGATTCCCTTGATTTAATGGAAATCGTGGACACCCTTCAGAATCGAGTAGGTAGAATTATCTACAATGGAGTTCCCACAGGAGTAGAGGTATGTCCATCCATGCAGCACGGTGGCCCATATCCGGCATCTACGGATTCCCGATTTACGGCAGTGGGTACACACGCTATCAAAAGATGGGTAAGGCCTGTAAGCTATCAGTCTTTCCCAAAAAATCTGTTACCCGACCATCTAAAGGGGTAAGGTATACAGGTAGAAATCTATTAAAAATAAATGTGTCAGTTTTAAAGACAGCGAGTGGCAAGAAAAACTTTTTTTTGTGTTGATGCACATACCTGCGGGAATCCGGTAAGGGTTGTGGCAGGGGGCGGCCCCAATTTGGTGGGGGGCAACATGAGTGAAAAAAGACAGCATTTCCTTAAGGAATTTGACTGGATTAGAAAAGGGTTAATGTTTGAGCCTCGGGGACATGATATGATGAGTGGGAGCATTTTGCTCCCACCTCATGAACCCGAAAATGATTTTGCCATTCTCTTTATCGAGACCTCTGGTTGTTTACCCATGTGCGGACACGGGACCATCGGAACCATTACCGTGGCCATTGAAGAGGGATTGATCGTTCCCAAAATACCCGGAAAAATCAAGATGGAAGCTCCTGCGGGACTGGTGGAAATTGAATACCAGCAGACTGGAAAGAAAGTGGATTGGGTCCGTTTGGTCAATGTGAAATCCTATTTGGCCGCCGAAAACTTGACCATTGAGTGTCCTGAACTGGGTGAAATTACTTTTGATGTGGCTTACGGCGGAAACTATTATGCCATCGTGGACCCCCAAGAAAACTTCAAAGGTGTGCAAGATTTTACGGCAGGACAGATTATTCATTATTCCCAAGTAGTCCGGAAACGAATCAATGAGAAATACCCAGATATGTTCATCCACCCCGAAAATAGCACCATCAGGGATGTCAGCCACATGCTCTGGACAGGAGATCCCATCGACCCAACATCTTCAGGAAGAAATGCCGTTTTTTATGGGGACAAGGCCATAGACCGTTCCCCATGTGGTACGGGAACCTCGGCCCGAATGGCGCAATTGTACGTCAAAGGAAAATTGAAATCAAGTGAACCTTTTATTCATGAAAGCTTTATTGGAAGCAAATTTGTTGGAAGGATTGAGAAGGAAACCACATTGGCTGGCAAAAAGGCTATTGTACCCAGTATTCAAGGATGGGCACAGATAACGGGCTATAACAACATCATTATAGACGATGACGACCCATACGCCCATGGGTTCCAGGTATTATAAACCAATGTTCCAAAATGAAGAAAGTGATTGTTGTAGGGGGAGGAATCTCCGGGCTTTTTAGTGCCTATTATTTAGTACATGAAGGATATGGAGTGACTGTGTTGGACCAAACCGATATGACCAGCGGGGCCTCATTTATCAATGCTGGATACATCACACCGAGCCATTTTATTCCATTGGCCACACCGGGAATCATTACCCAAGGCCTTAAATGGATGCTCAACAGTTCCAGTCCTTTGTATATAAAGCCCAGATGGGATATGGAATTCTTTAAATGGGCCCTGCTTTTTAAAAAATCGGCGACCACCTCCATGGTCAAAAAAGCAATGCCCGTGCTCAAGGAACTCAACCTAAAGAGCAGAGATCTGTACGAAGAGCTTTTGGCTTCCCACGATTTTGATTTTCATTATGAAAGAAAAGGGGTGCTGATGGCCTATTGTTCGGACAAAGCCGAACATGAAGAACGTGAAGTAGCCGAACAGGCCATAAGAGAAGGGCTGGAGGCGTCCATACTTTCCAAGGAAAAGCTGCAAGAAATCCAGCCCGTTTTTTCCAATAAGGTAAAGGGAGCGGTGCACTACCAGTGTGATGCCCACATGACCCCCAACCATTTTATGCAACAACTAAAGAATTGGCTACTGTCCCAAGGTGTGGAGTTTAAGTTCAACCAAAAGGTTGAAGGGTTTACCGTTAAAGAGGAAAAAATAGTCTCCTTGAAGACCAAGGATACCGTTTTTAAGGCCGATGAATTTGTACTGGCCAGTGGAAGCTGGACTTCAAAACTAGTTTCATCCATTGGTTTGGATATTCCCATCCAAGGAGGAAAAGGATACAGTATGGATGTGAACAGACCCACAGGTATTACTTTGCCGACCATTTTGGTGGACGCCCGAATGGCGGTGACCCCAATGAACGGTTTTACCCGTTTCGCAGGCACCATGGAATTCTCAGGCAACAACGACACCATCCAAAAGGAACGGGTCGAGGCCTTGGCCAAGGCTGTTAAGACCCACTATCGGGATGTTGAAATACAGGCAGACGAATTGAACAAGGCAACATCCGGGCTCAGGCCTGTGTCCCCAGATGGGTTGCCCTACATTGGCAAAACTTCCAAGTACCATAACCTGACCATTGCTGCAGGTCACGCCATGATGGGGTGGAGCTTGGGACCTGTAACCGGAAAGTTGGTGGCACAAGAAATAGCCAAGGCAAAAACCATGGTAAACCTTGCATCACTTTCACCGGACAGGTTCAAATAACCAAATCCGCAATATCCAGACTACATTACTATAAACTTGCATCTTTTTGTGCTTAAAGTGGTGTTAAGGGTAATATAGTATAAGTATATGATAATTTGGATTGGCGTACAACGGGAGATTATCTCTAGTTTTAGACTTATTTAAACTATGGAATCTTTTGTCAAAAAAATAAGTGTATTTTTTATACTTATAACAGTAGGCACATCATTTGCCCAAGGAACTTTAGCGGAATATAAAAAGGCGATAGCGTTGGATTCCCTGTTCCGGGACAAGGTCATCAACTCGCCCTCAACTTTTCATTGGCTTGAAAACAACCTGTTATGGTATGTTAACAATACTGCTGAGGGGAAAGAATATTTATGGGTGGATGCCATCAAGAAAACGCAAGCAAAATGTTTTGATCATGAGGTCTTGGCCAAATTGCTTTCCAAAGAATTTGATCAGGATGTAGATCCGAAGAACATAGAGATTAGTGAACTGGAGTTTGATACGGATTTGAGCGAGTTGAAATTCATTTTTGACAAGGCAAGGGTTTCCTATCGTCCCAATGCCAATAAACTGACGGTAATTGAAGCGAATGTGGAGGATAGAAGCAGGAACAGAGGCTATTGGGGCAGCAGGTTTGATGAGAAAAACAATCCGCCCGTGGTTTCCCCGGATTCCACTATGACCGCATTCATCAAAAACAACAACGTATACATTAAGGACAACAAGACCAAACAGGAAACCCAGTTGAGCTATGATGGCGCTCCCGGGTTTTTCTATTCCACTTATATCAAATGGTCCCCCGACGGCAAAAAAATCATGGCCTACAAGGTGCGCCCTGGTGACGACCGTAAAATTTACTTTGTGGAATCCAGCCCAGAGGACCAATTTCAGCCCAAGTTGCAATCCAGGGATTATTTGAAGCCAGGGGATGAACTTCCCTTCAAAAGCCCACAACTGTTTTTGGTAGATGCTCAAAAACATATCCCGATTCCAACGGACGAATTCAACCATCAATTTGGACTGAACAATATGGATTGGAGGGAGGACAGCCGCGCATTTACCTTCGAATATAACCAACGGGGGCACCAAGCGTACAAAGTGATCGAGGTAAATGCCATCACTGGAAACGTGAAGGTATTGGTAAGCGAGACCAGTGACACATTCATTGACTACAGCAGTAAAAAATACCGATACGATGTGGCCGACGGCAAGGAAATTATATGGACTTCCGAGCGGGACGGCTGGAACCACATATATCTTTATGACGGGGCGACCGGACAGGTGAAAAAGCAGCTCACCAAAGGTGATTGGGTAGTGCGCAAGGTCATCCATGTGGATGAAAAGAACAGGGAAGTGTATTTCACGGCAAGCGGACTGGACAAGGATCAAGATCCCTATTTTCTGCATTACTTCAAGGTTGGTTTTGACGGAAAGAACCTCACCCGGTTCACCAAAGAAAATGGCAACCACGAGGTCACATTTTCCAACGATTACGCCTATTATGTCGATCAATATTCACGGGTGGATGCACCACCTATCACGCTTTTGAAATCATCAAAAAACGGTAAGACCATTATGCAGTTGCAAAAGGCCGACCATTCCGCTTTGCTGAAAGAAGGATGGATCGCCCCCGAAGTGTTTACGGCAAAGGGCCGGGACGGCGTTACCGATATCTGGGGCATTATCATTCGGCCGACTTCTTTCGACCCTAACAAGACCTATCCGGTCATTGAATATATTTACGCCGGACCCCACAGTTCCTTTGTGCCCAAGGATTTCAGGGCCTACAACTGGTCCATGTCCTCCTTGGCCGAATTGGGTTTCATTGTGGTTCAGATAGATGGGATGGGCACTTCCAACCGTTCCAAGGCTTTTCATGACGTATGTTGGCAGAATTTAAAAGATGGTGGTTTTCCCGATCGGAAGATATGGATCAAGGAAGCGGCCAAAAAGTATCCCTATATGGACGCTGAAAGGGTTGGAATTTTCGGAACGTCTGCTGGTGGACAGAACGCGGCGGCAGCCTTGGTGTTCAATTCGGATTTTTATGATGTAGCGGTCTCCTCATGTGGGTGCCACGACAACAGGATGGACAAGATCTGGTGGAACGAACAGTTCATGGGCTATCCCATTGGCCCCCATTACGCAGCCAGTTCCAATGTGGAAAATGCAGCCCAAATGGGCGGTAACCTCATGCTCATTTTGGGCGAGGTGGACGACAACGTAGATCCGGCCAGCACCATGCAGTTTGCCAATGCCTTGATCAAAGCCAACAAAGATTTTGAGTTGATCACCATTCCCGGAATGGGACATTCTTCCGGTGGGGAATTTGGGGAACGGAAACGCAAGGATTTTTTTGTGAAACACTTGATGGGTGTTGATCCCCCTTCTTGGGAAGAAATCTACGAATAGAAAAATTGAAAACACATAGAACCAAAGGTTAGTATAAATATTGGAGAAAAGATTTATTATGAAGTTACGTAAGTTGTTCGTTGGTACGATATTGTTTTTTTCCGCTTGGTGTACAAGTTTTGTACAAGCGCAGAGCGGCAATCAGATTTTGGACGGAATTGGTGAGACCGCAATGATTGCCCGGTACATTTTTGACGGCGATGCCAAGGATTGGTCACGAAACAATTTGCATGGAAGGATTCACGGCCCCAATGCCAGTTTTGCCGAGGATGAAAAGTTCGGTAAGGTACTTGTTTTGCCAGGGGATGGCGAATCTTATGTTTCAATCCCCGGTGAGTCCTTGGAAGGGGAAGAATCCCTGAGCATCACTGCTTGGGTCAATTTTAAATCCTTGGAACCCGGACAACGACTTTTTGATTTCGGCAAGGATGACAGGACGCATCTTTTTGTGGCACCATCGGGCATTGGGGAAAATGAAGCATTTCAGTCCGTCATCATCAAAGACGACAAGAAAGCATACGAAGCATTTTCACCAGATTCAAAAATAGAAACTGACGAATGGGTACATCTTGCTGTGGTTCTCGATATTCCATCAAAAACCATGAGCACTTTCATCAATGGAAAGCAAGTGGCCAAAGTTGAAAATATGGATATGGAGTTGGGGCAATTGTTCACGCACGAAAATCTACTTTATATAGGTAGGTCAATTACATCAGGAAATCCTTACCTCAATGCCAAAATTCACGATTTTAGATTGTATCGGATTCCATTGAGCCAAAAGCAGGTAACAAGGATACACTACATAGCCCTGAAGGGTGACGAAATAGTGAAACGAGAGAAACCAGAAGATGATCTTCCAAAATTCACTCCAAATACTCCACAATTGTACAATGAATATTTGGTAGGTGTTACTGATGTTGATGTAGAAACCGAAGTAGGTTTTTTACCAAGATTGCCCCGTTTCGTCCAAGGCACATATCGCAATGGAGTCGAAGGCCCAAAAGTGAGAGTGTTGTGGCCATCCCCAACAGATAATTCCGAAGTTTCAAAACCTGGAAATTATGTGGTCACAGGTCAGGTTTCCGGTACGGATTTTCAACCAAAGGCCAGAGTTACGGTAAAAGCAGGTAAAGAATCGGATACACCCAGCCTTAAACTGGACGTTTTTGGATTGGATCAGGTATTGCTGGATGCAGATGCCCATGGCCAACCAACAAAGTTCATTGAAAATCGTGATAAGTTCATAAACACATTGGCCCAAACCAACCCGGATTCCTTTCTCTATATGTTCCGAAATGCCTTTGGTCAGAAACAGCCAGAGGGAGCAAAACCCTTGGGCGTATGGGACAGTCAAGAAACCAAATTACGGGGGCATGCTACAGGACATTACCTTACGGCAATAGCCCAAGCCTATGCCAGTACGGGTTACGATAAAGAACTACAGGCCAACTTTGCCGATAAAATGGATTACATGGTGGATGTGTTGTACAAGCTATCACAAATGTCAGGGAAGCCGGTAAATACAGGTGGAGAATACGAAGCAGACCCAACGGCGGTTCCTCCAGGTCCGGGTAAATCAACCTATGATTCTGATCTGAGCGAAAACGGTATCCGAACTGATTATTGGAATTGGGGCGAAGGATTTATAAGCGCCTATCCGCCAGACCAATTTATTATGTTGGAAAAAGGAGCGACCTACGGAACACAACCTACGCAAATTTGGGCGCCCTATTACACCTTGCACAAGATTTTGGCCGGACTAATGGACATTTACGAAGCCAGTGGAAATGAAAAAGCACTTGAGATTGCCAAAGGAATGGGCGATTGGGTATATGCCCGATTGAGCCAGCTACCTACCGATACATTGATTAGCATGTGGAACACTTATATTGCAGGTGAGTTTGGGGGTATGAACGAGGCCATGGCCCGTTTAGATAGAATCACCGATGAACCCCGTTACCTCAAAGTGGCCCAATTGTTCGATAATATCAAAATGTTTTTTGGCGATGCAGAACATTCACATGGATTGGCCAGAAATGTGGACTCCTTCCGTGGATTGCATGCCAATCAGCACATTCCCCAAATTGTGGGGGCGTTGGAAATATATCGCGATTCGGAATCCCCTGAATATTACCAAGTGGCCGACAATTTCTGGTACAAAGCCAAAAATGATTATATGTACAGCATTGGCGGGGTTGCCGGGGCAAGAAACCCCACGAACGCCGAATGTTTTATCGCCCAACCGGCCTCATTGTACGAAAATGGGTTTTCATCCGGGGGGCAAAATGAAACCTGCGCCACATACAATATGCTGAAATTGACCAAAAATCTGTTTCTTTTTGACCAAAGGACAGAGTTGATGGATTATTATGAACGTGGACTGTATAACCACATCCTTGCCTCCGTGGCCGAGGACAGCCCGGCCAATACCTATCACGTGCCCTTGAGACCGGGTTCCGTAAAACGGTTCGGCAACTCGGACATGACCGGATTTACCTGTTGCAACGGTACCGCTTTGGAGAGTAGCACCAAGCTCCAGAATTCCATCTATTTCAGAAGCAGGGACAACAGTGCACTTTTTGTTAATCTCTTCGTTCCATCAACCTTGGAATGGACCGAGAAGAATATCACTGTTGAGCAAAAAACCGCTTTCCCAAAAGCGGACAATACCCAATTGACCATCAAGGGCAAAGGAAAATTTGATCTCAATATCCGGGTGCCACAGTGGGCGACCAAAGGTTTCTATGTGAAAGTGAACGGTAAGGAAGAAAAAGTCGAGGCGAAACCAGGAACCTACATTACCCTGAGCCGCAAGTGGAAAGATGGTGATAAGATCGAGATAAAAATGCCGTTCCAGTTCCATTTGGACCCAGTGATGGACCAACAAAACATAGCAAGTCTTTTTTATGGCCCCATTTTGTTGGTGGCCCAAGAAACTGAACCGCGAAATGAATGGCGTAAAGTGACTTTGGATGCCAAGGATATAGGAAAAACGATAAAAGGTGACCCCAAGGCACTTGAATTTATCATTGACGGTGTGGTTTATAAGCCGTTTTATGAAACCTACGGGCGTCATTCGGTCTATTTGGATGTCACCTTGAAATAGGTCCATTTTATCAATGAAACCAATACAATGAAAACCAATCGCTACCTTTAGGTAGAAACGGACAAAAACTAAACATGAACAATATGGGTTTTAAAAAAATAGGAATCATTGCAGCGGTCATGGTTGGCTCTTTCGCAACAGCGCAGACCAGCCAATTGGCCGACCTTGTCACGGAGTTCGAAGCCGACAATTGGGCCTTGGACCGAACCTACATCGTTGACGAATCCGAAGAGTACTATCAGCGCTTTTCCAAATTCTATTCCGACTGGGAAAAGAAAATGGCCAGTATAGACTTTGGTTCTTTATCCCAACAGGGGAAGGTGGATTATGTTCTTCTGAAGAACTTGGTGACCAAAGGGGAGTATTTTTTGAACCAAGATTACAATGCCTTCAAGGAAGTTGATGAAGTAGGCCATTTTGCCAAGGACATCTTTCAGTTCATCCAAGAACGACGCAGGGGCAAAAAACCAGATGCCAAAAATTTGGCACAGCTATTTCAAAATGCCACCAAAACCATTGATTCTGAAATGGAATCATGGAAATCAAAGCCATTTAAGGACTGGCAAACTGCGGACAAAGCTTCGACGATTGTACTTTCATTGCAAAGGGGATTGGAAGAAGCATATAACTTTTATTACGGCTACGACCCCGATTTTACTTGGTGGGTGGAAGAACCCTATAAAAAACTGAACGAAAAGTTGACCGCTTATGCGGATTTCCTTAAAAACAACTATGCACAGAACAGTGTCAAGGACGATGGCAGTGGCATTATAGGTAAACCAATTGGTGAGGACGCGTTGAATGAAAGCCTTGCCATGGCATTCATTCCCTACACGCCGGCCGAACTTATAAAAACTGCCGAAGAACAATTTGAGTGGTGCAAAAATGAAATGATAAAGGCATCCCGTGAATTGGGCTACGGCGATGACTGGAAAAAGGCTTTGGAACACGTGAAGAACACCTACGTTCCGGCCGGGGAGCAACCACAGGCCATCATGGACCTGTATTCACATTCCGTTGAGTTTATTGAAGAAAGAGATTTGATCACCTTGCCGGATTTGGCCAAGGAAACCTGGGGCATGAAAATGATGAGCCCCGAAAGACAGAAGGTCAATCCGTTCTTTTTGGGCGGAAGGGACATCATCATTTCCTATCCGACCATGGAAATGGACCATGACGACAAGTTGATGAGCATGCGCGGAAACAATCCCAATTTCTCGTTCCCCACGGTGCAGCACGAATTGTTGCCCGGACACAATCTACAATACTTCATGACCAGCCGTCATAAGAGTTACCGAAGGGCTTTTTCCACCCCTTTTTGGACAGAGGGATGGGCCCTCTATTGGGAAATTAACCTATGGAACAAGGATTTCCCGCAAACACCCGAGCAAAAACTTGGAATGCTGTTCTGGAGGATTCACAGGTGTGCACGGATCATTTTCTCGCTCAAATTCCACTTGGGCGAAATGACCCCACAGGAGTGTATCGACCTTTTGGTGGATGAAGTGGGTCACGAGTATGCCAATGCCGAAGCAGAGGTGCGGCGTTCGTTCACGACCAATTATCCACCGCTCTACCAATTGGCCTATATGATGGGTGGCCTCCAATTTTACGCGCTCCGAAACGAAATGTTGGAAAAGGGTTGGACAGAAAAACAATTTCACGATCGGGTGATGCAAGAAGGAAGAATGCCAGTGGAGCTCCTTCGCAGTCTTTTGCAAGACCTGCCGCTCAACAAAAACTATAAAACCAAGTGGAAGTTCTCCACAGCGTTCCAATAAGAACCTACAGATTATTTTAAAGATGGAGGGAGGTATCAATAGACACTTCACCCAAAAACCAAACTAGCACTAAAATGAAGCATATAAAGTATTGGATGGTCTCGGCATTTTGTTTTGCCACCATATCAACCCTAAAAGCACAAGAAACCTATTGGAGCAGGGTTGAAAAAAGAGAATCGACCTTGGGCATTGCCGATGTTTATCAAAAATTCAGTACCCCCGATTTTCAATTGAAATTGGTGCGGGCCTCGCAAACGGTTGCTACACTTAATCCAAACAGCGAGCCTTACTTTGATTTTACCCCCGGGGAACGGCTCGAAATCAGGGATAAGGACAGTCTCTATCACCTTGGCGACATCAACCTTCGGATAAAGGATGCCAAAGGTATCTGGAAAAATTATTCCACGGCCACCAGCCGTGCAGCCGTAAAACCTTTGGAGGTCAGTGGAAATATCCTTGCTGGTGCCGATTTGGCCAACACCTTGCCCGGTGACATTCCGGTTTCGGTGAAACGATATTATGAATTGGACAACGATCAATTGGTGATGCGCTTTGAAATCACCAACAAACAAAATGTCCCCGTGGAAATTGGGGCGTTGGGCGTTCCCATGATTTTCAATAACATCCTTGAAGGGAAATCATTGACCGAGACCCATGCCCAAAACGTGTTTTTTGATCCTTACATTGGAAAAGATGCGGGCTATCTGGAAGTGAAAAGATTGAGCGGAAGAGGCCCGGCACTATTGGTGTTGCCCAAAGAGAACATGGCCTTTGAGGCGTACAGACCTTTATTGGACGACCCCACGCCCAAGAGTATCGTTTTTGAAGGTTTTCACGAGTGGATGGTCCACAGTAAGGCCTACGCAGAAAAAGAATGGACAGGTGTGGAGCAGTGGAACGAGCCTACATCGCTCACCCTACAGCCCAAGGAAACAAAAAGCTTTTCCTTGAAATTTGTCCTTTCCGAAGGAATCAAAAATATTCAGGAAACCTTGGTCAAGGAAGAGCATCCCTTAGCGGTCGGGGTGCCCGGTTATGTATTGCCCCAAGATGTGGAGGGCCAGTTGTTCATTGATTACAAAAGTGAAGTGGCTTCTTTGGAGATTGAACCTAAAGGTTCCTTGGAAATCAAAGAGGATGGCAAGACCCCATCAGGAAAGAAAAAATATCGTGTCCAAGGTAAAAAATGGGGCAGGGCAAGGCTTACCATAACCTACGCTGATGGCGTGGAGCAGACCATCAATTACAAAACCATCAAACCGGAAACAGAGGTCATCAAGGATTTCGGACATTTTTTGACCACGGAACAGTGGTTCGATGATCCCAACGACCCTTTTGGACGTAATCCATCGGCCATCAGTTATGATTATGAAAAGAAAGAACAGGTGGTACAGGATGGAAGGGTCTGGATCAGTGGATTAAGTGACGAAGGCGGGGCTGGAAGTTGGTTGGCCGCCGTGATGAAGCAGTTGGTGCAGCCCGACAAAGGAGAGATTCAAAAATTACAAGCCTTTGTCGATGAAACCCTTTGGGGAGGCATCCAGTACAATGAGGGGCCCCTAAAGTATGGGGTGAAGAAAAGTGTTTTCTATTACGAACCCGACTCTTTGCCGAAAGGAACTTATAGTGATAAGATCAATTACAATACTTGGGCGGCATGGGACCATAAGCATGCCAATGATCCGGGAAGATCGTACAATTATCCGCATGTCGCAGCGGCCTATTGGACAATGTACCGTTTGTCCCGTTATCAGGAGGGACTGGTGGACAACCGTCCTTGGGATTGGTATTTGGAAAATGCCTACCACACCAGTGTGGCCATGGTGGAGAAAGCCCCCTACTATGCCCAGTTTGGGCAGATGGAAGGTTCGGTGTTCCTCTTCATTTTGGAAGATCTGAAAAACGAAGGGCTGACGGAAATGGCCACCGATCTGGAAAAACGGATGAAGGAAAGGGCGGACCACTGGAAAGCCTTGGATTATCCCTTTGGCAGTGAGATGCCCTGGGATTCCACTGGGCAGGAGGAAGTATATATGTGGTCAGATTACTTCGGATATGACCGAAAGGCGATGGTTACCCTGAATGCCATTTTGGCCTATATGCCCACTATGCCGCATTGGGGCTATAACGGCAATGCCAGGAGGTATTGGGACTTTTTGTATGGAGGAAAGGCGGGGGAAACATCGCGTGTCGAACGACAGATCCATCATTATGGATCATCGTTGAATGCCATTCCCGTATTGAGCCACTTCCGAAAGAAACCTGATGATCTGTATTTGTTGAAAGTGGGTTACGGAGGACTTTTGGGCGGAATTTCCAACATTACCCAAGACGGGTTTGGCCCGGCAGCGTTCCATTCATACCCATCAACCCTTAAAATTGATGGCATTTCCGGGGATTATGGTTCTGGTTTCTATGGCTATGCCGTGAACACGTCCTCCTACCTTGTCAAGGATGAGGATATGGGATGGTTGGCCTTTGGCGGTAATCTGTCCCAAAAAGGGGATGAGGTGGAAATGGAATTGACTACGGCTGCAAAGTCCAAGGTTTTCATTGCGCCCAAAAAACTTTGGGTCAATTTGGATGCAGGCTCGTTTAAAAAAGTGACCTACAATGAAAGTACTGGTGAAGTGACCTTGACCTTGAATGGAAAAACAGAGCATACTCCTTTTGCTTATTTACGTGTGGATGGAAGCGATGTTGAACTTCCATACAAGAATGTAAGGGGGGCATACCAAATTGAACTGGGCAAAAAAGAAATCGAGGTCAAACTATAAAAACCAAAGAAATCAAATCCGGGGAATTGAATGAAGAGTAGGGTGCTGAACATATTGTTGTTGATTTTGGCATGGGGGACCATTTCCGGTCAGCAACGTATGGGACCACTTTCCATGGAAGATATCAACCCGATTCTTCCCGGATATTTTGCCGACCCTACCATCAAAAAGTTTGGGGATATCTACTACATCTATGCCACGACCGACAACGAAATGTTGGCCTCCGGGGTTCCTACGGTTTGGTATAGCAAGGATTTTGAGCATTGGTACAACTATACCATGGAAGTTCCCTCGCTGGAATCCGTCAACCTTAGGAATTTCTGGGCGCCGGATATCATTGAAGGGAATGATGGCAGATATTACCTTTATTTCGGCAATTGTCAGGCGGGGTGCAATATCTATGGATATGTGTCCGACATCCCTGTTGGCCCTTGGGAAAAATTGAACAAGGATGATACCCCGGTAATCGCCCACAACTATCCCAGAAAAGGATTTCCATCCCTTGATGCCCAATTCTTTAAGAATGATGATGGACGAATTTATGCCTTTTGGGGCACTTGGGTGCACTACAATGGCGGATATGCCGTAGGCGAATTGGACAGTGGAAACATGTCAAAGGTCAGCAACGCAAAGAACATTCCTTTGGAGGAGACCCAAAAACCTTTTGAAGCCGCCTATATGATGAAGAAAGGGGGCAAATACATTTTGATGTATTCCGGTGGCTCCTGCCATGATGAAACCTACAACGTTAGATATTCCTATTCCAACAACCCCTACGGACCCTTTACCCCAGGTGCCAACAATCCAATTCTTGGCACCAATGAGGAAGGAACCGTTCACGGGCCCGGACATCATTCGGTTTTGGAAGAAGATGGACGCTACTATATCGTTTATCATAAGCACGATTACCCCATGACCAGGGGAGGCCTCTCGCGTCAAGTTACTGTGGATGAAATGGTCTTTGAAAACGATTCCACTATAAGGAAAGTGGTTCCTGGAAGCATGGGTCTTCAGCATTTGGTAAAATCCAATGCTCCGAAGAACTTGGCACTTGGGGCCAAGGCAACAGCATCTTCCTTTTATCATTTACAATCGCTGCAATACGATTATCAGTACAAACCATCATTCGCTACTGACGACCATAACGCGACGATGTGGAAAGCTGGGGACAACTCATTTCCGCAGTATTTGACCTTGGATTTGGGAAAAGTGACCAATGTAAAAAGAGTGATGACCCAATTTGAGTTTGCAGGATATTACTACCAATATAAACTGGAATATTCCACCGATGGTGAAAACTGGAAACTTTATGCAGATCGTTCCAATAACAAGGTTTCCGGTAGTCCCATGATTGATGACAAGGATGTCAAGGCCCGCTATTTAAAACTTAGGGTGCTTGATGTAGAAAAAACAGGTCTGTACGCAGCGGTCTGGAACATGAAGGTGTTCGGTTCCTTGTTTGAAACGCCATTGAATTTGCAAAGCAAACCATCAAGAAAAGGCCCTGGAGCAAAAAGTTTGAATAGGAAATTGGTAGCTATTGATGCAAATGATTTACCTATCCAACATGACCTTGCCAGTCTGCCCAATAGTGGAAACATCGGGGGAAATTTTGAGAAAGAAGGCGAAGTGACCATTGAAGAAGATGCGGAAGGGACAAGGGCATTCAACTTCACCAAGGGGGCACTTGTTTTGGACAGACCGGTTCCAAAAAGTCTGGAATGGAACGGTTCTTTTACCGTGGCCACATGGGTCAAAAACCCTCAAATAGCTAAAGAAGACGAGTGCTTGGTGTCTTGGTGCGATAGGTTCAGGTTCAATCTGGCCAATTCGTACAATGCTTTGCATTTTAACAGTGGACATTATGGGGCAGCCGCACATTTGGATGACCATTTTGATATGAAATACAACAATCTTCCCTTGCCCAATGAATGGCACCATATAGTGCTGACGTTTGATGGAGTAGTGGAAAAAATATATGTGGATGGGAAATTGGACAATTCCCAAGTCATGACCCTTGCCTCACAAATCGATGCTGCCAAAATAAGGATAGGTGCCTCGGATGTGGGCGAGAACTATTCGGGCTATGTGGCATCCATGCAGATGTATGATTATGCGCTGACCGAAAGTGAAATCAAAAAATTGATGGAGGCAACAAAACCGTCAGACGGTAAAAAGTAACAGAACAGCTTTTGACAATGGTCACAGTTTGAAACTGAACCCGTCTTCCTCGACCTTTTTCTCGTACTTCTCTTTGTCAAAAACATACAGATAGGCACCCTTGCGTGAGACGGTCATGTCCTTTTCGTCCAATTTTACCAGTACGTCCAAAGAATTGATCTTGTTGATGAAGTTGCGCTTATCCAGTTTTTTGTCCAAAATGGATTCGTACAGGTTTTGAAGTTGGCGCATGGTGAACTTTTCAGGGAGCAGTTCAAAACCGATGGGCATGGTCATGGCCCTACGCTGTAATCTTGAAATGGCCTTCCGGATCATTTCATTATGGTCAAAAATCAGTTCGGGAGCTTCATCAAGGTCGAACCAACGGGCAGAATCGATTTGAATCCCGTCAAACTGGTGGGAATCCACATCGATCAGAGCAAAATATGCCACCGATATGGTGCGTTGCCCAGGGTCTCGATCCACTTTACTGTAGGTGTAGAGCTGTTCCATGTAAATATCGCTCAATCCGGTGAGGGTGTTCAGCACCCGTATCGCAGCTTGGTCGAGATTTTCATTTTTTTTCAAGAACCCACCGATTAGGGACCATTTTCCCTTTTCAGGTTCAAAATTTCGTTTGATCAGCAAAATTTTCAGGTTGGTTTTGTCGAAACCAAAAATAATGCAGTCCACGGCCAAAAGTACTTGGTCTTCTTTTTGATAGAAATTGAGTTGTGTGTTGATATCCTTGGTCAATTTCGCTTCTTTGGGTATTTCCATGGGCTCTAAATTCTTAAAACTAACTTTTTTTGACAAATATCCAGTACTGAAATGGCCCCAAAATCACTTTTGGTCTCTCCAAAATTCACAATAATAAATAATTGCTTGATACTTGGGGATATTTAAGGTCCATAAAATCAGTTAAATGTATTTTTAGTTTTAATTGTGTAAATTAAACACATAAAAATTGTAATTTAATTTGTTTTAACGCAAAAACTTTTGCTATATTTATAAATGTAAAAACAACACTTAAAAAAATGACCTTCAATAGTTGACCAAGTCGACTTGTTTGGATTGGTTTAAGTTTAATGATATATAGTTAAGACCATAGTAGGTTCGTGGTCTTTTTTTGACTTTTTGTAATCCGTAATTCAGTTTTTTATGAAATATTTTGCCTTACTTTTCAGCTTGATCTTCTCAATGCAGTTGTCCGCACAACAATCGGTTGTGGTTCAAATAACAGAAGAATCCGATTCGCCGCAAATTAGTAAACACATCTATGGCCATTTTGCCGAACATCTGGGACGTTGTATTTATGAGGGGCTTTATGTTGGGGAGGAAAACAAAATCATTCCCAATACCGATGGAGTCCGAAATGATATTATCGAGGCCCTCAAGGAACTCAATATCCCTAATTTAAGGTGGCCAGGAGGTTGTTTTGCGGATACCTACCACTGGAAAGATGGGGTAGGGCCCAAAGAAGATAGACCTACCATCGTGAACCGATGGTGGGGCGGAACCACAGAGGACAACAGTTTTGGGACCCATAACTTTTTGAACCTTTGTGAAGAATTGGGTGCGGAACCCTACCTCTCTGCCAATGTGGGCAGTGGCACTGTACAGGAGTTGATAGACTGGGTACAGTACACCAACCATGACAGGATCAGTCCCATGGCCGATTGGCGCCGTGAAAATGGCAGGGAAGAGCCGTGGAAAGTAAAATATTGGGGGGTTGGCAACGAAACCTGGGGCTGTGGTGGCAACATGACAGCGGAATACTACGCGGATATCTACAGACAATATGCCACTTTCATGCCCGGTTGGTCTGGTGATACGGAAGTATATAGGATTGCATCAGGTGCATCGGAAGATGATTATCACTGGACGGAAACCCTTATGAAAAATGTACCTCATGAATTAATGGAGGCCGTGGCCCTTCACGATTACGCAGTGATTGATTGGTCCAACAAAGGGCCATCTGTCAATTTCGACGATGAGATCTACTTCAAGTCGATGGAGCAGGCGCTGAAAATGGAAGAGTACGTCACCAAGCACATCGAGATCATGGACAAGTACGATCCCGAAGGGAAAGTGGACCTTTTTGTGGACGAGTGGGGAGGCTGGTACGATGCCGAGCCCGAAGTAAAAAACGGAGTACTTTACCAACAGAACACCATCCGTGATGTAATGATCGCAGGAACCGTGCTCAATACGTTCAATAACCACGCCCGAAGGGTGAAAATGGCCAATCTGGCCCAAATGGTCAATGTGCTACAGGCCGTGATCCTTACTGACGAGGAGAAAATGATCAAAACCCCCACTTACCATGTCATGCACATGTACAAAGTGCACCAAGATGCGCAGTTGTTGCCATCCAAAATTGATAAAAATAAAATGTTCAGGGGACTTCCGGCCCTATCTGTATCCGCGTCAAGGGATGAAGCGGGCAAAATCCATATCTCCTTGGTGAACATAGACCCTGAAAACAATATGTCCGTAGAACTGGATATTTCCGGTCTGGACATCAAAAACATCAATGGACAGGTTTTGACATCGGATAGGTTGCAGGACTATAATTCCTTTGATGACCCCGAAAAAGTGACCCCAAAGGAATTCAAAGGAGCCAAATTGAAAAAAGGGAAAATCTCGCTTGTCGTTCCCGCACACTCGCTTATTGTTTTACAAGGAAAATAGCACCAAATGAAAAAAACATTATTGGCAATGACCAGTTTTCTGGTGTTGACCACATCATGTAAAGAGCAGCCAGAAAAACAACAAGAGAGCAAGGAGAAGGCCCATGTGGCATCTGGGTATCCCATTGAGCCCATAAATATCAGAAATGTAAAAGTGCACGACGATTTTTGGCTGCCCATCATCCAAAGGGTACAGGAAAAAACCATCGAATATGCCATAGAAAAATGTAGGGAAGAGGGACGGTTCGATAACTTTTTGATTGCCGGCGGTGAGATGGAAGGCTCGGTTAAAGGGGCCATGCCCTTTGATGATACGGATGTGTATAAGATTATAGAGGGAGCCTCCAATTCGCTGATCAGCGCACCCAACCCCGAACTGGAAAAATTGCTGGATTCCTTGGTGTCCATCATAAAAGTGGGGCAGGAAACGGACGGATATCTTACTACCTGGCGGACCATAGACCCCGCAAAACCCCCGGCAAGTTGGGTAAAGGTGGACAAGGGCGAACGTTGGGAATCTTTGGACATGAGCCACGAACTCTATAATGCAGGACATTTGTTCGAAGCTGCCGTAGTGCATTACAAGGCTACCGGGAAGCGAAACTTTCTGGATATTGCCATAAAAAATGCCGACCTGATGGTGCAGACCTTTGGTGAGGGGGAAGGTAAAATTGCTGCTGTGCCAGGACACCAGATCATTGAAACAGGTTTGATCAAACTCTATCAAACTACTGGAAAGAAGGACTATTTTGATTTGGCCAAATACTTCCTGGACCATAGAGGAAAACCGAAGCACCACGAACTTTTTGGTGATTATTCCCAGGATCATGTGCCCGTTATAGACCAAGATGAAGTGGTGGGGCATGCCGTACGAGCAGTATATATGTACGCCGGTATGACGGACATAGCAGCCATTGAAAAGGATACTGCATATTTAAAAGCGGTAAACGCCCTTTGGGACAATATGGTGAACAAGAAAATGTACATCACCGGTGGAATCGGCGCCAAACATGAAGGGGAGGCTTTTGGTGAGAACTACGAATTGCCCAACCTGACGGCCTACAACGAAACTTGTGCGGCCATTGGCGATGTCTATTGGAACCACAGATTGCACAACCTGACAGGGGATGTAAAATATTTTGATGTGATTGAACGAACCCTGTACAATGGGTTGATCTCTGGACTCTCTTTGGACGGTCAAAAATTCTTTTATCCCAATGCCTTGGAATCCGATGGGGTATACAAATTCAATCAAGGGGCCTGCACCCGAAAGGACTGGTTCGATTGTTCCTGTTGCCCCACCAACGTCATACGATTCCTTCCCGCAATGCCCGGTCTGATCTATTCCAAAACGGACGATACGATTTTTGTAAACCTATACGCAGCGAACGATGCCACGGTAGACCTTAAATCTCAAACCGTAAAACTATCACAGGAAACCTCATACCCTTGGAACGGAAAGGTAAAAATCTCCATCGACCCAAAAGAGGAAAAAGGAAACTTTGCCATGAAACTCAGGATTCCCGGCTGGGCTAGGAACGAAGTATTGCCCGGGAACCTTTACCAATATGCCACAACCACAAACATAACAAACAAGATAAGCCTGAACGGCGAAGAACTCGATGTTCAAGCCGAAGACGGTTATTTCACCATTTCAAGGGAGTGGACAAAGGGGGATGTGTTAGAACTGGAATTTCCGATGGAGGTAAGAAAGGTGGAAGCCGATCAACTGGTGGAGGAAAACAAGGGTAAAATGTCCTTGGAATATGGCCCAATGGTTTATGCAGTTGAGGAAATTGATAACAAAGGTAGCTTTGATGATATCCAATTGACCCCGAGTGACGAGTTCAATGTGGAGAAGCAACCTGAGCTATTGGGAGGTGTCAATACCATATCTAACAAAAAATTGACCGCCATACCCTATTATGCTTGGTCCAATAGGGGAATCGGGAAAATGAAGGTATGGTTGCCAGCTAAGGCAGAAGGTAATATGGATTGAGATTAATTTGAATAATGGATAAAAAAAACACTTGTTCATGATACATTTTTCGGACATTTTTTTAAAAATCGACCAAAAAAAACTCGAACTGAAGTGTGTTTATGTTCAAAACCGTCAATTTGAGTGGTTTTTCAAAACAGCGTTTTGAAGAATTGTATCGAAAATAGGTTATGGTTTAAAAGTTATTCATGTTGATATATTAAAAATCAGATTTTACACAAATACAACACCGGGCATTGAAAATGCCCTATGAAGACTGACCAACACAATGAAAGCATACGTAATAGGAGTTGATTATGGTTCCGATTCAGTAAGAGCTGTACTGATTGATACCCAAAATGGGGCGGAACTGGCATCGGAAGTATTTTGGTATCCCAGATGGAAGGCACAGAAATATTGCAAGCCGGAAATCAACCAATTCCGGCAGCACCCCCTGGATCATATCGAAGGATTGGAACACACCATAACCTCTGTGGTACAACAGAGTGGGGTGGCCCCGGAAACCGTAAAAGGAATCTGTATCGATACCACAGGCTCTTCGCCCATGCCAGTGACCCAAGATGGGACGGCATTGGCCATGGTGCCGGGTTTTGAGGAAAATCCAAATGCTATGATGGTACTTTGGAAGGACCATACCGCGGTTAAGGAAGCCAACGAGATTAACGAATTGGCAAGAAATTGGGGCGGTGAGGATTACACCAAGTACGAAGGCGGGATCTATTCTTCGGAATGGTTCTGGGCCAAAATACTCCATGTGGCCAGGGAAGACAAAGATGTAATCGATGCCACACACACGTGGATGGAGCATTGCGATTTTATCACCTATCTCTTGGCAGATGAAAAGGATTTGAAAAAATTCAAGCGTAGCAGATGCGCAGCAGGCCACAAGGCCATGTGGCACGAAAGCTGGGGCGGACTGCCCGATGCGGCATTTTTATCAAAACTGGACCCCTACTTGGCCTCACTTCGTGATAATTTGTACGAAGAAACATTTACATCCAACGAAATAGCAGGAAATCTAAACAAAGAATGGGCGGGCAAATTGGGCCTAACCACCGATACCGTGATTGCCGTAGGTACTTTTGATGCCCATGCAGGGGCAGTTGGTGCCAAAGTGGACCATCACGCACTTGTAAGGGTCATGGGTACATCCACCTGTGACATTATGGTGTCCTCCAATGAAGCCATTGGCGACAAGACCGTCAAAGGTATTTGTGGCCAGGTTGATGGTTCAGTAATCCCGGGAATGGTCGGTCTCGAAGCCGGACAGTCTGCCTTTGGCGATGTGTTGGCCTGGTTCAAAAGCGTATTGCAATGGCCCATTGATAATCTAGTTTTGAACTCCAAAGTGCTTTCCGAAGAACAAAAAGCCGAGCTTAAAGCCGAGGTGGAATCAAAATTTATTCGCTCTTTGGCAGAACAAGCAGAAAATATCCCACTTGCCGAAGCTGTGCCAGTTGCCTTGGATTGGGTAAATGGTAGAAGAACCCCGGATGCCGATCAAGAATTAAAAAGTGCCATTTCGGGAATATCATTGGGAACCAAAGCCCCCCATATTTTCAAGGCCTTGGTCAATGCCATTTGCTTTGGTTCCAAAATGATCGTGGACCGGTTTGAAGAGGAAGGGGTGAAAATCGAGACCGTAATCGGTATCGGTGGGGTGGCAAGGAAGTCACCTTTTATTATGCAAACCTTGGCCAACGTATTGAACATGCCCATAAAAGTGGCAGAATCGGACCAAGCACCCGCTTTAGGAGCAGCTATTTATGCTGCGGTGGCATCAGGTATCCATAAAAATGTGATCGAGGCCAGTAAAGTAATGGGAAGTGACTTTGAAGCAGAATATTCTCCACAGTCCTCCCAAGTGGAAGTGTACGCCAAATTATTGGAAGACTACAAACAACTTGGAAGTTTTGTGGAACAGCAAACCAACAAAAACAAATAAGCCATGAGCTCAAAATACAAATCGCTTAAGGAAGAATGCTACGAGGCGAACATGGAACTCAATGCCCTGGGGTTGGTCATATACACCTTTGGTAATGTAAGTGCCGTGGACAGGGACAATGCTGTTTTCGCTATAAAACCCAGTGGTGTGCCATACGAAACCCTAAAACCAGCGGATATCGTAATTGTGGATTACGATAATAATGTGGTTGAAGGAAACCTTAGGCCATCATCCGACACCAAAACCCATAGTTATCTTTATAAAAAATGGGAAAATATTGGTGGAGTGGCCCATACCCATGCCATGTATTCCGTTTCCTGGGCGCAGGCGCAAAGGGATATTCCAATTTTTGGAACCACACATGCCGATCACCTTACACAAGATATTCCCTGTGCCCCGCCGATGGCAGATGAACTGATTGAAGGAAATTACGAGCACAATACGGGCATCCAAATCTTGGATTGCTTCAAGGAAAGAAATTTGGATTACAACGAGGTTGAAATGATACTCATTGGAAACCATGGCCCATTTGCTTGGGGCAAAAACGCGGCCAAGGCGGTTTACAATACCAAAGTGTTGGAGACAGTGGCCCAAATGGCCTACTTGACCTTACAGATAAACCCCCAAACGCCTAGATTAAAAGATTCACTAATAAAAAAACACTACGAACGTAAGCACGGAAAAAATGCTTACTACGGTCAATAAAAAAATTACAGTAAATGAAAATATCTAAAAAAGAAATCTGGTTTGTAACAGGAAGCCAACATTTGTACGGACCAGAGACTTTAAAACAAGTGGCCGCCAATTCAAAAGATATTGTTGATGGATTGAATGCAGCTGGAAAATTGCCTGTCACCTTGGTTTTTAAACCCATTGTTACCACACCTCAAGAAATAACCGCTCTTTGTCGTGAAGCAAGCAACAATCCATCCTGCATTGGTTTGGTAGCATGGATGCATACCTTTTCACCGGCAAAAATGTGGATTGCCGGCCTTAAAATATTGAGTAAGCCATTGTGTCATCTACATACGCAATTTAATGCTGAAATCCCTTGGGATAATATTGATATGGACTTTATGAACCTGAACCAATCCGCGCATGGTGACCGTGAGTTTGGATTTATGATGTCCAGAATGCGCAAAAATCGCAAAGTAGTGGTCGGTCATTGGAAAGATGAGCGCGTGCAACAAAAACTAACTATTTGGGCGAGAGTTGCTTTGGGGGCAGACGAATTGCAACACATGAAAGTCGCTCGTATTGGTGACAACATGCGTGAAGTTGCTGTTACCGAAGGGGATAAAGTCGCCGCTCAAATGCGTTTTGGCGTAGCTGTGAACGGTTATGATTCGTCAGATATAACCAATATTATTGATGGATTGGACCAACATGCCGTTGATCAATTGGTTGATGAATACGAAGCCAGTTACAATTTGTCGGAATCGCTTCAAAAAAATGGAGCACAACGTCAATCCTTGATAGATTCGGCAAAAATTGAATTGGGACTCAGAACCTTCTTGGACGATGGTGGTTTTAAGGCCTTTACCGACACTTTCGAGAACCTTGGGGCCCTAAAACAGTTGCCAGGCCTTGCAGTACAACGTTTAATGGCCGACGGATATGGTTTTGGTGGCGAAGGCGATTGGAAAACCGCTGCCATGGTAAGAACTATGAAAGTAATGGCCGACGGATTGGACGGTGGAACTTCGTTCATGGAGGACTATACCTACCACTTCACCCCTGAAAAAGATTATGTATTGGGCTCGCATATGTTGGAGATCTGTCCTTCCATTGCAAGTGCAAAACCATCTTGCGAAGTGCATCCTTTGGGTATTGGAGGGAAAGAAGACCCTGTGCGATTGGTTTTTGATTCACCAGCGGGAGAAGCGCTGAATGCATCATTGATTGATATGGGAAACAGGTTCCGTTTGATCGTAAACGAAGTAGAAGCCGTAGAACCCATGGCCGATTTACCAAAATTACCTGTGGCACGTGTGCTTTGGGACGCAAAACCAAATCTGGATGTGGCCGCTACCGCATGGATTCATGCTGGTGGAGCGCACCATACCGTGTATACACAAGCATTGACCACCGAATACATGGAAGATTTCGCCGATATTTTCGGAATAGAACTTTTAGTTATAGATTCGGACACGAAACTTAGAGCATTTAAAGATCAACTCCACGCGAACGAAGCATACTATCATTTGTTTCAGCATGGAATGTAATCAAACTAACATAAAACTATAAATGATGAGGATAGCCAAACCTTCTATATTTTACTGTGTTTTACTTTTGGTCTTTACAACTATAGGCTGTAAGCAAAACAAAAAAGAAAGCCAGTCAGAAATGGAAACCGCAAAAACTGAAAATGAACAAAGCCCCATTGAAGAAACCATCTTTGGGGAAATGCCCGATGGCACAAAGGTGAAGAAATTCACTTTAAAAAATGAAGCAGGAATGGAAGTGGATGTCATCACCTATGGTGGTATCATTACCCGTTGGACGGCCCCTGACAAACAGGGGAAATTCGAGGATATAGTCCTAGGTTTTGATAGTTTGGAACAATACCTTGATGGTAGCCCATACTTTGGAGCACTTATTGGCCGGTATGGGAACCGTATTGCCAATGGGAAGTTTTCTTTGGATGGCGAGACCTACACGCTGGCCACGAACGATGGTAACAATCACCTTCACGGAGGAGAAAAAGGATTCGATAAGGTAATTTGGAACGCTATACCCAAAAATACAGGAGCGGGAGCGACTTTGGAGCTTACCTACACCAGCGAAGACGGGGAAGAAGGATACCCTGGACAATTGGATGTAAAAGTTACTTATACCCTTACCCATAATAACGAATTGGATATTCAATATGAAGCTGTTACGGACAAACCAACCGTTGTCAACTTGACACAACACAGTTATTTTAATCTTTCGGGGCAACTTTCCACGCCCGTTTTGGACCATGAGATCTATTTGAATGCAGATACGTACCTGCCGGTTGATGGAGGTTTGATTCCAACAGGGGAATTTAGGGAAGTTGCTGGAACTCCTTTTGACTTTAAAGAGCCTAAATCCATCGGAGAAGAGATAGAGGCCGACAATGAACAGTTGGACCTTGGGGGAGGATACGACCATTGTTGGGTGCTCAACGAGGGAGAAGAAGATTTTGGTTTGGCAGCTTCGGCGTACCATCCCAACACGGGTAGATTGTTAGAGGTGTATACCAATGAGCCGGGCATGCAATTTTACAGCGGAAACTTTTTGGATGGCACATTACCGGCAAAGGATGGGGGTGCCTACGGGAAACGTTCTGGGTTCTGTTTGGAAACACAACACTATCCAGATAGCCCTAACCAAGCTAATTTTCCCTCAGTTAGGTTAAATCCTGGGGAAACGTATTCTACTAGGACTATGTTCAAACTATCAACCAAACAATAAACTATTATGCAGACGCTGGATACTTTTGATTGGATTGCTATATCCATGTATTTTCTGGTACTTCTAGGAATAGCCCTATGGGTAATCCGAAAAAAAGAGAACAACACCGAGGATTATTTCTTGGCAGGTAGAAATGTAGGGTGGTTTGTTGTTGGTGCTTCAATTTTCGCATCGAATATTGGTTCGGAGCATGTTGTGGGATTGGCAGGAGCTGGTGCAGGGGACCGTTTGCCCATGCTTATTTACGAAATACAGGCTTGGATCGTTCTTATTCTTGGTTGGGTGTTCTTGCCCTTCTATGCAAGAGCGGGAGTGTTTACCATGCCCGAATTTTTGGAAAAACGATTTGATGCAAGGGCCAGATGGATTCTCTCCGTATTTTCCATCGTGGCCTATGTGCTCACCAAAATTTCCGTAACCATTTATGCTGGTGGAGTAGTGGTGTCGGCATTATTGGGTATCGACTTTTGGACAGGTGCCATAGCAACCGTTGTGCTTACAGGGATTTATACTGTGCTTGGAGGTATGCGTGCCGTGGTATATACAGAAACCTTGCAGGCCATTATCTTGGTAATAGGAGCCGCGGCCCTAACATTTATTGGTTTAGACCATGTAGGCGGATGGGAAAGTATGAAAGAAACCGTAACCCCTGAATACCTTAACATGTGGAGGTCGGCCTCAGACCCTGATTTTCCTTGGCCATCACTTTTAATTGCCAGTACCATTACCGGTATTTGGTATTGGTGTACGGACCAATATATTGTGCAGCGTGCCTTAACCGCAAAGAATATTAAAGAAGGTAGGCGAGGAACGATTTTTGGTGCTTTGTTAAAGCTCTTCCCTGTATTCTTGTTCTTGATTCCAGGTGTGATCGCCCTTACCTTAAAGATGAGGGGAGAATTGCACTGGGACAGTCCAGATGAAGCATTCCCGGTTTTGATGAGTAACTTGTTGCCATCGGGACTTCGAGGGTTGGTGGCAGCAGGACTTTTGGCCGCTTTGATGAGTTCTTTGGCCTCAGTATTTAATTCGTGCTCTACCTTGTTTACGGTGGACATCTATAAAAAACTAAGACCCAATGCGCCAGAGAAAAAATTGGTGCGAACAGGACAGATCGCAACAATAATAGTTGTGATTATCGGTATTATTTGGATTCCGATCATGGCCAATATCTCCGGGGTACTCTACGAATATCTGCAAAGCGTTCAATCTTATATTGCTCCTCCGATTACGGCGGTGTTCTTACTGGGTATTTTCCATAAACGAATCAACTCACAAGGCGCATTTGTAACCATGGTGGTTGGATTTATTGTTGGAGCTTTAAGGATTGTTCTTGAATTGGTCAAAGATTCATTGGATCCCGCAAGTTTCTGGTTCCTTTTAGGAGATATGAACTTTTTGTCCTTTGCATCATGGTTCTTCCTTTTCTGTATTATATTGATTGTGGTCGTGAGTTATGCTACTCCGGCACCATCAGATGAAAAACTAAAGAACCTTACTTATGCCACTATTTCTGATGAAGAAAGAAAGAAGAACAAAAGCAGCTACAATTGGAAAGATATTGCCATTTCTGTGATTATTATAGCTATCGTTGCTTATGTGATGATATGGTTCAATGGTAAATAATAACTATTAGAATATATAGTATAAATAGTGCTCCTTTTAAGGGGCACTATTGTTTTATGGAAGTCTCTCAAAATAAAGGATATTAAGATATTTTCAATCAATATCGTGACCTACGTCATTTTTTATACGTTTTCATCGATTTATCTTTGGTAAAAGCGAGATACCCATGAAAACCGTATTGATTCCTACCGATTTTTCAAAAAATGCTTTGCATGCCCTGCAATATGCACAAGAGCTTTTTAAATGTGAGCGCGCTTGTTTTTTTGTACTGCATGCCTATGGCGAGGAGGTGTACGGCAAGTACAAAACAGCAGTGTTAGAGGGTGTTGAGAAACTGAAAGAAGAGAAAAGGGAACAAACGGTAAAGAAATTGGATAAATTGGTCAACTCCGTAATTGGAGAACCACCAAACCCCTTGCACAATTTTGAGACCGTAGCACGTTTTGACAATCTAGTGGATAGTATAAATGATTTTGTGGATGAAATGAACATTGATGTGGTGATCATGGGAACCAAAGGGGAGACCAGCGATCACAAAACCACATTCGGGAGTTTCACCATAGAAATTTTTAAATATGTAAAGTGTCCGGTGCTGGCCATACCGGAAGATTTTGAGTACAGACAGCCTAAGGCCATTCTTTTTCCAACAGATTATTTGCTTCCTTATAAGCGAAGGGAGTTAAAACTTTTAGGCGACCTGGCCGGTAAATTTAAGTCCAAGGTATACTGTTTGTACATCACAGATTTTGATGAACTCAGTCCTCGACAAGAAGATAACAAGTTGTTTTTGGAAGAAACCTTGGCCAATAGCTACCTCCATTTTGAGACAACGCCCGTTAAAAACAAAGCAGAGGTTATTCTGGAGCAGATTGAGCAAAAAGACGCAGGAATGCTTGTTATGTTGAACTCAAGGCACTCCTTTTTTGAGGATATGCTCTATAGGTCGACAGTAGATTTACTGGGGTTGAAGATTAAAATACCATTTATGGTAATGCAGAACATTAAGAGATAAAATCGTGAAGAAAAAACGGATCATATTGCCCACGGACTTTTCCAATAATGCTTGGAACGCCATTGCTTATGCTTTGACGATCTTTAAAGATGTTCCCTGTGATTTTTTTATCCTGAATTCTTATCAGGTGGGTGCCTCCGGCTTATCAACCAAAATGGCGGGAGCCAATGATACCCGTTTGTACAATTTGATCAAGGAACAATCCGACCGTGACCTCAAAAGGGAATTGGAAAAAATAAAAAGCTTTGACAAAAACCCAGAACATACATTTATTGCCCGTTCCGTTCCGGATACCCTTGTCAATGCCATTGGCAAGACAGTGTACCGCGAGGAGATTGATTATGTTATTATGGGAACCAAAGGGGCCTCGGGATTAAAAGAAGTCTTTATAGGAAGCAATACCTATAAAGTTATCAAGGAAGTCGATTTTTGCCCTGTTATTGCCGTGCCCGATGATTATCAAATAGAAAAAGAAATAGATGCCATACTATTGGCGACGGGTTATGAACACCTCTTTGAAAACTACGAACTGAAACCACTTTTGAATTTCGTCGAACATTTCAAAGCTAAATTATGGATAGCCCATGTAGGCAGTTTGGATGCACTGGCTCCTGAACAACAAGCTTCCAAAAAAGGATTGAAAAACCGTCTTAAATCCATCGACTACGAATTTATTGAGGTGGAAAAGGATACTTCAGTTAACAATACCATTCAGCAATTGGTTGAAAAAGACAAAACCATTGATATGGTTGTAATGATCAATCAAAACCATACTTTCTTTGAAAGATTGACACGGGAACCTGTCATCAAAAAAGTGAGCTTTAACTCCAAGGTGCCGTTTTTGGTCATCCACTTATTTGAATAACACGGTAAAAGATTACAAGAACGATTTTGCCAATTGCACAATTTCCCCCTTTTGCAGTACTCCGGATTTTCTCCAGAGTTGTTCGCCATTTTTAAAGAAGATCATTGTAGGAACACCCCTAACTTGGTAGGTGTTGGCAAGGCTTTGGTTTTTGTCGACGTCTATTTTCACAATTTTTAGATCATCGCCCATTTCATCTTTTACCTGTTTTAGAATTGGGGCCAACATTTTACAGGGACCACACCATTCTGCCGAAAAATCTACTAGCGTTAATTGGTCGCTGTTGATCAAAGCTGCAAAATTTCCTTTCATTGTTTCTAAAAATTATAGACTGCAATTTATAAAAACCCGATTTTCCCCAAAGTGACTTAAGTCACTTAACCATCAAAAATTGTATTGATATATATCTGGGCAACATTGGATGAATTTCTTTTTTTATCTTTAGCGACTGCACTATAAATCAAACTAAACCACAAATGTATTCAAGAATTACCCCATGTATTATCGCATTATTAGTGTTGGCTTCCTGCAAGAGCGAGAACAAAAAGGAAGAGGCCAATACTTGGCGAACCAAAAAGGCTGCCATAGAAAATGCTGCCCATAACCAATTGTTGGAGGTGGAAAAGAAAGAAGGATGGAAGTTGCTTTTTGATGGAGAGACGATGGACGGATGGCACCTGTACAACGATCCCAACGCCAATTCGGTTTGGGAGGTTGTGGATGGTGAACTGCACAGCAATACCAGCGATGAATCTTTAACGGCAGGCGATTTGGTTACCGATCAGACTTACGACGATTATGAACTAGTATTGGAATGGAAGGTGGCTGGGAACGGAAATAGCGGAATTTTTATCAATGTACAAGAAATGCCGGATGTTCCGACCGCATGGCAAAGTGGCCCGGAATATCAAATGTTGGGAGCGGACCACATGGATTACGATGTACCAGAGAAAAGGCCGGGTTGTTTGTACGTTTTTCAGCCTCAGCAAAATAAAGTGGAGGTAAAACAAGGGGAGTGGAACAAGACCCGAATAAAACAAGTGGACGGGAAAGTAGCGTTTTACCTGAATGGGGTTCTCACTGCTGAGGAAGATTTCAGCACATCTGAATGGAAAGAAAGGATCGCTGAGACCCATTTTTCCAAATATCCTGAGTTTGGCCGTACCACCGAGGGCAAAATAGCACTGCAGTATTGGTATTTTGAAACTTGGTTCCGAAATATAAAAATCAGGGAACTCTAAGCAAATCCTTCATCAGATTACAAGTACGGGAACTTTCGGAGCGCTCATCAGCAGTTTTCTGGTAGTACTTCCGTAGACGTTGGTGTTGCGAAAAAAAGTAGAATTTCTGCCAACAATCAATAAATTGGGTTTCTCTTTTTTGATGGCTTTTTTCAAGTGTTGAACCACACCCTTGCCTTTTAAAAGTTTAAAATCCCATTCTTTTACATGTTTTTGATGGTTTTCTGTGAGTTTCTTGAATTTGGCTTCGCAATTATGCCATAACTCATCTGCAATTTCATCATCCCCTTGTTCAATATAGGGGAAATAGGCAATGGGCGTTTCGTTTACATAAACACCGGTAACCTCTATATTGGGAAAGTGTTCCCTAAAGTTGTTGGACCAAGTAATCACATTTTTGTCGCTCCCTTTTGTTTTAAGGTCGATAGCCGCAAAAAGTGTTTTATAAGGTGTTTTGGCCGGTGAGGGGCAAAAAAGTGCCGGGGCATCGTACATTTTAAGTGATACGGTCTTCATGGGAACATCTCCGGTACCATCCTCTTGGGATTTACTGCCAAAAATAAACAGTGTTGAATTGGTGTTGTAAGCCAATTGGTTCTTTAAAGCATTTATGGTGTTGTTATCGTCGGTAACGGTGGGAATAACCTTTTCCGAATGTTCTTTGAACATGGGAACATACACTTTTTTGAAATGCTTCAGGATTTTCTCCCGTAATTGACTACAGCTCAAAGCTGTAAACTCATCAAGTTCCCCGATAAAATCAAACTTAATGTTATGGTAGAGTACCACCGTCTCAATCGTAGGAATATGGTTCAAGAGGTAATAGGCATTTTCAATACAAGCATTGTCGTATTTGGATAAATCCAGACCTATAAATAGTTTGTCAATCTTCATCGTCTTCGGAATTGATGATTGTTTTCAATTGTTCCAAATATTCTTTTCTCTCCTTTTCTTTTGCTTTTAACCACATCTTATGCGTGGTTTTGGTAAACTCTTTGGCCAATGAGTAAATGATCAGCAAGATAATAATGGCAAACGGAAGTCCTGCCGATATTACGGCCGATTGTAATGCTTTTAATCCTCCCGCAAACAAAAGGGATGCTGCCACACCACCTTCCAGCAAGGCCCAAAATATACGTTGGCCCACAGGGGCGTCCAATTTCCCTCCAGAGGTGATGCTGTCTATGACCAAAGAACCTGAGTCGGATGAAGTTACAAAGAAAATGGTCACTAAAACAATCCCTACAAAAGAGGTAATGGACGAGAGCGGAAACTCTTGCAACAGAACAAATAATGCTGTGGAAAGGTCATCGGTTACACTTTGGGCAATTGGGGCTATTCCTTGGGATTCAACAAAAATTGCCGCCCCGCCAAAAACGGACATCCATACAAAAACCAATAGAGAGGGCACCAACAGCACGCCCAAAATAAACTCTTTTACGGTACGACCTTTGGAAACACGCGCAATAAACATGCCCACAAAGGGGGACCAACTAATCCACCAAGCCCAATAAAAAACGGTCCAGTCATGCTGCCAATTGTTATTTTGATAAGTCTCTGCCCAAGTTCCCACTTTTATAAGGGAATTAAAATAGTTTCCCACGTTTTGGATAAGACCATCCATAATAAAAGAGGTTGGGCCAATAAATAATATAAAAATCAAGAAAAGAAGTGCCAGCCTCATGTTGACGACACTTAAAAAACGAACCCCTTTGTCCAAACCTAAAATTACGGAGGCTGTGGCTGCCAAAGTGATACAGGCAATAAGGGTAATATGCGTGTTCGTGCTATTTTCTATACCGAACAGAAAGTCGAGCCCCGAGCCTATTTGTTGAACCCCTATCCCCAAGGTTGTGGCCAACCCAAACAATGTGGCGATTACAGCGGAGATATCAATTAAGTGCCCCAAGAATCCATTGACCCGATTTCCTATTAAAGGCCGGAAGAGGGAGCTTATGGTTAAGGGGTATCCTTTGTTAAAGGTGAAAAATGCCAATGCCAAACCTACGATCACGTAGGGAGCCCACCCATGGAAGCCATAGTGCAAAAAAGTAAACAACATGGCGTTTTCCGCTCTTTCCCCAATATTTTCTACAGGTAGGGGTGGGTTGCCATAGTGGAACATGGGTTCTGCCACCCCATAAAACATTAATCCAATGCCCAAACCTGCTGAAAACAGCATGGAAAACCAAGAAAAAGTTGAAAATTGAGGTCTGGCCTTGGGACCGCCCAATCTTATTTTTCCAAACTTGCTAAAAGCAAACCACAGTGCAGATACTACAAAAACATTCATGCAAAGGATGAAGAACCAGCCCGCGTATTCTGATGTTTTTTCTTGGAAAAAGCCAAAGGACTTCACCAAAGATTCACTATAGAAAAAAGAAGCCAGAATGGTGGCCAAAATTATGACCGCTGCGGGATAAAATACAGGAGCATGAATGTCAAAATACTTTTTTCCTCCTCTTTTTTTGGCCATTTATAGTGTTGTTTTAGCGTAAGGGAATAGTGAAATTGCTACAATATAAAAAACGCTGGTTTGGAAAAACAGCATTTTATTGGTTTTATTCAACTAACCAAGTGGTTGCATTTTGACTGTCGGTGCCCCCAATGGCATCTACCGCAGCTTGGTAATTATCTATGTTCAATGATTGTTCTTCACCCGGATAAAGGAATCTCATGGGAAGTTGGTCATTGTTGGAATTTCCACAGCTTGGCCCTAAAAAGGGTATACCATCAAAAGAATTACCAGATTCGAAATACCAGCGTCTTACCTCAAAATAAGGTTCCATACCATGGAAAAACAAGGCCAACCATTTCTGCTCCCAAATATCGGTAGCTGTGGAATAGGCTACTCCCGAATTGGTATAAAAATCATCAAAACTTGCCCATCCAAAAGGTACTAGATCCACATTGTGGTATTCCATTGAAGATTGGATGCCATTTCTGTAATGCGTTTCAATATCATCGGCAATCCATCCTTTGGCGGCAGCCTCGGCAAGTAAGAACTCCACTTCGGCATAGGTCATCACGATTCCTTCGGCAATTTGCAGGTCCAAATCAGAGGCTTGTGTCAAATCGGGATAATTAAAATATTGGATCCCCAATCGCGAAGCTCCATTTTTTGGGCAATCGTCCCCAAGACCATTAAAAGCTCCAATAATGGTTGGGTCAATTTCAAAATCTTCGTTGTTGGGCCTGGCGTACCGCAAAAGGCGTGGGTCGTTGTATCCCTGCATTACGCTTACCGAAGCATCTGCTATGGCCACTGCATCAAAATCTCCTGTTTTTAAAGGAATTAAAGGGTACTCGTTCGGAAAAGACCCAGTGTAGGTCAACGTTACATTATCCTCATTGCCCGTAATTATATTTCCTTCGTTTACAATAGTTTGAAATCTTGAGGCGACGTCTGGCAATTGATTGCTAGCGTGCATAAGCAACCTGAGTCGTAAAGAATTTGCAAATTTCCTCCATTTGGAGATGTCTCCATTTAGCAGGATATCACCTTCAATGCTACCGGAATTGCTGGCCAATAGTTGGTCAGCTCTTTCCAATTCGGAAAGCAGGTCCATGTAAATGTCCTCTTGGTCGTCATAAACAGGGGTGAAGTTTAGCTCCGCACCTTTGGTGGCTTCGGAATAGGGCACATTTCCGTAGGAATCGGTAATGTTTTCAAAAATCCAGGAGCGCAAAACAATGCTTGCCCCTTCCAAGGCTTGGTTGTTGTTTTGTATGGCTTGGTTTTCAATGATTTCCAAATCCGTCAAGCTATTGTACCACCCCTCCCAGTATATGGGAAAAGCATTCCAAGTGTAGGCATCTACTTCCAAACGAAGGGTTTTTGCCGTTAATTGGGCCGCGTTGTTCCCCACAAGGAAAGATGCATCTTGGGTCGTGTTCACACTTGATCTAATAACCCCTGGCAACAACACATCTGTGGTTACACTCGTTGGTTCGTTGGGGTTACTGTTGAAGTCTTCAAAATCTTCACATGCTGTAAATAGCAGCACTGAAAGTATTGTGGTTAAACTAAATTTTTTAATCATCATATTTTCATTTGTGATTTTATGCAATTTTTTAGAAGGACAGATTTATGGTGAACCCATAGTTTCTCGTAGAGAATATCTGTTGACTTTCATAACCGGGAACAAACACTCCGTTTCTGATGGAAAAAGTTTCCGGATCGATTGTTGGAACATCGGAAAACAGAAGAAGGTTTCTACCAACCAATGCTACCCTGGCACTAACAATGCCCAGTTTGTCCAAAAAGGAATTTGGTATGTTGTATCCCAAACTAACTTCTCTTAGCTTGACATAAGTGGCATCGTAGGTGGCGGCTTCAATATTATCCCTGTTGAAGCCATTTCCGTAGTATTGATAGAAATAACCAGCATAACCTATTCCCCCGGGCTGTACGGCCACATCGTTTTCGGATACTTCGGTGTCGAAATCAATTTCGCCGTCGCCATTGGAGTCTTCCCAATTTAGACCAGGGCCAACCACACCGCCTCCTGCATCTTCCAAGGTGTACACCGGTTCTCCCGCTTCATCGTATGAAACAGAATACGATTGCCTTCCGTCCAAGGTGGATAGTGGTAGGTTGGGGTCGTCGTTGTTGGTGATGGTACCTCCTGTGTTGTAAAGCGCGTGGGACCTAGAGTAGATTTTACCGCCAAATTGCCCGTCGAACAAGAAACCAAAATCAAAGTTTTTATAGCTAAAAGTGTTTTGAAGACCTACTCGCAAATCAGGTTGGTAGGATCCTGCTGAAACTTTTTCTTGGGTCATCATGGGAACTCCATTTTGGTGAACTATTTCACCTGTTTCCGGGTGTCTTACAAAACCAAGTCCATAAAGTTGTCCAAAGAGTTCTCCTTCCTCGGCAACAAATTCCAGATCGGAACCTCCCTCATCACCAGGGAAAATATCTGCCACTATAGAGTAGCGTCCACTCGTTACAATATCGGGGAGACTCTCTACCACAGCCCTGTTGTGACCAAGGTTCAAAGTGGCTTCCCATGTAAAATCTTCATTTTGCACAGGAATTCCGCTCAACAGTACTTCAATACCTTTGTTTCTAATGGAACCGCCGTTGGTCAAACTAAAATCGTAACCACTTGTACTGGCAACGGGCAGGCGAATTACCTGATCAAAACTCAACATGTTGTAATATGTAGCATCCAAGCGGAGTCTGTTGTTCCAAAAGCGGAGGTCGGCACCAACTTCGAAGGCGCGGGTACGCTCATTGGTCAAGTTAGGGTCGGTAACTGTACGGTTTGCCGTAAAAACGGAATTTCCACCAAATGCTGCTTGTGGGGTAAATGTGGTTCCGAATGCGTAAGGTGGGGCTCCATTACCTACCTCGGCATAGTTGGCCTTGAGTTTTAAGAAGGAAATGGGAGTACTTGAAAGGTCGGCCATTTCAGAAATAATGGCACTAAGGGAAACTGAAGGGTAGAAAAAAGAAAAACTGGATTCATCGTTGCCAATTTCAGGGTCTACCAAAGTACTGGACCAATCGTTTCTTGCAGTTGCATCCAAATACAAAAAGTTTTTATAAGAAAAAGTAGCAGTACCAAATACACTGTTGATACCTACTCTTGTTTTTTGTGATTCGGTCAATACTCCTGATCGGTTATTGGCCAAAGTGTATATACTATTATCTGTACCGAACAATTTTAACTGTGGGTTGTTGGCCACCAAAAAGTTGGCGCGTTGCCACATAATGTTTCCCCCTAGTCTTACATCGTATTGGAAATCCGACCCGTTTTGCCGGTTACTGCGATAAGAGAACAAAATTTCGGCATTGGTTTCGGAAAAGGTGATTTCATCCTCACGATAGCTTCCCAGCAGGACGGCTTTGGTGGAGGGCGTCCTCCTGTACTGGCGCCTTTCGCTCAATACATCGCCACCGTACTTAAAGCGCATGGAAAATTGGTCTGTAAACTCATAGTTCAATTCTATGTTTCCTATGATACGGTTGTTTCGGAAGGAGTTGGTGTTTTCGTTAATGATGAACCAAGGGTTGTTTACCCAACTTTTTTCTACATAACGTTGTTGGACTCCTTCTTGGCCAGGCACCCAATATTGTCTCAAATCGCCTATTTCAACCTGTCTGGGGTACCACAGCCAGCCGTATTGCACGGATGATGATTCATCGTAACCGGAATTGGGAATATTGTCCGAAAAGGAATTTACATAAATGGCATTGGCCCTAAACTGGAGTTTGTCGTCGAACATGGATTTTCCAAGACTTACTTGGAAAGTGTTTCGTTTTAGGTTGGTGTTGGGCATAATGCCTTCTTTGTCCAAACGGGTATACGAAAACCTAAAATCGGAATCCTCAGTGGAATTGTTGATGGCTACATTGTTAATGATCGATGATCCCATTCGGTAAAAATCCTTAACATTGTCGGGGGCAGGGGTAAAAGGAACTGCTTCCCCATTGGAATTGAACTGTTTTATCAGTTGACCGTTCATTCGAGGTCCCCAGTTTTCACCGTAGGCTTCGTAGTACTCATTCTCGCCAATGTAGTTGGTGCCATCGAAGTAAGAATATTTACCTCCCCCGCCAAAACCATATTCGTTTTGGAAATCGGGCATTTTCAGGATAGAGGAAAAGGTTGTGGTGTTATTGATTTCAACTCCCCATCCCTTGGCATTTTCGCCCGTCTTGGTTTCGACCAAAATAACACCGTCTGCGGCCCTTGCACCGTAAAGGGCAGATGCTGCAGGTCCTTTGAGCACGTTTACGGACTCAATGTCGTCTGGGTTGATGTTTTGTGCAGCGTTACCAAAGTCAATGGTGGTGGAACCATTGAGCCCATCGTCAAAACTGTATAGGTCGTTGGTTATGGGCATGCCATTGACGACGAACAAGGGTTGGTTGTTCCCTAAAAGGGATGCCGCACCACGAATATTGATGTTTGAGGAAGCCGAAGGCCCGGCAGAAGATCCTGTAATGAAAACACCGGAAACCTTACCCGCCAAGTTGTCGGTAAAGTTGGTGGCTTTTACCTTGGCTACCTCGTCCGTGGCCAGTTTTTGAACGGAATACCCCAAGGCTTTTTCCTCGCGTTTTACACCAAGTGCCGTTACGACCACTTCGTCCAGTTGTGCAGCGAATTCCAATTGAATGGAATAATTACTTTCTGTACCAACTTTTATGGTTTTGGGTTTAAAGCCAACATAGCTCACTTGCAGTTTCGGATTTTCTGAAGAGACGGTTATGGTAAAATTTCCGTCAAAATCCGTAATGGTTCCATTTGTAGTTTTGTATTCGATAACGTTGGCTCCCGCTAGGGGAATACCATTGCTATCAACTACATTTCCTGTGATTTTTCGTTCTTGGGCATTTACATTTATTGCAAAAGATGTTGTGAAAAATGTAAATAAGATTATTTTTTCAATAAACTTCATTTAACAATATTTTTTGTTAAGAAAACCCAAATTTATTGAAAATAGTTTCATCAGAAAGTATTTTGATGAGAAATCAGTAAGAAATACGGAAAGTCATCCGGTATTACTGAAGATTCTTAAAGAAAATTGTGTTATTGGTTTTTGGACAGGTCGTCACATAATGTAATAAGTGGGGCAGCATCCAAGTTTTCGGCTTCCAAAAGCTGTATTAATAAACCAACACCTTTATATAAGGTATCTGTTTCATCATTGGACAGGGATTCAATTTTTTTGGTGACTTTTCCTTGTAAGGTGACCGGGGATTTTCTTAAAAGTTGGCTGCCCTTTGCCGTTAAAACAATATAATAGCCGCGCCCGTCCTTGGGGTTGGGCGATTTGGCAATCAAGCCTTTTGAAAGTAAACGGTTAATGATACCGGTCACGGTACTTGCGTTCAGTTCCAAATGATTTTTGATTTGGGTAGAGGTAGCCTTAAAATCCTCTTGGGTTTCTAAAAATTGAAGTGTGAGCAACTGTGGGATACTTACGCCAAACTCTTTTTCGATACGCTTGCTGTCAATATCCACTGAGCGTATTATTTTTCGGATAAGGGTAAGAATGTTGGGGTGATTGATATCCATTTATGAGTGAAGTGTTGATCCTAACAAAGAAACCAAATTTACCACAATTAAATATATAAAAAATTGTTAGGTGCCGATTCTTGGTTTGTAGATTTTGAGAATCTTCAAAAACCTGAATCACTGTACTTGAAAAAGTGTTCAGCACTTGATCGGGCATACTTGTTTATAAAACTAAGGCAATTTTGTGAATTCGACCTAAAACCGGTTTATGAACATTGACCGTCTTAATTGGATGAAGTTATGGCAAGGGATTTTTTGGAATCCACACACAACCATTTGCGCTCTTGCCCATCATTTATTAAACAATAAAATTTAAATCGAAATGAAAGAAAAGCTTTTTAATGCTGGAATCTTGATGTGTATTGGTGTAATGCTTCTATCGTGTACTTCGGATGACGGGGTGGAATGTGCCGAAGATTTTACGGGAGACCTTAATGCCAATGAGCAAACATTGGTGGGGGAGTGGGTACTTTCTGGAATTGTAGCTGCCAAAGAATTGGATTTGACCGATGATAACACGGACAACCCATCCACTGACCTGTTTGCACAATACGCTGAATGTAAAAAAGATGCTTCTTATACATTTGGGGAAGATAGGTCGTATGCTTACGAACTGGGGAAATATGAAGAAGATTGTGAGTACATTGCTGCATCAACAGGAACATGGGAATTGACGTCTCAAAACCTTAGTCTGGTATCTTCCTGTAGTTTGCAAACCACTGTCCTGGAATTTAATGAGGATTCCTCTCAATTCACCTTTTCAGAAATTTACACTGTAACAGAGGTGACAGGAACTGTGGTCCAAACAAGAATTGATTTTACATACTCCTTAATGCCCTAGCATAAAGAAACTTTATTTGATGTCCAAGACATAACCAATATAGAGGCTGCTTTTTTATAATTCATCAATAAGAAGAGTACATACCATGCATTAAACACATGCACGTTATTTCTCCTAAATTCAATAGAGTTTTTGCTTTTTACCGTAAAAGAACTCAAAACACTATAATCTCCTCTTTGATTTTAAATTCATGGAAATAGGAGTGTATATTAACTGATAAAAAAGTTATGAAACAAATCGCTGATGAATGTTCGATTTATACCTTTCCCGGCCAGGTTTGGCCCATGGTTCAACTTGATATGTCATTGTATCGTTCTGTGCTACCTCCATAGCCATCGGAATACGTTTCAATTCCTAGATTATCGAAAGATTAAATTAAGTCATTCCAATAAAGACAAAGCGAAATCAATAGAATCCGAGAGGTATTTTGTCCGTTTTGATTTTGGAAGGAACCATTAGTTTTGGAGAACATTTTTTAGACAACAACCTACTACGACAACTAGTGCAAGAATGATTTTTTCAAGGAAACTTCTATTTATCTATAAGTAAAATTAAAGGGAATACCAGTAATCTGAGTACTGATTTAATATATGATGCCTGCTACCATTGTATAAAAGCATATAAGGAGTACAGGGTCTTGGGGGTGAGTTGACCCTTTCTACGATAGGATAAGGGAGCATTGGCCCGAGTTTTGGCCATGGTCCGGTCACTGGTAAAAATTACGGCATTCGATTAATCAGGGAAAGTATACGAGAAATGAACATAAAGGCTGATAATATTTTTATCGCATTGTTTTAATGTGGGCAATTGGTGGGAGAAGCTTTGGAACCCATTGGAAATAATATAGGTTGGGCACCCTATAACAGTGCGTTACAGGTTTCTTTGTAGTTTTTTGAAGGTTTTTTTTAGGGGCAGGCCAATACCTTTGACCCTGTTTGAAAAATTGATGTTCGATGGATATTTCCTTTGGTGGGTCATGTTGTTACAGATAATAGCTACGACAAATAAAATAAGCACTCCGGACAGCACGGGAAACAAGGCATAGAGATAACCGAGGGACCTGATATGCTCCGTTCCGATTACAGCGATCAGTGCAGTGGCCCCTCCCGGAGGGTGCAGGGTCTTGGTGTACTGCATTGCGATAATGGATAAGGAAACGGCCAATGGAGCACTGATCCAGATGGGCTCGGGCACTACTTTATATACGGTTACCCCTATCAATGCCGATATTAGGTGCCCGCCGATCAAATTCCTGGGTTGGGCAAGAGGGCTATGGACCGTTCCGTAAATCAATACACAGGTAGCGCCGAACGAACCAATCAGGAAAACATTTTCAAGTGGCAATAAGTAGAGGCTTTGTACATAACCGATCAAGGCCATTCCAAGGAATGAGCTTACAAAGGACCAAAAGGTTTCCCGGTAATCTACCACCGTCTCCTTGTAAAAAATGTATTTACTGATTCTATAGGTTCGTTTTATCTTTTTACGGATTATAAGGTGCCATTGGGCCCCAAAGTTAGGTATCCAAATAGTTAAAATTAAATGCAATCACAGCTGTTTGTTTGTTTGGTCAAATGGATGGATTATTTAAAGTTCTGTAAATCAGTTTAAAAGAAGAATCGAGCATGCTCTGGGGTGTAAACGCACTTTATTGTTGGCACAATTTGATGGAATTATGTTGGCTGTTCAACACGGTATGTGGCCGAGGGGATTGCAATCAAAGCATGGCAGTCCTTTCCAAAAGGAAAAACTACAGGGCTTGGATTGGATATGACGGATACAGTGAACCATAAAAACTCAAGATTTGTCTTGGAAGCTTGTTGTACAACTGTTTGTTTATATTTTGCTATGTTCAATTTTACTAGGGAGTATACTTTGTCAGGCTTTTCCATCCAACAATTCAATTAGGAGTTTGGATTATCCTATTCATTACTGAGTGAAGATGCGCTTAAATCTGTTGATTAGTGGTTTTAATCAAGTTCAAATTTGTTATGGGTTAACATTTTACATTTAAACTAACGTTTTTTTAATCTTAGAAATAGCCGTTTTTCTCAATAAAAGTGAGTTATTTGAAAAATAAATATAGTATTTGTAAACTTTTTGATGCATCATTGCAATGTCCAAAAAACAATCCAACGTAACCTTTCTCCTGCATGCCTCTTTGGCCGCCTTTGGCACCTATTTTTGTATGTACGCCTTTAGAAAGCCTTTCTCCGTTGCCACTTTTGATGGACTGGCATTCATGGGGATCGATTACAAAATACTGCTGGTCATTGCCCAAGTGTTGGGCTATGCTCTTTCCAAGTTTGTTGGAATCAAGGTCATCTCGGAGCTTACGCCCAAACGTAGGTTAATATATTTGATTTCCCTGATCTTTTTTGCTGAGGTATCTTTAGTGCTTTTTGCCTGGGTGCCCGCGCCATACAATATTCCTCTTATGTTCCTCAACGGTTTTCCTTTGGGAATGATCTGGGGGATTGTTTTTTCTTATATTGAGGGCAGGCGGTTTACCGATATTTTGGGCGTGGTGTTGTCTGCCAGCTTTATTGTGTCCAGCGGTGTGGTGAAATCCGTAGGGTTATATGTGATGCAATTTTGGGGTGTTGGCGAATTTTGGATGCCTTCAGTTACAGGAGCCCTGTTTTTTGTTCCTCTTTTGTTGTGCTCTTTTATGTTGCAACGCGTTCCCCCGCCGACTACAGAGGATATTGCCAACCGAACGGAGCGTATCCCCATGACCGCCCGGGAAAGAAAGGATTTGGTGAAAAAATTTTTGTTCCCCTTGCTTCTCATTATAGTGTTTTACACTTTTTTGACGGCATTTCGGGATTTTAGGGACAACTTTGCCCGTGAACTTTGGGATAGTATCGGGTACCGTGGAGACGTTTCCGTATTTTCAACTTCAGAGATTATCATCGCCCTTGTGGTGCTCTTGATTATTGGTGCCATTTTTTACATCAAGGATAATTTTAAAGCCTTGCTTACCTATCATTTGCTTCTTATTTTGGGAACAGTGGTTTTGGCCGTGAGCACCCTAATGTTCCAAGTTGGGATTTTGGACCCTTTTATATGGATGGTTTGTACTGGTTTTGGACTCTATATTTGCTATGTGCCGTTCAACTGTCTATTTTTTGATCGTTTTATTGCCACCTTTAAGGTAAAGGGGAATTCAGGTTTCCTTATTTATATTGCCGATGCCTTTGGTTATGTGGGGAGCGTTTTGGTGCTGCTTTATAAAAACTTTGGACAGACGAGTTTGTCGTGGCTTAATTTTTTTGTGTACGGTACGTATGCCGTGGCTTTTATAGGTATTTGTAGTACACTGATCTTATTTGCTCACTTTGCCTCTCGCCGCAAAGCTGAACAACTCAACAACGAATTGGATTATGGATAATAAATATGATGCCGTCATTGTAGGTGGAGGTGTGTTAGGGACTTTTCATGCGTATCATGCCCTAGAATTGGGCCTTAAAGTTTGTTTGGTGGAAAAGGATGCCTATCCAAAAGGAGCGACCACGCAGAATTTTGGGCAAGTGGTTCCATCGGGCATGAATACCAAATGGCAACAATTCGGTCGTGAAAGCCTTCGAATCTATAAAGCGATTCAATCTAGGTTCGATATCAGTATCCGTCAGAATGGAACGGTATATTTGGCCTCCAATGAAGAGGAAGAACAATTGTTGGTAGAGCTCAGGGCCATAAACAGTACCAATGGTTACGAATCACAATTGCTTACCAAAAATCAATGTTTGGAGAAATATTCTGGACTTCGAAGGGATTATGTGGCAGCAGGACTTTTTTTCCCTCAGGAAGTTACTGTTGAGCCCAGGATAATGATCCATAGGCTTCAGGAATATTTGGTGGCGCGGAAGGGTTTGGAGATTAAGTATGATTTTCCCGTCGTTTCCTGTGAATCCATAGGGGAATACGCTGCAGTCCGAAGCACAAAAGATGAAACAGTGTCCGGTAGTAAGGTTATTGTCTGTAACGGAAGTGATTTTAAAACACTCTACCCCAAAGTGTTTGCGTCTAGCGATATGGAAGTTTCCAAATTGCAGATGATGCAAACCAAATCGCAGGGGAATTTCAAATTAAAGGGATCCATCTTAACAGGATGGTCCATCCGCAGATACGAAGCATTCCATGAATGTCCATCCTACCCACAGATCAAGGAAAATGAACCAAAGGGAAGTCCCCAGAAAAAATGGGGCGTGCACATTCTCTTTAAACAGGCAGTTGACGGCTCTATAATTTTGGGAGATTCCCACCAATATGCCGATGCTGGCAAAATTGAGGATTTAGGGTATGACTTGGATATGGATATCGATAATTTTATGATCGAGGAGGCTAAAAAGATAATAGACCTGCCCACCTACCAAATCCAGAAAAGATGGTATGGAATCTACTCACAATGCAAGAGCAGCGATCTTTTTCAAAAAACCATTGATGACAATATCCATATTGTAACAGGAATCGGGGGAAAGGGAATGACTGGTAGCGCTGGATTCTCCAAGAAGCATATTGCTACTATATTTAATAAGCAGAAAATTAATCTATGAAAAAAATACAACTGGCCGTTTTTGATATGGCAGGAACCACTGTGAACGAGGATAATGTGGTATACAAAACAGTTAGGGCTGCTTTGGCAAAACATGGAGTGGATGTTTCTCTGGAAACCGTATTGAGGTTTGGGGCCGGCAAGGAAAAATTCAAGGCCATCTCTGATATTTTAACTGAGAGCAATAACAACAATGTGGATGCCAATGTAGTTTTTGAAAATTTTAGAGAAATGTTGGCAGAGGCATATGCCAATCTTGATGTTACCACTTATGATGGTGTAGAGGAACTCTTCAAAATATTAAAGTCAAAAGCGGTGAAAATTGTGCTGAATACTGGCTACGACCAAAAAACGGCACAATCACTTTTAAACAAATTGGGCTGGGTTCCAGGACAACAAATTGATGGATTGATTACAGCAGATGATGTGGTACACGGAAGGCCCTCCCCTGAAATGATAGATAAGGCCATGGCCATGTTTGGTATTACCGCTTCAGCGAATGTGTTAAAGGCAGGTGACTCGATTATAGATATTGAGGAGGGAAAAAATGCCAATTGTGGTTGGACAGTTGGAGTGTTGACAGGTGCTCAAACACGTGAACAATTGGCAACAGCAGAACCCACCTTAATATTGGATTCGTTAGCTGATTTGGCCAAAGTATTGTTTCCTTGATCAGATAAAGAAATAGACTACCAACATTTTTGAGGGAACTTTCCCTCGGTTGATAGGTACATGGGGGATTCTACCATCAAAAAAAATGGAATCCCCCTCTTTTAGCAATACTTCTTGGTCACCAATTTCATAATAGCATTCCCCAGTCAAGATGTATTTAAACTCAAAGGCATCTGTCACTACCTTCTCTCTTTTGGAATTTGGTTCAACTTCCAAAAGCACGCTCTCAAAACCTACCGAATTCAATTGTTTGCCAAAAATGTAATTATAGGTAAATCCAACAGCTTCGTCCTCTTTTTCGATGATGGAAAGTTCGTTTTTACGGGTTACCAAAAAATTGTGGCCATTGGCTTTGGGAATACCCTCAAAAAAATCAATCATTTCGGTTTTCAAAGCATCCACTATTTTTAGAAAAACGGGAAGAGAGGGAATAGTGCGGCCATTTTCTATACGGGATATGAGTCCGGCAGTAACCCCTGCACCGATTGCAACATCATTAATGGTCATTTTATTGTTCTTGCGTATTTCTTTGATTCGTTTTCCAATGCCGATCAGGTAATCCTCCATTTTTGGTGGGAAATAAATTTTAGTATTTATAATGTTTTTACGTCATGTAAATATGCTTAAAAAAAATGACTAATCCACCACAACACTAGGATATACTCGTAAATTCTAAATTGACAGGGTGTTATAAAAATTGAGTATTTGTAAATAATGTTTACCTAACATTGAGCTATTTCTTTTAACCTTTCCGTATCATTTTTTTAATCTGTTTTGAGGCTAGGCTTAACTCTTGTGTTGGATATTTGTTGATAAATAATTAACCCAATTTTACAAATACTCAACAAATGAAAAAATCAATCTTAACGTTTTTGCTTGCCTTTACCGTGAGTATCATTGGTTACTCCCAAGTTACTTTTACGGGTCAGGTAGTAGACGGGAACAACGTGCCCTTGCCCGGGGCATCGGTGGTTGTAAAAGGGAGTAGTGTTGGTGTAGCTACTGACTTTGACGGGAACTTTGAGATCACAATGCCCCAGGGCGGTGAAACTTTAGTGGTATCTTATATAGGATACATTCCCTTGGATTTTGACACTACAGGGAAAAGCACTGCGACCATAGTGCTGCAAGAAGATTCCCAGCAGCTGGATGAAGTGGTAGTGACCGCTTTGAACATTACAAGAGATGAGGAATCCTTGGGCTATTCTGTGCAAAAAGTTGCAGGAGAGGAAATCTCACAATCCACAAGTACAAACACCGTAAGTACCCTGTCTGGTAGAACGGCAGGTGTTCAGGTGGTTACCAACGGTACGGGACCTGGACAATCCTCATCGGTGGTCATCAGAGGGTATTCCTCAATGCAAGGTGACAACCAACCATTGTTTATTGTGGATGGTATCCCGATTAACAACAATACTGACACAAGGACCAACACGTTGGGCGGTGCTTCCAACATGAACTTGGATTATGGTAATGGTGCAGCCGAAATCAACCCGGATGATGTGGAATCCATATCCGTACTTAAAGGTGCAAATGCAACAGCGCTTTACGGTTCCAGAGCTGCCAACGGTGCGGTCATTATTACAACAAAATCTGGAAAAGGCCGCAAAGGCGGAATAAGCTTTAGCTCCAAGACAACTTTTGAAAGTATTTTGAAGGCTCCAGAGTATCAAGGGGTATACGGTCAAGGTAAAAACTTTGATTTTCAATTTGTGGACGGTTACGGAAGCGGAACTTACGATGGTGTAGACGAATCATGGGGTCCATTGTTGGATGGAACTTTGCGTGCGCAGCACGATTCACCAACATCCAACGGTCTTCGTGGTGGTGATGTTCACGGATTGGATTATGTGCTTGGGTCTTCTGGGGTCGATTTAGATAGAAGAGGTGCCATTACACCTACACCATTTGTATATGGTGGAAATCCAGCCGAAGAATTCATGGAAACCGGCAGAACTTTGATCAATACCGTTTCTTTCTACGGGTCCAACGACAATGGTAACTACAGGGTGAGTTATACCAACTTGGACAACAAGGGTATTGTTCCAAACACGGATATCAAGAGGAATACTATATCTGCTTCGGGAGATTATCAAATTACCGATAAATTAAAGGTATCATCCAAGATCAATTATATCCGTTCAGATTCAGATAACCGCCATGTAAATGGATATGGTACCGAATCTGTGATGTATCTGTTCATGTGGTGGGGGCAACAGGTCAATGTAAATAGTTTAAGAAACTACTGGCAAGATGGTCTGGAAGGCTTCCAGCAGTTCAACTATAACTATAACTATCACGACAACCCTTACTTTACCATGTATGAGAATACCAATGGTTTGGCCAAGGACAGGGTTATAGGAAACCTTTCTGCAACCTACGATATCAGCGATGACTTTAAATTCATGGTAAGAGGAGGGCGTGATTTCTTCTCTGAATACAGATTCATAAAAAGAGCGTATTCTACACAGCGTTTTCCAAACGGTCAGTACAGGGAAGATAAAATCAATTTTCAGGAAACCAACTTGGATTTCTTGTTGACCTATGACAAGGATGTTACCGATAAATTCCATGTAAACGCCAACTTTGGTGGAAACCGAATGGTACAGAAGAACCATTTCAATTCCTTGATGGCCAACAAACTGTTGATTCCTGGTATCTATTCTTTTTCCAATGTGGATGGAGCCTTGGTTCAGCGCACAAGCCGTCCCGAAAAGCAGATCAATTCCTTATACGCATTTGCACAGTTGGGTTGGAACAATAGTATTTATTTGGATTTAACGGCACGTAATGACTGGTCCTCCACCTTACCCGAACAAAACAACTCTTACTTCTACCCATCTGCATCCCTGAGTGTGGTGCTTTCCGATTTGTTCGATTTTGGAAGCCAGGATGTTCTTAGTTTTGCCAAACTAAGGGGTGGTTGGGCGCAAGTTGGTAGTGATACCGACGCCTACAGGCTTTCCGATTTTTACGCCTTGGGAACGCCGGTGGGCGACAATCCAACGGCTGGTCCATCCAACATTTTGCCCAATTTTGATTTGAAACCGGAGATTCAGACATCCTATGAGTTTGGTACCGATTTGAGGTTCTTTAACAATAAACTCTCCTTGGACGCTACTTACTATAATACAGTTTCCAAGAACCAAATTTTGGATATTGATTTACCAATTACCTCAGGTAAGACTGCAAGAACTATCAATGCAGGTAAAATACGCAATCAAGGTTTGGAAGTTATGTTGGGGGTTAATCCAATTCGTAACGAGGACTTTAATTGGAATTCTTCTTTCAATTTTGGTTTGAACCGAAATAAGGTTCTGGAATTGGCCGATGGCGTGCAAAGATACCAATATGGCGGCAATGGAATTTCACTTATTGCGGAAGAAGGAGGATCCCTCGGTGATATGTGGGGAACCGGATTGGTAAAAGTAGAGGATGAGAACAGTCCTTACTTTGGTGAAGTCATCTTTAATGAAGGTTTGGTGCAACAGGACAATACCTTGAGAAAACTCGGAAATTTCAATCCTGACTTTACTTTGGGATGGAATAACACCGTGACCTTCAAAAATCTTTCTCTTAACTTTTTGTTTGATTGGAGACAAGGGGGTGAACTGCTTTCCAGAACACGTTTGATTGCTGCAACCTCCGGGAACGTAGTAGAAACCCTTTGGGGGCGTTCGCCGGAGTATGGAGGGCCACATCCGGGTATCTCGGATTCAGGACTTTCTTATACGAATGACGATGGTGTAACTCAAACCGATGGTATTATTGGCGATGGCGTAAAACTGCAAGATGGCGCCTATGTTCCCAATGATGTAATTGTACCGGCCAATGCTTACCACAACAACAGATACAGAAGGGACAATGATACTGAGGGTATTTATGACGCTACCTTCATTAAACTTAGAGAAGCTAGACTTACCTATGATTTTCCCACTAAATTGTTTAAGGGAGACGATATCAAAAAACTCAGCTTTTCTGTAATAGGAACCAATCTTTGGCTATGGGCCAAGGATTTTAACCACGGAGACCCGGAACTGTTGTCTTTCGGGGGTGGAAGCTATGTGCCAGGGGTGGAAAATGCCACCGTACCTACTACTCGTAGTTTAGGATTTGCAATCAACGTAGAATTTTAATCAGGTTAACAATAATAACATGAAAAAGATATTTTTAATAGCGACAGTACTTGCGATGACCCTGTGGTCTTGCGACAAGTTTGACGTGAGTAACGAGAACCCTGATGTTGCCTTGAACATTAACCAAAACCCCGAACTTCTCTTGACAAACCTTCAAAGAAGATCAATCCGTGAAGCCGTAGGCGGGTCTTGGAGCGAAGGAAACCTTATGGGGCAATATGGGGCCCGAATCGTATTTACCTCTTTCGATTTGTTCGATTGGGGCGATCAGGGCGGAGCATGGAACGATTATTACTATGCCATTAGAGACGCCAAAGAATTGGAGGAATTGGCTAATGAAACAGACCTGAAGAGTTATGTGGCCGTCTCCAAAATTATGCAGACCTGGGCTTTCAGTATATTGACTGATATGTGGGGAGATATTCCTTACTCCGAGGTAAACCAAGCCAGTGAGGAAAACTACACGCCCATGTATGATGAGCAAGAAGCCATTTATACATCAATGCTTGCCGAACTTGATACGGCAAACACGCTTCTGTCAGGTTCTAATTTGACCCAGATCAAGGGAGATTTGCTTTTTGATGGTGATTTGGAAATGTGGAGAAAGTTTGCCAATTCATTGAGGATGCGTTTGGCACTTCGCTTAAGTGAAGTTTCGCCATCAGTGGCTTCCAATGTAATCTCCGAGATTTATAACAATCCAGGTCAATTCCCGATAATGGAATCCAATGAAGATAACGCAACCCTTACATTTTTGGCTGCAAACCCGGATGCACATCCGGTGACCGAGGAGTCCGTTTATCGTGTGGGATCTTATAACGAATACAGGATCTCCGAGCATTTTGTAACGATGTTGGAAGGGTTGAACGATCCACGGCTGGAGTTCTTTGCAGACCCGACTGCCAATTCCGTTGAGCAAGGTACGCCCGAGATCGTAGGGATGTTGAACGGGGTAGTGGATGGTCCTGCATATACCTACCAAGGAGGGGATGCATTCCTTTCCAAATTCAATATTGATTACTTCTACTTTCAGCCAAATGCCAACCAAGCAAGGTTGATGCTGTATTCCGAAGTACAGTTTATTTTGGCCGAAGCGGCGCAAAGAGGATGGGTCAATGCCGATGCCCAAACATTTTATGAAGAAGGCGTTGCCTCTAACTTTGAATATTGGGGTGTAGAATTACCAGCAGATTATCTATCAAGTGCAGGAGTCGCTTTTGACAATAGCTTGGAAACAATCATGACCCAGAAGTATATCAATTTGTTCTATACCGATTACCAAGGATTTATTGAGTACAAAAGAACCGGTTTTCCTGCCACAATTGAGCCAGGACCGGATGCTTTCTATGATGTATACCCTAGTAGGTTCGAATACCCGAGCAATGAAGAATCTTTGAACAACGCGAACTACACCGAAGCTGCCAACAGAATTGGTGGAGATCAAATTACCACCAAGGTTTGGTGGGAAAACTAAGGTTTGCCAATGTTTAAAAAGAAACTTAATAAAGTAATGATCATGACCACGGGAATTTTACTCCTGTGGTCTTGTTCTTCAAAAAGGGAGCAGGCTCCCGCAGGAATTGAACACATCGTTGTTGTAGGTATTGATGGTATGAGTCCCGACGGAATTCATAAAGCAAATACACCAATGTTGGATTCCATGATTCAAAATGGTGCGGCAACCATGCATGCAAGGTCTGTGTTGCCATCCAGTTCCAGTTCCAATTGGGCCAGTATGATCATGGGGGCCGATACGGAACAACACGGAGTAACCTCCAATGGTTGGGAAAAGTTCGACCATCAGTTGCCACCCGTAGTCGTTACCGAAAACGGGACATTCCCAACCATATTTACCCTTTTTAAAGACCAGCGACCAGAAGCTCATGTTGGAGCCATCTACGATTGGGATGGTTTTGGACGTTTGTTCGAAAAAGAGGATGTTGATTTTGATATTGATGGGGACCATGAGGACAAAACCACTGTGGAAGCGGTAAACTACATCAAAAAAAATACGCCAACGTTCACTTTTGTGCATTTGGATCATGTAGATCACGCAGGTCATGCCCAGGGACACGGTACTCTCGATTATTATAAGTCCGTGGAAAAAGCGGATTCCTTGATTGCTAAAATTGTGGATGCCACAAAAGAAGCAGGCATTTTCGAAAAAACCATGTTCATCGTATCAGCAGATCACGGAGGATTGGGCTTTGGTCATGGAGGGGAAAGTCTGGCCGAAATGGAAATACCATTCATTTTGTACGGAGCAGGTATCAAAAAAGGCTACAACATTGAAGAAACCGTGTATCAGTACGATAATGCAGCGACTGTTGCCTATGCGATGAGCTTACAAACGCCTCAAGCTTGGATAGGCAGACCTGTAAAAGGCGCTTTTATCGGAAATGAAGCCCCAAAACTTATCTATAAGCGAAAGGAGCAAATAACCCAACCAAAAATTCTTCCAGATGCTGGCTATTTTGAGCCAGCAGGGGGAGTTTTTAAAGCGGATTCTGTTGCAGTGGTGATGCAAAACCCAAACAATCTTGGGGAGATTAGATACACCATTGGTAATAACGTGCCCACCTTGGAAAACAGTCAAGTCTACCGAGACACTTTTTATTTGAAACAGACCAATATTATCAAAGCAGGCATCTTTCAGAAAGATCAATTGGTGAGTACGGTTACCGAGGGTAATTTTAGAATTGTTACGGAATCAAAGGAAGATCCCGTTCAATTTGAAATTTACCAGGTAAAAGGTATAGTAAAGCTACCTGATTTTACATCATTGAAGCCAATTTATGAAGGTGATGTCATCGAATTTTCCCATAAGCAAGCACTGACCCACGATATGCCACAAGAACAAGTAGCCATGGTCTTTGAAAGTTATTTGGAAATACAGGAAACAGGGAAATATAGTTTTTTCACCAATAGTGATGATGGCAGCAAATTATATGTCAACGGGACTGAAATTGTGAATAATGATGGTGACCACGGCGTAATGGAGCGTAGCGGTTCCTTGGAACTAACCAAAGGGAGACATTTAGTCCGAGTGGAATTTTTCAACGGAGGCGGAGGCTATCATTTGGATGTGAAATATTCCGGTCCTGACATCCCAAAACAAATTATTCCGGCAAACCAGTTGTATAGAGCAAAATAAGTATGTACTCCAATCTCAAAAAACTTTATCTACTGCTCATTATTTTAATGATGCAGCTTTCCCATGGGCAAAAACAACAATTGCCCGAGTGGCAACCCGGTTTTTTGGACATACACCACATCAACACAGGTAGGGGCGATGCGGCTTTTATGGTTTTTCCTGATGGGACAACTATGTTGGTGGATGCCGGCGATATGTCCGAAACACATCCAAGGACAACATCGAGCAGAAATGCGAAGCTTGTTCCCAACAGGTCCAAAACGGCTCCGGAATGGATTGTGGATTATATTGACCAATTCCTGCCCAAAAACCAGGAACGAAAGCTGGATTATGCCTTGATCACCCATTACCACGATGATCATTTTGGAGAAATGGACTCTTTGCGAAATATTGCAGACGGAGGCTATCAATTGACTGGAATTATGGAGGTTGGCACCTTGATCCCAATTAAAAAAATGATTGACCGTGGATTTGATTTTCCAATCAACCTGAAAGATACCGAAGTCCAATCCCAAGAACGATTTTCCAAGGACGCCTACGGAATGATTCCGACCTTGAAGGAATATTGGAAATTCATTGCATATCAATCAGAAAAAGTTGGTCTTGAAAATGAAGCCCTGCAGGTGGGAAGTAACCATCAGATTATATTAAAGCACCATCCAAACGATTATCCCAATTTTTCTGTCCAAAACATAGCCTCCAACGGGAATATTTGGACAGGATATGACAATTCGTTTTACCCACTTTTTAAAAAAGGGGAATATCCCGGGGAAAATCCTTTGAGCAATGCCATCCGAATAGATTATGGTAAATTCAATTATTATACGGGCGGAGATATCTCGGGAATAGATGGTTTTGGGCAAGCCGATATGAATGCATTGGAGTCTTATGTGGCACCCGTTATCGGCGCTGTGGATGTGGCGACATTGAATCATCACGGCAATCGGGATTCACAGAACCCATTTTATGTGCGGACGATTCGCCCTAGGGTATGGATTCAGCAAAACTGGACGGCCGACCACCCAGGGGAAGAGGTCCTCAGAAGGATTACATCAAAAAAACTATACCCTGGTGACCGTGATATTTTTTCGACCATTATGCTGCAAGGCACAAAAGATGTGATTGGCGGCAGGTTGGATCTATACAAAAGCCAGAACGGGCATATAGTTGTTCGGGTGTACAACAATGGCGACACTTATAAGGTATATGTGTTGGACGACACCACGGAAGAAAGAAAAATAATAAGTGAACATGGGCCATATACAGCGCGATAAGCACAACTTGGAATCTGTTGTGGAAGGCGACATCAACCTAACTTCCGCTCGGAACGAATGGTTGCAAAACGAAGTAAGCGAAGAAACCAGACAACTATTGGAAAAAGATGCCAAGTACTTTATGCATCAATCTATGTCCACTCCTTGTTTGGATGTGCTCCAGAATTGTGAAGGCTCGCATATTGAAAGTGTATCAGGAAAAAAGTATCTCGATTTTCATGGGAACAACGTACATCAAATTGGGTTTTCCCATCCAAAAATGGTGTCGCGTTTAACTCAGCAATTACAAAGCCTTACCTTCTCCACCCGAAGATATGCCAATGAGACGGCTATTCGGTTTGCGGAAAAACTAACCTCATATACTCCCAAAGGCCTTGACCGTATTTTGCTTACTCCCAATGGTAGTTCTGCTATTGGAATTGCCCTAAAATTGGCAAGGGCCGTAACAGGAAAACATAAAGTAGTCTCATTCTGGGATTCGTTCCACGGGGCTTCTCTGGATGCCATAAGTGTAGGGGGCGAGTCCATTTTTCAGGAACATATGGGGCCATTAATGTCAGGTGTGGAGCGTATTCCGCCCCCAATCACCTATCGCGGTATTTTTGAAGGGGACGAAGAAAAAGCTTTGGAATATCTGCAATATGTTTTGGAAAAAGACCATCAGATAGGGGCATTTTTGGCAGAAACCATCCGTAATACCGATGTTCAGATTCCATCAAAAAAATTCTGGAAAGGGGCTAGGGAACTTTGTACCAAGCATAATGTACTTTTAATCTTGGACGAAATCCCGATCGCCTTTGGGCGCACGGGCAAAATGTTTGCCTATGAGCTTTTTGACATTGAACCGGACATTCTCTGCTTGGGAAAAGGACTGGGTGGAGGAATTTTTCCACAGGCAGCTATTGTAACCAGAGAGGAGTACAATAAGTTCGGAGATATTTCACTTGGCCACTATACCCACGAGAAAAGTCCATTGGGTTCTATGGCAGGATTAACCCTGATGGAAGTGTTGGAAGATGAAGAAATTCTTCAAAAAGTAAAGGAGGACCAAGAATTTATGCGGAAGAACCTGTACAAAATGTACCGTAAATATTCCTTGATCGGAGACGTTCGCGGTGTAGGACTTTTATGGGGCATTGAACTGGTGTCCGATAGAGCCACTAAGGAAAAAGCAATGGCCGAAGCTGAGGAAATCATGTACGAATGCCTAAGGCAAGGATTGAGTTTCAAAGTTTCCAAAGGAAACGTTCTGCAACTTTCGCCCCCCTTGACCATTACCAGAGAAGAACTGGAAACCGCATTCGAAATACTTAATTGTGCCTTTTTAAAAACCAACACCATAGCCTAATGAAAAAAATCAACTGTTTATGTATTGTTTTTTGTTTGGGAATAATGCAGATCGCTGCCCAGACCAAAACCGAAATTCTTGTGCAACCTTATTTGCAAGATGCCGAACCCAATTCCATAGTGGTCATGTGGGAAACCTCTAGCGGGGAAGAAAGTATTGTGGAGTGGGGAACCACCGAAAAGCTCGGCAAAAAAACCTCTGGAAAGGCAGAGGATATCAATTTTTCCGATTCCAGGGTCCACACCGTTAAATTGGAAGGACTCAAACGATTCACCGAGTACTATTATCGTGTAAAAACAGGAAAGGTACGATCGGATATTTTCCAGTTTAAGACACCCCCGTTTTCAAGTGACGAAGAGTCCTTCAATATAGTCGCTATGAGCGATATGCAATATGATAGTCAGCATCCAAACAAATTTTCCGAGATCGTGAATCAAGGGGTGCTAAAATATCTGGAAAAAGAGCATGGGGGCAAATTACCGAACAATTTGGCCATGGTTATGATTCCCGGTGATTTAGTGACTACAGGAAGCAAATACTATCAATGGAAGGAACATTTTTTTGATCCCGGCCAAAAACTTTTTGCAGAGGTTCCCGTGTATCCCGTTTTGGGGAACCATGAGAGAAATTCGGTTTTTTACTTCAAATATTTTAGCCTTCCGGAAAACGGAACACCTGCCTACGCCGAACATTGGTGGTACAAGGATTATGGCAACACCCGAATCATAGGATTGAATTCCAACGAGGGTTACCGTGACCTTCGAGAACAATACGAATGGTTGGAGCAAGTGTTGGCCGATACCGAAAAGAACAATGACATTGATTTTGTATTCGCCCAATTGCATCATCCGCACAAATCCGAGTTGTGGATTCCAGGGGAGGAAGAATCAACGGGAAAGGTGGTTAAGATGTTGGAAGCATTTTCTACTAAGACTGGCAAGCCAAGCATTCATTTTTTTGGACACACCCACGGTTATTCCAGAGGACAGTCCCGTGATCATAAACACTTGTGGGTCAATGTAGCCTCTGCAGGTGGAGCCATTGACAATTGGGGCGAATTTGAAGGCAGGGATTATGATGAGTTTACCGTTACCCAAGACGAATATGGTTTTGTAATGGTCGAGGTGGACGGCAATAGAAATGATCCTAAGTTTACGATTAAGCGAATTAGCCAAGGGAACAACATAAAGGCAAGAAAAAATGAACTGCGGGATAGCATCACTATTTGGAGGCTCAGTAAAAAGCCTGATGCGCCCAAGGTGGTTTCTCCAATCAATGGTCAAATTGTAGAGGATGAGTTTGCCATGTTGAAAGCCGGAGAGTTTTCCAGCTCACATAATGGGTCGTTCCATGCAGCATCCCATTGGCAAGTTTCCGAAACCCAGGATTTTGAAAAATTGGCATTGGATAGTTGGAAACAGTTCGAGAATTGGTACTACAAAGAAAATCGTCAAGAGGATGATGATTTAACAGACGAGAAAACCAGACGATTAAATCCAGGTACAACCTATTATTGGAGAGTCAGATATAGAGATCAGAACCTAAATTGGAGCGATTGGTCCGAAACGGCTACATTTAAAACACCACAGGAAAATGAAAAATAGAATTTTATTTTTGATGGCTGCTTTTGCAGCATTATTCAATATCAATGCGCAAAATGAAGCAGATACTAAGGTGATTTTGATCACTTTGGACGGTTTCCGTTGGCAAGAATTGTTCACAGGGGCCGATTCACTTTTGATAGACAACAAAGACTATGTCCATGATGCTGGAATGCTAAAAAAAGCCTTTTGGAGGGACACCCCAGAGGAAAGAAGAGTCGCTTTGATGCCATTTTTCTGGAATCAGGTGGAAAAAATGGGTCAAATCCATGGTAACAGAAACTTGGGGAGCAAGGTAAACTTGACCAACTCCATGTGGTTTTCTTACCCAGGTTACAACGAAATTTTAACGGGAACCGCCGACGATGACAACATCCGGAGCAACGATAAAATACCAAACCCCAACATTACCATTTTGGAACGGTACAATAACACTCCCGAAGGAAAAGGCAAAGTAGCCGCTTTTGGTAGTTGGGACGTGTTTCCGTTCATCATCAACGAAGAACGTTCCGGGATTCCAGTAAATGCAGGTTTTGAAGCTGCCACAGAAAATTTGAACGAAAGGGAAAAGTTCTTGAACCAACTTCAGGAGCAAATACCAAGTCCATGGGGATCGGTGCGATTGGATGCGTTCACGCATCATTATGCCTTGGAACACATGAAAAAGGAGCACCCAAAGCTGGTCTATATCTCCTACGGAGAAACGGATGATTTTGCCCATGATGGCGATTACCAAGCGTATCTTAAATCTGCAAATAATACGGACGGCCTGATTAAAGAAATCTGGGAATTTACCCAACAAGATGAATTCTACAAGGACCAAACCGTTTTTATCATCACAACCGACCATGGCAGGGGAACAGAGCCATTGGATACCTGGAGAAGTCACGGAAGTAATATAAAGGGGGCAGGGGCAGTTTGGGTGATAGTATTTGGAAAAGGCGTTAAACCCAAGGGGGAAATAGATAGGGAAGAGCAGTTGTACTCCAATCAGCTTGCACCTACCATACTACAATATATGCGAATTCCTTTTCCCAAAGGGATAAATCGCATTCCCATGAAATTATAGAAAACAAGTAGATTTTATTAGTTTAAGTTGTTTCAAAGGCATGGTTTTGATACTGTACCTTTTCTATAAAAGAAAGCTACCAGATCAAACAATTGTTTTGTTTTTTTGCCTAAAGGGGGATGGGACGGATACAGCGAACCGCAAAAAACGCATGTTTTGAACCATTGCAAGATTTGTCTTGGAAGCTTGTTGTTCAACTGTTTGTGTATGTTTTGCTATGTTCAATTTTAGTCGGCTAGGGGTGGTATACTATATCTGGCGGTTCTATATTTATAGAGTCGCTTGTCCTTTAAGTAATAAAGTAAATAAGGTACAGCAAATGAGTTTGACTTATTTTGTGTATCGAATTGGTGCCTTTTTTATTGCTATTATTTGAGTTCAAGTAAAACCAAATAAAACAAGAAAACCTGTAAATCAGTAATTTACAGGTTTGTTATGTTGTTTTGATGGTGTTTTAGTGGAGCCGGAGGGACTAGAACCTACCTTTGGAAAGCCCTTGTTTATTAGGGTTTTGAGCTTTTCAACATTTTATGCTCACCGAATAGGTCACTTTTCACTAATTAGGTGTTAACGAACTGAAAAACAATTATTCAAAAAAAAGCATTGTTGAACCAATTCAACAATGCTTTTTTTTGAATAAATAACTCCGACGAATACTGAGAATACGCCATAGAAACAAGAAAGTCGTAAAGGGAACCTAGTTGTAGTATCGTATTACTAACCAAGTTATTCGTATTTGTTTACTGTAGTATACAATAATTGACTAATTTTGTTTATCAAAGTAAGCAAAATGGAGTTTTTATTTGAGCAATTTCAGCAAAAGTTAAAGCATACTTCAACCGATTTTGTCAGATCAATTATGGATGAAATCCATTGGGAAGCAAGGCTGATTGGTATAAAAGGAGCAAGAGGTATTGGAAAGACCACACTTTTGCTACAATATATCAAGTTGCACCTTAGAAGCTCCCTTGGACAGACACTATATGTTAGCTTGGATGACATTTGGTTCAACCACCATTCCCTTATTGAATTGGTCCGCGATTTTGAACGTCAAGGAGGGCGATATCTTTTTTTGGATGAAGTACATAAATATTCAGGATGGGCGCAGGAACTAAAGAACATATATGATAGTTACCCGAACCTAAAAATCGTTTTTACCGGATCTTCACTCCTTGAAATTTTGAATGCTCGTGCCGACTTAAGTCGAAGAGCTGTGGTTTATACCATGCAAGGGTTTTCTTTCCGGGAATATATCGGGGTGGAATCGGGAACTCTCCTTAAACCATTGTCCCTTGATCAAATCTTGGAAAACCATATTGAAGTGACTCAACAAATCAATGACAAGATAAAGCCATTTCAATATTTCGAAAGCTACATTAAACATGGATATTATCCCTTTTATAAGGAAGAGCTCGACCTATACGAAATGCGCCTTGGGGAAGTGGTTAACATGATTCTGGAAATTGAATTGCCATTATTGCGAAACGTTGATATGGCCTATGTGACCAAAGTGAAACAGCTTTTGGTAATTATAGCCGAATCCGTTCCCTTTGTTCCGAATGTAAGCAAGTTGAGCGATAAGATTGGAATCAATAGAGCAACCTTATTGTCCTATCTAAATTATTTGGATGAAATCGGACTGACCCATAACCTTTATAAAGATGCCCATGGTATCAGCAAGCTCCAGAAACCCTCCAAGGTTTATCTGGAAAATACCAACTTAATCTTTCTCTTGGCACGGAATAATGCTAATATTGGGAATCTAAGAGAAACTTTTTTCTCCAATCAATTGAGTTATCGGCATTCGCTTGGATATACCGATTTAGGCGACTTTTTGGTTGATGGTCAATTCAACTTTGAGATTGGGGGCAAAGGGAAGGGCCATAAACAGATAAAGACAGTGGCTAACTCCTATGTCGTGGCTGATGATATATTGTATGCCTCCCAAAACAAAATACCGCTTTGGCTTTTTGGGTTTCTTTATTAGTTAATTGTCAGCATTGTATGTGCCGAATGGTTTAGACCAATTAAGACACAAAATTTAAGCCATCCAATATTTGGTTTTGGTGACATGAAATTCAGGTTTAGCTGAATGTCCTCCAACGGTCTGTATAAGAGTAGAGGCAGACTTAATAGCAGTTTCTTATCAAGTTATTAAGTAGTGGAAAAAACAGGCCTTGTATACCACCTTAGCCGGAAAAAATGAGCATAGTTAAATAGGTGATATCATACAGTTATACTGTATCTTAGAATGAAATATTAGGTGAGATGATTTTTCCGTTTTTAGTGGTTCTCAGTATCCGTCCTTTCCACTTTGGTGGGAAAAGAGATTTTAAAGTTTATCGCTATTGATCAATGCTTCCGTGCAAAAAAAGAAGAACTAAATATTCGATTGTATTACTGTTATAGCAGTAATATTTGAATAACATGTTGGTGTAGATGGATAAATAATAAAGCATCGTTAAATTTACTGTTATAGCGGTAAAAAAATATAAATTATTGCTTTTAAAAACCTTTTTTTAAATAAAATATTTATATTTACCGCTAAAACGGTAATATATGGTTGATTTAGGTTTGTTGGTTAAAAACCATCGCAATAGAGCCGGGCTGACACAGCTTGAATTGGCCAATTTGGCCGGTATAGGTAAGACAACCGTCTTTGATATCGAAAAAAATAAGGAAACTGTTCGTTGGAGCAACATTCTAGCCGTACTCCGTGTCTTGAACATAACCGTGGAATTTAAAAGCCCATTGACTGATAACAAATGAGAAAGGCATTGGTATATGCCCATGGAAAAAGGGCAGGGGTTTTAACAGAATTGTCCCAATCGAAATATAGGTTTGATTATGATGACGATTACAGTGGTCAGGCGATTTCATTGACCATGCCCGTTAACGAAAAGGGATTTAGTTTTGATGGGTTTCCTCCCTTTTTTGAAGGGTTGTTGCCCGAAGGTATCATGTTGGAAGGTCTACTTAGGATTTCCAAAATTGATCAAAAGGATTATTTCTCCCAATTAATGGCCACCGGTGCTGATTTGGTAGGTGCTGTAACTGTAGAACCTATGGAAGATGAATAGGTGTCCTATCACATATGAACAGTGCGGTACGGCAAAGTATAGTGAGAAAGGGCTCAAAATGATTGCCGCCAAGTTAACCGGTTTATATGATTTGCCCTATACAGCTTCGGAATTAAGGAGAGAGGCGGCAAACAGGGCAAAGAAATTATCCATACAGGGCGTGCAGCCTAAATTAAGTGCGAGTATTTCCGTAGTCGACCAGGAATTTAAAGTTGTGGACCAATTTGGGACTTATATCATAAAACCCCAAAATGATATTTTTCCCCAATTGCCCGAGAATGAAGACCTCACTATGCGAATGGCCAAAGTCATTGGGATCAATGTGCCTTTTCATGGTATGGTTTATGGCAAAGACGGTAGTCTGTCCTATTTTATCAAGCGTTTTGACAGATATGGCAAGGGAAAAAAATATGCAACGGAAGATTTTGCCCAATTGACAGGAAATACCAGGGATACCAAGTATCGTTTTAGTATGGAGAAATTGGTGTCCGTTATCGAAGAATTTTGTACGTTTCCAGTAGTTGAGAAAGTAGAATTTTTCAAAAGGATAGTTTATTGTTTTGTGACTGGCAACGAGGACATGCACCTTAAAAACTTTTCCCTAATTACAAAGAATGGCAAAACGACGTTGGCACCTGCTTACGATTTGTTGAACTCCTCCATTGCGATCAACAATCCTGAAGAAGAAATCGCATTGACCCTGAAAGGAAAGAAAAGTAATTTGAAAGCCTCAGACTTTATGGATTACTATGCGAAGGAAAGATTGCAATTGAATGATAAAACTGTAGAAACCATACTTCAGGATATGTTTCAGGCAAAGGAGAAATGGGAGGAGCTCATATCGGTTTCTTTTCTTTCCGATGACATGAAAGAAAAGTATTCCAAAATACTTGAGCATCGGTTGAAAATGTTTTAACGATTCATTTAGTAGTGTTTTAAAATCCATATTGTAACTATATGACTAGATAATCGGATATTTTCCGATTATGTATGCTTTTTTTGACAACTATACTAGGGTGTGCTCAATTCTTTTCTGTTGAGGTGGTATGGTTTGACCAGCGTTTCCAGTTATGTCGTGGTATTTGGAACATAAAAAGGGAAATATTTCTTTATTAGAAGATTGGTTATGACTGTTATATTAAACATTACAGCCGTTTATGCGTATATTTGTTTAATATAATAAACTAAAAATGATTGATTCACTTTCAATAGGGGAAGTCAAAAAAACCTTGGGAAGTCTTTGTAGGCAGCAACGCCAAAGGTATGAAATGTCACAGACGGAACTAGGAGAAGCTTTGGGCATATCCCGTTATACCATCCAAAATTTTGAAAATGGAAAAAACGCCACCTTGGATACTTTCCTGAAAATTGCTAAGCACTTTGACCTGATGGACGATTTTTACAGGGCATTGCATGGTATAGCTGACACCAATAACCCGGAATCCATGTATTGATATGGCAAAGAACGATATTATAAGGGTTTGCCTTTTTGATACAGAAATCGGAAGATTGGGATACGATGTTGACAAACGTGCTTCCTTTTTTCAATACAGTCCCAAATTCTTGGATACCAATGTGTTTTCCAGAGTTTTTCCATACATCTTCAAACGGATAAAACCGGTCCAAGTCTTTACCAAATACCAAGGGGAAACCTTTCGCGGACTACCTCCCATGATTGCGGATTCATTGCCGGATATGTTCGGCAACATCATTTTCAAAGAGTGGTTGGAATCCACCAATCGGGATTTTCAAAAGATAACACCGTTGGAGCAGCTTACCTATGTTGGTAACCGGGGTATGGGGGCCTTGGAGTATGAGCCCATTGCAGAAATTCCAGATTCAACCACCATCGATATAGCCGAGGTTGTTGAAGTGCTCCAAGAGGTTTTGGAATTGAAAAAGGGAACTTCCGGAAAGTCGCTTGATGAAACATCACTTTTGAACATTTTTAAAATCGGTACATCCGCAGGAGGGGCAAGACCCAAGATTTTGATATCGGAACATAAGGAAACAGGCAACATCGTTCCAGGAGATATTCATTATGGTAAGGATTACCATCATTACCTGGTCAAATTAAACCTTGATGAAGATGGTCCCAAACAATACAATCGGGAGAAAGTGGAATATGCCTACTACTTAATGGCCAAAAAAGCCAAGATATATATGATGCCTTCCAAATTGATTCAGGGCAGGCACTTTGCTACCCTGAGATATGACCGCCAAGCGGGCTCAAAGCAGCATGTACTGACTGCAAGTGGCCTGACAGGATGGGATTTCAAAAAACCAGAGGATTCAAGTTATGAAAACCTTTTCAAGCTGGCCCTCGACCTAAAGGTGCCTTATCGGGATATTGTTCAGTTGTTTCGAAGAATGGTATTTAATGTCATCTATGCCAATACTGACGATCATCTGAAGAACCATAGCTTCATCTACCAAAAGGAGAATGACTCGTGGGAATTGGCTCCTGCCTACGATCTAACCTATCCCCTTAACATAAATTTGAATTATAGCAATGTGTCCAGGGCCCTTTCAATTAATGGTAAGCGTTCTGAAATACTGTTGGAAGATTTAATGTCCCTGGCCGAGACCCATGCCATTCGCGATGCTAAAGGAATCATTGAAGAAGTCCAACTTGCAGGTAGCGATTGGGAGGAAATTACCAATGATTTAAAAATTCCCGTGGATGTTACTAAGGCCATTTTAGGGGAGTTTTCTGAACTGATTTAAATCCAGTCCAACCTACCAGGATAATAGCCTTACCTTAATCTACTTTTTTTGGTTGTAGTTTCTTCAAGTTGTCTTTTTATCATTTTAGTGAACGTATTCACCATAAATACATATTTTTGGTGAATAAATACGCTGAAAGAGAATTTGGAATAAAAAATTATACCAGCTACAGTTTATATTTTTCTTTTATGGGACAGCTAGCCTTGGCTTGTGTATAATGGCTGCTTAGCCGGAGATAATACCTTCTTCAGGAAGAACTATACAGTTAAAAACGGGTGCAATAAATGAAAAGTGGGTACTTTTTATCCTTATTAATAAAATATTGGCGCAAGCTATTTTAAAATAAGTGCGCCACAATAAAAATAGGTGCAAACATGATGGTCATATAAAAGGTGGGCGCGAGCACAAAGCTATTTGAATCTATGTCATTTGTAAATACTAGTGTGAAAAATCAAGTATTATCGGATTTCTTCCGACTCTGTGCTTCTTTTATAACAGTTCGGTTTTTAAGGAGAGCTTACCTACAACATATGCTCATACACGATTTTCGACTAGAAGAGATTCCAATTTGGTTATTTGTAATGAAGTTTTAGGAAAAAATTATTAATCTGTTTATCTTAATTTTCCTAAAATAGCGGGTTAAAAAAGTACTTTTGTCCAAATGGAAATCATACTGCAAAAAACGGTCAAAGATAACCATTGAAAACGGATATTTTTGAACCATTAAGAAAGCGTTTCAGACTACGCCATAAAGGGTTTGCAATAAATATTGCTATGCTCACATTAATCCGGCGGAGGTTGTATACTATGTACGTCCTTTCCACCAGATAGCGTTCTAGGTGAGGGTTTAGGCCGATTTTTCCCGAAGGGATTTATGAAATGATTTTTAATAAAAATAGGGGTGTTTTAATGTAACTATCATTATAGTGGTAATTATTATGTATATTTGTATATAACTATCATTATAATGTCACTTATTACTCAAAGAAGAGCTCAAAAAAGAATAGCTCAGAACATGAGGGATCTGCGCCTTGGAAGGGAATTGACCCAAAAAGGATTGGCGGAGCGCTCGGGAGTAAGCTTATCCTCGTTGCGTAAATTCGAACAAAAGGGAAGCATTTCCCTGGAATCTTTTTTAAAGTTGGCCCTGACGCTGGGGTTTATGGATAAGCTTATAACAGTTACCGAACCTGTGGAAAGCAATTTTTCATCCATCGATGATGTATTGGCCAAAGATGATAAAAAGCCCAAAAGGGGTAAGCACGAATGAGCACTTATATTTCTATAAATGAATTAAGGGTAGGGATAGATTTTGGAAAAAATACTATTCCAGTGGGCCGCTTGGCCATTCGGGATTATAAAACATATTTTGAATACGACACGGATTTCATAAAAACAGGATTGGAAATATCCCCGATCAAACTTCCCCTTGGTCCTGGACTTCAGGTGTTCGACTATCAACCCTTCGAGGGGTTGCCCGGTGTCTTTAATGACAGTTTGCCGGATGGTTGGGGGAGGCTGCTGTTCGACCGGTATATTCGAAGTCAAAATTTGTTGCCAGATGATTTTTCATCTTTGGACCGGTTGACCCATGTTGGTGCAACAGGACTTGGGGCTTTGGTGTATGAGCCTGATTATAGTATGAAGGATACTGAAAAAGATACGATAGATTTGGATATACTTTCGCAGCACACTCAGGAGATTTTGGATGGAGCGGCCGATGAGGTGCTGGAGGAACTTATCAATCTGAATGGTTCATCTGCGGGAGCCCGTCCGAAAGCCCTTATTGGCTTGGATACTAAAAAAAACCACATTATATCAGGAAAACATGACCTTGGGCCCGACCATGAGCATTGGCTGGTCAAATTTGCAAACAGTAGCGATGGTAGCGATGCCGGTGCAATCGAGTATGTATATGCCCTTATGGCCAAGGAAGCTGGTGTGGATATGATGCCCGTACATCTATTTAATGCGGCAAAAGGTTCCGGCTATTTTGCTACCCAACGCTTTGATAGGGAGGGAGATAAAAGATTACATATGCATACAGCTAGTGGTCTATTGCATTCGAACTTTAGGACTCCATCCCTGGACTATGAAGATTTGATTGCCCTTACGGGTGCCCTTACCAAGGATGTGCGGGAAATTGAGAAAATGTTCCGTCTTGCCGTATTCAATGTGCTCTCCCATAACCGGGATGACCACGGTAAGAACTTTTCTTTTGTTATGGGTGAAAACGGGGAGTGGAAATTATCCCCCGCCTATGACCTGACCTTTTCATCAGGTCCACGGGGACAACAGAGTACCATGGTCATGGGAGAGGGACAATCGCCTTCCATTGGACATTTATTGAAATTAGGGGAGGAAGCAAGTTTAAAAGAATCCAAGGTCAATGAAATCATAGACCAAACCAAGCATGCCCTTGGTTATTGGGAAACTTTGGCTGACGAACATGGTGTGACAAAAACGAACATCAAGTTGATTAAATCCAGAATAGGGACTATTTGATCGAAACAAACGGTGACTATTTCAGGTATGATCAAGGTCGAATTGCGTTGGTTCAATTAACTCGCTTTCGGTATTTCCCATACCCGTTCCACCCATTAAAGTACGGATCTTGATTTTAGGTAATCATAGATCTCGTATTGGGATCTGACTTTTTTGTCGCCCATACCTCCTTTGACATAGTCATTGCTGGACGCTGGATCGATGTGACCTGCCTTTACGTTATCGGAGAGTTGTATGTGCAGGATGTCCTCAGTTCTTTGAACACTTCGCTGTCCAAGATTGGGGTGTCCGATAAAGGAATATGGTACAAATAGTAAATACAACTTACCTTTCAATAACAAACGAGTACAAGAAAAATTTGAATAGGAAACTACATCAAAAAATCTCTGAAATTACTACTATTGATTACTTTAACATTTGAGCGATAGGTTTCGGTAAATGATTTTGGAATTTTTACTTTTACTTTTGGGTTCCATTTGAACTCATAGGCAGTTACTTCACCCGAGACTTCCTGGATGAGCCGGATGGTTGAGACCACCAAAACGGAAAATAAGAGCCACCTAATTTTTGGATTTAGTGATTTTAAGATCAGGCTTTTGCGTTAGTCTTGAGGGTGCTCAATTCTATCCGGCGAAGGTGGTATACCATGTCCGGTGTTTCCAGTCTTGTACCGGGTCTTCCTGGAATAAGTGAGCCAATCTAGCTAACGAGTTTGGTCGATCGTTTTATGGAGCAAGGTCCACTGTTTTCTTTCCATAAAAATGGAGCGGCAAAAATGCTATTGGAGGGTACAGATTATTTGAATTTCCTTAGGTGAGTTCAATATAAATTTCTGTTCTTACGCCATGGTTGGAGTTGGTAATATCGAATTTGTACCTATCCTGATAGAGTGCTTGCAAACGTTCTTTCATGTTGATAATACCAATACCACTATCCGAATAGATAGGGTATTTTGGAAGTTTTTTACCATTGTTTTCGACACTGATGATCAAGGTATTTTCTTTTTCTTCTATAGTAAGGTCAATTAAAAGCTTTTTATTTTTCGGAGAAAACCCATGTTTGATAGAGTTTTCAATAATGGATTGGATCAATAGTCTAGGGATTTTGATATGATGGGTGGATTTTTCTACCCTTTGGGTAATGATCAAATCCTCTTGAAAACGCTGTTTTAAAATATTGACATAATGCTCTAAAATTTCCAGTTCCTCCTGAATCGATATCAGGTTCTGACTGTCGATTTCCAAAAACTTGCGCAATAGATAGCTGACATCGGCAATCATGTCTTGCGCCGTATCCGGCTCCCTTTTGATCAAACTCGAAATACTATTGAGGGTATTGAACAGAAAATGAGGATTTAATTGGTTTTCAAGTGTTTTTAGTTTCAACTTGATCAAATTGTTTTCCAATACCTTCTTTTCCAATTCCTGACTTCTGATCTGACGCAAATAAAAATAGCTATATACAATCAGCAGCATCGCACAGTATAGCAATATATTGGTGGTCACGTTAAAGAAAAAAGTGTGGGTGACCTTTTCAAAAAAGTTGTAATCGCTATTGATCAAATCGTAATCCAATAACAGGGGCGATATAAACCCCGTTAAGTAACTTTGTACGGCGGAGAGCATGACATGTATGGGGATGATGGTGCGCCAAGACATGTTCTTGACAAGGAAGTATTTGGTGAGTGTGGCCACACTGCCCATAAAAAGCAGGACCAGCAACCAGTCAAAGGCACTGACAAGCATTAAACCGGGCAAGTCGTCCACCACCTTTCCCGGGCCTTGATACAAATAGTAAAAGCTTCTGGAAAAATCCACCAAGGCAATAAAGGTGTAAAACAGCACCAAATACTTTAGCAAACGTGGTTCGATATATTTTTTCAGTGATTTCAACATTACAATACTCCTAATTTGGTCAATGTTTCCTTTCGGTAGGATTTACTGATTCTAAAAAGCCGCTGGTCGTTCATACGGATATCAATTTCGTTGTAATCCGAGTGTACCAATTCCATGATATAATCAATATTGATTATGGTAGATCGGTGTATTCTTAAGAATTGGGGCTGTCCCAATTGGGGGAGCAAGTTTTTAAGGGAGTCGCGAATCACGTATTTTTTTTCACCAATGTAAATCTCTGCGTAATAGCTAGAGGCACAAACATACTTGATTTGGCCTGTGTTGAGCAAGATGGTCCTGTTGTTTTGTTTGATTGGAAATTTTCCTGAATTGGAGGTATTGTTCAGTCCTGGTTTGACCTCCAGACCGTTCAAAAATTCCCGCATCCGCTCCTCGTAGTCCAAATGTTTCATTCGTTCGAGGATGCGTTCCAGGGTCTCATGAAAGCGTTTGTTCTTAAATGGTTTTAACAAAAAATCCAAGGCATAATTATTAAAGGCATCCACAGCATATCGATCATATGCGGTGGCAAAAATAACGATGGGCATTTTTTTTGGGTGGATGTTTTTGAGTACGTCGAACCCGGTCATGTCCTTGAGTTCTATGTCCAAAAAAATGACATCAGGGGACAGTTGGTTCACTTTATTGATGGCATCCTCTCCATTGGGGCATTCTGCGATAATAGTGAATTCACCTCTATCCTCAAAGAGTTCCAAAATTCGTTTTCGGGCCAGCAACTCATCGTCTATTATAATTGTTTTAAAGGCCATGCCGCATGGATTTTAGGTGAATTTAGCAAATAAGAAGTTAAGTCGGACACTGTTTGGAAGGAGTAAAAATCAATATTAAGGTATTGGCATCACAATTAAAGGCGTTCAATGCGATCAGGGATCCGTTCAAATCATTGTACAAAAAAACGGTCATTCTTCTTTTAGCTTCGTTCAGATTCAACGAAAAAATCACAACATCTGGGGTCCTAATGTACCCTGTGCTCTTTTATGGCTAATTCATCAAAATCGTTTACACTATGTGCAGGTCTATTGTAATGCCCCTATTTCTTATCAGTACCATTTTTGGTTATGCTCAACAGCCTATCGAAGGTATCGTGGTGGACCTAGAGGATAATCCGATCGCTTTTGCAAATATTGTTGCTCAGCTAAAAATGGATTCCACCTTGGTAAAGGGTGCTATTACGGACATGGAGGGACGTTTTGAATTGGAATTGCCAAATCACGGCGACTGTTTTTTAACCATCTCCTATGTAGGCTTCAAGACCAAACAGATTTCAACTATTGAAAAATTGGATTTGGAGACCATTTATCTGGAAGCCAAGGCCGAAGCGTTGGACGAAGTGGCCGTAGTCGCAGAGAAACCGTTTGTTCAGCGAGAACAGGACAAACTGGTCGTAAATGTACAGAACAGTATTGTCAGTGCCGGGGGGACCACTTTGGAGGTGCTCGAAAAATCACCGGGTATCATTGTTGACCAAGACGATAATATTTCCCTGAGCGGTCGTTCCGGGGTCAGGATCTATATAGATGATAAGGATACGCGCTTGCAAGGCGAACAATTGGCCAATTTGCTTCGAAGCCTTCCTTCTTCGAATATAGAAAAAATTGAGATTATCAGCAATCCTTCCGTTAAATATGAGGCCCAAGGTAACGCTGGGATCATCAACATCGTGACCAAGAAGGGAAAGTTGTACGGCACTAACGGAAGCATCACCCTTAGCCCCGGACACGGTAGGTTTGTCCGTTGGAGCAATAGTTTGGATTTTAACCATAGAAACGAAAATTTCAATGTTTTTGGACAATACTCCTTTGCCACCATGAACCGATATCAGGAAATTGTAATTGACAGGGTATTTCTTGAAGGGGATGAACCAATGGCCTATTATGACCTACAGAATGATTTTGAGCTCCCCATGAAGAACCATAACGCCAGATTGGGCATGGATTTCAATGCCGGTGACCGAACTACTTTTGGTATCCTATTTTCTGGCTTGACGAGTGTCAATGAAAATCAATCCACCAGCCATGTACTCGGGTACGATGTGGACAGGCAACCGATTTCCGAAGAGCTAACGACCACCGACATTACATCGAAATGGAACCAGTTTACGACCAATTTCAATGCTCGGCACACGTTTAAGGGCAAATCCAGTATCGATTTTAATTTTGACCACGCCAGGTACAACAATGGTTCCGACCAATGGTTTGTTTCCGATTTTGAGTTTTTTGATAGGGGAACCACCGCCCAAGAAATTCTTTTGGGTGATGTGGACGGTTTTTTAAACCTAACAGGGCTCACCTTGGATTATGTATTGCCCTTGGATAAGGGCAATCGTTTGGAAGCTGGATGGAAAAACACCTGGGTCAAGTCCGATAACGATTTGCGCTATGTGAACGATCGCAATGGGGTCCTGGTTCCAAATACGAATTTGAGCAACCGTTTTATTTATGATGAGGCCATTTATGCTGCTTATGTCAGTCTTAACACCAACAAGGAGAAATGGAATGCCCAGATTGGCTTACGTGCCGAAAGCACCTTTATACAAGGGAACCAAGTTACTACACAAACCGTTTTCGAAAATGACTATGTCAACCTTTTTCCAACGGCTTCGTACAATTATACCTTTAATGAAAAACATGCCTTGGGGGCTTCCTTTGGACGACGTATCGACAGACCGAGTTATGGACAGCTCAATCCGTTCAGGACTTTTGTAAACACCAATACCTACAGGGAGGGAAATCCCTTTTTGCAACCACAGTTCACGTGGATTACCGAGCTTAACTATACCTTCGCACAACGGTACTATGTGGCGTTGAACATGGGATATACCTCGGATAATTTGAACATGGCCATTATTAGAAATGGTGATGAGGAAGTCGTTGTGGTAAAGCCCATCAATATTGATAAATTAAGGGATTATTCGTTAGTGGCCAGTTTTCCGGTCACCTTTTTCCATTGGTGGAGGAGCAATTGGAACGTCAACGCATCCATTCGGGATTTTGATGGGGAAATCAATGGATTTAATTTTAATCGCAATAATCCCATAGTCAGCATGAACACCAATCATAATTTTGACCTTGGAAAGGGGTATCGATTGCAGGTGAATGCCTTTTATCTTTTCCCCCATTACGGGACCATAACCAGGGCAGAGACAATTTCCGCCTTTTCCTTGGGAATTCAAAAGAACATTTTAAAGGACAAAGCTACTCTCCGCTTTAACTTTAATGATATTTTTTGGAATCAGTATCCAACAGGCCGGACCCAATTTGGGAATCTGGACGATTCCTTTACCAGTTATAGGGATACACGATATGCGACCCTATCGTTTACATGGCGCTTTGGCAAGCAGACCGTACAACCACAACGAAGGCGTCAATCAGAGATACAGGATGAGCTGAACAGGGCCAGGCAAACTGAAAACAATGGATAAAGGAAAGTTTGCCTAATTTGTAACCATAAATCTTAACTTGGGGTAACTATGAAACGGATATGGATAGGTATGGTTTTGATAGTAGGACTGTTGCACCCGCTGCGTGCACAGGAATTTGGCACCCTTCTTTTTGAGGTCAAACATCCCAATAGTGACAAGGTGTCTTATTTGTTTGGGACCCACCATGCCTTTAGTAAATCCTTTTTCGATACACTTTCTGTGGCTAAAACAAAGTTGCTTACGGCAGAAACGGTCGTATTGGAAAGCCTAGACATTCCAGGCAAGAATTCCGAGGATATTATCAATGTTCGTCCAAAGCGAACCAGTTGGAAAAGCTATTTGGATAAAGATGATCTCGCCTATGTCAGGAACTTGCTAAGTAAAAGTCCTGTGGACTTTGAGAAAATGCTTCCTGCAGAACTCCATGCCACCCTATACAGAATTTATAACATCAAAAAATGTAAGACCCGTTCGGATGTCGATCCCGACCTAAGCTTGGACGGGTATGTAGGTGCTCTGGCCAAAACGAACGGAAAAGCCTTGATCGGACTGGAAAGCGTGGCGGAACAGTTGGATATTATGGCAAAGGACTTAGCGGGGATGCCACGAAGGATACATAAAAGACGCTTGGCCGCCATTGTTTATCGATTACGAAATGAAACCGCTACTGTTAACTGTGAGGAGGTCAATGTATACAAAAATCAACAATTCGACTTCCAGCTAGAAGCTGATTGCAAAAACGCCGTGATGTTGACCGATAGGAACAGTAGGTGGATGGAAACCCTACCCGAACTTTTGTTGCGGAAAAACTGTTTTGTAGCCGTAGGCTTAAGCCATTTGCGATTTAAGTGCGGGTTGATAGCGCAATTAAGGGAAAAGGGTTTTTTGGTAACGGTCCTTCCCTCCATACAGTCCTGACTAAATAATACCCTTTCTTCTCGGGGTAAAGAAAACCCAGGCTGTAAGGGGTAGTGAACTTGATTCAAATCTTTAAGCCAAAAGGCATGAAAGCGATATTTTTAGGTATACTATATTGTATGATCACTGTCCAAGTGACGGCACACCCTAACGGGAACATGATAGTGACCAAAAACGATTGTGTGCTTTGGTCCTATGTTTCACCAGTGGGCGATATTGATCACCATGCCAGTATTATGTTATGGGATGGGTCATCGGAACCGGAATTGTGGTTACGATCCGAATTCGAAGCCAGCGATTTTTTTATGCATGCAACAGAGGAGTCCATTTATATTATGGAACGTAGGCATCAGTACAGTACGGACACTTTTATGGCCAGGGTATGGAAGACCTCCCTGGACTTGGAATCCCCAAGGGTTATTTGGGACTGGTTTGTGGATACATGGCGCATAGGGGAGGGAGGGTTTCAGATGCTATCCGACTCCAAATTGGTCTTTGTGAGCTATCCCAAGATATATGTTCTTATACCCGGAGGAAAGCCGACCCCATATTTTGAATTTCCTTCGAAATTGGTCAAAATGAGACCGGTGGGTGAAAACATATTGCTTATTGGAAATGACATGATTTGGTTAACCGATCATAGTGGAAGTATAATGAAGGAGTGGAAGGGGCTATTACAAAAGGTAAGGCAGAATATGCCCTTGAACAGGAACCAAATATTCGATGCGGCCTACATGGACGGTACTTTGTTATTGGCTTATTGGGGCAATAGGTCGTTTGATTTGATTGATAACACTGGTAAAAGAAGGCTTTTGGATCAATTGGCGCCCCCTTGGGTACCCCATTGGGTCGCTTTTGTCGATGGAAATCCATTGCTTTTTGCTTCGTATATGGATTTCAAGAATGGCTTTACCGAAGACAGGTCCAAAACGACCATACGCCCCAACCTTGTGATGCTGACCGATTTGGGAAAAGTATCGGTTTGGACCCAAGAATAGCACCATTGCTATACTACCACGACGGGTAATTACAATATTTCCATTGAATTCAGATAAAGGTAAGTTCACATCAAAACTGAATTCAATTACTTCAAAACAGTAAAATTTTGAATGGGGAGGAGCTAATTTAACCTATAAATTCAGCGATGTCCTATGAAACATCTTACGATAATAGCGACTTTGATAGCCGTACAATGGATGGGAGCAAAAGCCACAATGGCTATGGAAGGTAATTATCATTTTGGTTATTTGGGGGGCATTCCATTGGAAGACAAAACTACAATATACGCTATGGGCATGGTGTTCCGTGAAACTCCCTTTGCGGATATGAGAGGCGCTGGAATCGTGAATAGAAAGGATGTGGACAATTTGAAACATTTTGAACTTGATTACGATTCTAAGAATAGATTGGTAGAAGTGAGGTATATGCTGAATGACCAATTGCTTCCCTACGCAGATCGCTTTGTCCGTGCATCCAAGATCATTATTACATATCAGGATAGTTTGGAAATACGGACCTTTTTCAACGAATACGGTCATCGTACCCTGGTTGCTGGAAATGTATATAGCACTTTAATTGTCAAGGATGCGCATAACCGGCGAAAAAGCTTGACCTTTTTAGGGTTGAACGACGAACCCGTTGCAAATGATTTTGGCATAGCATCCTATCATTGGAAAGTGGAAAGTGCAAATCAGATTGTGGAATCACGATTTGATCTGGAAGGGAATTTGGTGCGCAATCGCCCTGAATTTCAATTTATGGTCACGCGTTTTAGGTTTGATGATACGGGTATGCTTGAGCGAATGACCCATTTAGGTTTGGATGGGCAACATATCACGGTCGATGATGCGGGGGCGGCCCATATTGAGGTAAAATATGACAGTCTTGGGAGATTGGTGGAATGGGCCAATTATGATACAGAAGACCAATTGGTGAAGGGCATGACCGGTATCGCTAAAATCCGATACGAACCCTCGCCATACGCTACGGAACAAAAGGCTTTCTTTTTCGATGAAAAAAATAATCCCATGAGTACCCCTTGGGGCGTTCACGGTGTCCTATATCAATTTGATGCCTTTGGAAACGTGGTGGACAGAAGGTTTGTGGGGGAGTTCAACAATCCTGTAGATACAAAAAATGGTCTGGGCATAGAGAAAACGCACTATACCCCTGATGGAAAGCATGTCCAGGCGACCGCTTATTATGATAAAACGGAGCAACCCATTGGATTTGGAGCAAACCGGATACATAGGATCTTAGTAGAATGTGATGCTAAGTCGGAGCTTATAAGAACCTCCTTCAGAAACCTCGAGGGTGAATTGGTCAATGGATGGTATGGCTATGCCATTGAAGAAAAGGTTTTTGATGAAAAGGGTAGAATGGTAGCGTTACGTTATATGGATTCCGAAAAGGAAATGGTCAATAATGAGGAACTAGGAGTAGCTGAATTTAGGTATGACTATAATTGTAGCGATGCATTGGAAGGGTTCGAAGCCTATAATCAGGAAAGTGTGAAGGTGGAACCCATTTGGAACCCTGTTCATTAAATAAGACCTATGAAATCTTTTAAATTAATCATCATTTTTCTTTTAGCCTACCAATTTTGTCAGGGACAAAATAATAATGGCAATACTATTAATCTATTCAATTCCATTGTGGAGGCATACTCAAATACAGGCTACTTCAGTGGTGTTGTATTATTGGCTAAGGGTGACAGTATTGTTTATAATCAAGCCTATGGACATGCGAGTAAAGAATGGAAGGCTCCAAATTCAATCGACACTAAGTTCAATTTGGGATCCATCACCAAAATTTTTACTGCCGTGGGGATAATTAAACTGGTCGAGCAGGGAAAATTAAAATATGAAAACACTATTGCAGATATTATTTCTGATTATCCTAATAAAGAAGTGGCAAAGTCGATAACCATACATCAGTTGCTTACACACACTTCAGGCATTATGAGAGACTTGGAAAATGCTACTGCTGATATCTCACATTATAAATTAGTTAATGAGTTTAATGAAGGCTATGAAAATGAGCCTCTCAGTTTTCCTCCAGGCGAATTTAACTATTCGAATGTTGGATATTTTTTGTTAGGTCGGGTAATAGAGGTGGTTGCCAATAAATCATATTATGATTTTATTCAAGAAGAAGTATTTAACCACTTGGAGATGTCTAATACTGGCTTTTATGAGGTAAATAAATTAACAAACAATTTGGCTTCGGGTTATACACAATTAGATAATTATGAACCAACGCCCAATGGTGAATTGATAAATAGTATGCTTATGCTGCATACTAAAGGCAATCCTGCAGGGGGAAATCACGGTACTGCTAAAGACTTGTTCAAATTCTCAAGGGCCCTGCACAGTGGTAATTTCATAAAGCCCAAAAGTTTAAAAACTATGTTACCCTCTGATTCCAGTAATTACGGTTATGGAATCAAAAAGTACGACTATGGCAATATGGAATCTTACGGGCATGACGGTTTGTTTCCTGGGTTCAGTTCGTATATGCAATACTATCCCGATAAGGATATCACATTAATTGTTTTGGCAAATTATGAATTTGGGGCAGGCTATATTTCAAGAATTTTAGGTGATATCCTAGCCAATGTAGTTCCTGAAATGCCGAAAACCTTAACCGCCGATCAAGTAAATGAGGTTATAGGGGATTATGAATTTACTTCTGGAAATAATAAGGGACAGCAAATCGAATTTAAAAAAGGTTTTGCCCAAGATATATGGGTCAACGATGATTTGAGGTTTATTCCCATAAAGGATGGCCTGTACCATCATTTTTCTGACCCAAATATTAATTTAAAATTCACCAAAAGCAATGATGTAATCACTGGATTCAGATTTATACAGGATGGGAAAGCCCAAAGCGAAGCTAAAAAAATCAAAGCATCGGAAAAGGACAGTAATGTAGCAAAAGCAATCGATAAAAATACACTGGCAATTTATGAAGGTAAGTATCTGAGCAATAGAAAAACAAAAAGGGGAGAAGACATTATTGCTATAATTAGAGCAAATGATAATGGGTTGCATATGGAGTTCTCCCCAAAAAATCGAATACAATTTTTGTTATTGGAAAACGATACATTTTTTGTTGATGGGGAACGTTATTTTCAAATTCATTTTGAAAGAAATAGTGAAAATATAATAACCGGTATAAGAACTATTGTCAGAGGTGAAGAAATAGATTCTTTTACGAAACTTTGATGGTTTGCCGTGGTAAACGATTACTCTCAAACATGTAGAGAGCTTAGTAAAACGATAGTAAAAAAGTACGATGGAAAAAATATTTCATTATATAACATTCATGTTTTCACAATACCCACTATTTAAGAGATAGCTATAGAGGTCTGATTATTGACCAAGATAGGGAATAGGTTGAAATATTGTATGATAGTAATTTTTATTGATAACCTGTCAATTACAACCTTAGCAACTTAAAAATTTTGAATAAAAAAGCATTGGCGGAAGGGGTAAGGACTTAAATGTGACATTTTAAATGAAGTCAAAACATTGTTTATTAATTGCGGCATTAGTTATCATGTGTAGTTCGTTTATTGTTACAAGACACGATACTAAGGATGAAGAGTATATTGTTTACGGTAGAAGAGGTTTTGAGTCACTTGCCGTATTTGAAGATGGTAATGGTACTTTAATTGATGAACAATGGGTACTTACGGCCCGCCATATTGCGGACAATCAAAAACCTGGAAGCATTGTCGCAATTAATGGTGCCGAGTTCAAGGTGGAGGAAGTAGTATTATACCCTCAAAAGCCAACTGACGATCTTTTTGAAAAGAAAGATCTTGGGCTGATTAAACTCAATCAAAAAGTAAAAGGCGTTGCACCTGTTAAATGTATCAAGAAGTCACCTAAAATTGGAAGCATATTGTATTTGGCAGGAAACGGTGATATGGGGAACGGAAAAACCGGCCCTATACTACAGGATAAAAAAATTAGAGCAGCAACAAATACCTTGGATAGCTTAAAAGACCACTTCATCTCTTTTGTGTTTGACCCACCAGATAGTGGTAAGGCAACCAAGTTGGAGGGAATCCCTGGGCCTGGCGATAGTGGAGGTCCAGCTTATATAAAAGAAAATGACGTATTGGTGTTGGCAGGTGTAAGTTCTTTCGAATTAATTGAAAATAGCCAGAATCAGGGACGTTACGGGGCTAGAAATTACTATCCCAATGTTAGTTTTTTTGCGGATTGGATTGAGTCAACAATTAAAGGAGAAGATTACTATAAAACAAATATGGATGGGAAAGAAATTGTTTCAATAAAGAGAGTGGATGGGTCGTACTATTTAGAAATTGACGGAAAGAAGGCATCAAAGGTTGAAATCATGAAATATGGAGAAAAAGTATTGAAAGAGTTACAAATGGTCAAAACATCTTCAACAGATGATATTATTGATGTTAATAACCCTATTATAGTTTTCAGAAAATATATAGAAAATGTTTCTGGTTTTAATGATGTAAATAAGGTAGGCGGTTTTAAGCTTGACAAATATGAATTACGGGTTGGAGATAAGACAATGCCAACAAAAATAAAAGATCAAGCAATAAAAAAGTTTGAAGAATTATTTGGCCGTCCTCTTGGTAATAATCAGATTAATGCAAAACCATCCAATTGAGGGGCAATAATTTTTAAAATAAATAACACTATCGCAGATCAAATCCCAATAGTAAAAACAAGGCAATTACCATTAAAGGTTCAAAATAGAGACCATGAAAAAACAATTCTACCTTATCATGATGCTACTTTCCATAGGTCACTCCTGTAAAAGTACTAATAGCGAAGAAGTGAAGATCGATAAATGGAAACAAGAAATTGTAGATGCAGAGGCCGCTTTTGCAAAAATGGCCAACGAGTATGGAATGAACAAAGCCTTTGCAGCGTATGCTGCTAATGATGCAGTTCTAATGCGTGGGAATCAAATTATAAGTGGGAGGGAAGCCATTGTCGAATTCATGCAAAACCAAGACTCAAAGGAATTGGCCTGGAAGCCAGAATATATCGATGTATCCAATTCTGGCGATTTAGGCTATTCTTATGGGTATTACACATTTGCCTATCCTGATTCCTCAGGAACCTCGGTAGAGGTTAAAGGTGTGTTCCATACGGTTTGGAAAAGGCAACAGGACGGAAACTGGAAATTTGTTTGGGATTAAACATGGTAAAAGCTAAAAGAACATTTCAAACTGGATGCCATAAGGGGAGATGCCATAATTGGTATACTTATACTGAACATTATCTATAAAAAGGCATAGGACTTTATAAACCAAAAACCATAGATATGACAAAGTTGATTATCACAACAGTATTGGCAGTAGCAGTTTCTTTTTGGGGTTTGGCTCAGGAGAGCCATACTGTCCAATCCCATATCCAAAAGATTGTAGAGCGCTATTTTGAAGGGTATGCAATAGGAGATTCCACCGTTTTGAAGGAAGTATTTCATCAGGATTTCCGTTTAAGTTGGAAAGATCCTTGGCGAAATCAACTTACCCATGTGGATAGATCGGGACTTTTTTCATTTTTTGATGCCAACTGGTCCAAGCTATCCATCAGTTCAGAAATAAACGAGATACAAGTTTTCAATAATTCCGCGTATTGTAGGGCGACGGTCACCTTGGAGGGCATCGTTGCCTGGTTGGATCATATCAATCTACTGAAGCTCGAAAATGGGCGTTGGTGGATTGTATCCAAAGTATCTGAGGGAAGAATCATCAATTAAAATCAAAAATCAAAATCAAAAAACAAACACCAAAAAACGAACATCATGAAGAAATTGATTGCTGGTAGTGCGCTGGCCCTGTTCTCAACAGGGCTGTATGCGCAGCAAAACATGGTAAAGGCCGGATTCTATTTAGGGAATTCCGGACTCCAGTACGAGAGGGCCCTTGGGGAACGTATTTCCCTTGTGGGTCAGATAGGCTATTCCAGTATCCCTACTAGGGTCGGGAGCAATGACTCCAAATCCACTGGGATAGGCTATTATGCCGAAGCTCGCTATTACCTTTCCAAGAGGGATGGATTGATGCGTGGTTTTCATTTGGGCCCCTATTACACCTTCTTGAATGTGGATGACAAAAATGAGGGTGATTTGAACACCAATCTATCCTCCATTGGGGCCGTGGGAGGCTACCAGCACATTTTTGGCAATGGTATTGTTCTTGGTGCAAGTCTCGGCTTGGGAACGCTTCGAGTGGAAAGCGATGTCAAATTGGATATTGGGGGCATTGATTTTTTCCCCAATCTCGGGATAACGATAGGATATCAATTTTAAAATAGTTTCGAGATGAAGATAAAGATATTCACCATACTAATGATGGGTCTTTCATTGCACATGAAGGCCCAAAACGAAAGGAGTCCATACAACGATTTCTATTCCTATGTGAACCAACAATGGATTGATTCCACCGAAATTCCAGCGGCATATGGGTATTGGGGTAGTTTTCACGAAGTCTATTTTGAAAATCAGGAACGAATTAAAGGGATTTTCCAAGAGCTATCATTACGGGAAGACCATAAAAAGGGAAGTACGGAGCAATTGGTTGCCGATCTGTATACCAGCTGCATGGATACCGTACAGATTGAACAGAAGGGTTTGGCACCTTTACAACCCTTTTTGGAACAAATCGATACGGTAAAGACCATTGAGGGATACATGAACCTGACAGCGCAATTTTACCTCTATGGCATACCGGCGCCTCTAAGTGTATATTCTGGCTTGGATGATAAAAATAGTTCCAAGTATATTCTACACTTGGGGCAATCAGGTTTGAGTTTGGGGAATAGGGCATATTATATTGAAGACAACAAACAATACCAGGAATTTAGGGAGCAATACGTGTCCTTGATCGCAGACATGTTCCAGCTGGTGGGGCTCCACTCGGGAGAAGAAGGCAAAGCTGCAAAAATGATTTTGGAGATGGAGACCTTAATGGCACGTATCCATCGGAACCCGGTAGAGCAACGCGACTCTGAAAGGCGTTACAATAAAAAGACCTTGGAAGAATTGAACCAGTTGACCTTTCATATCGATTGGAACGGGTTTTTTAAAGGATTGGGATTATCGGAAAACATGGAGTATGTGATTGTGTCGCAGCCTGAATACTTCGCCATGCTTGATAGAATGCTCAAGGATTTTTCCATAGCGGATTGGAAAACCTATATGCAATGGAAATTGATTAGAGGTACCACCAGCCTTTTAAATAAACAAGTGAGAGATAGAAGCTTTGCCTTTTATGGGATGACATTGCAGGGAACAAAAGAACAATTGCCTCGATGGCGAGTGGCCCAAACGGCTGTGGACAACCATCTCGGCCAACCCTTGGGTAAATTGTATGTAGAGCGATATTTTCCGCAAGAGAGTAAAGATGAAATGCTAAGCTTGATCGGTAATTTAAAAAAAGCCTTTCATCATCGTATGAAAGGATATACCTGGATGTCGGATAAAACCAAAGTACAGGCGCACCACAAATTGGATAAAATGGGCGTAAAGGTGGGCTACCCCGATGAATGGCTGGATTATACAGCAGTTGATGTTAGGGCAGACGACTACTTTGGGAATGTAATGCGAATCAATGAATATGATAATGTTCGTTTCTTGAACAGGGTCGGGAAACCCGTTAACCCGAACGATTGGAGTATGACGCCGCCCACCGTTAATGCCTATTATTCCTCATCGCATAATGAGATTGTGTTTCCTGCTGGAATTCTAAACCCACCTTTTTTTAATCCCAATCTGGATGATGCTTCCAATTATGGATCCATAGGTGTCATTATTGGTCATGAGATTACCCATGGTTTTGACGATCGCGGAAGCCTGTACGATGCTGATGGCAACCTATCCTCTTGGTGGGAGCCAGAAGACAGGGAAAAGTTTGAAGCCAGGGCAAAAAAAATTGTGGAGCAGTACAATGCGTACATCGTATTGGATTCCATTTCCGTAAATGGGGCATTGACCCTTGGCGAGAATATTGGGGATTTGGGAGGTCTGGCCATTGCTTTTGAAGCGATGAAGATCAACCAAGCTAAAATAGGCGCAAAGCAAATTGACGGCTTAAGCGATGAACAACGTTTTTTTGTGGCCTATGCCAATATGTGGAGGGTTAAATATCGCGACGAGACCTTGGAAAACCAGGTGAAAACAGATACGCATTCCCCTGGATACTATAGGACCAATGGTCCATTGTCAAATTTTGGACCTTTTATCAAAGCCTTTAATATCCCAGAGGGCAGTCAGATGCGTCGCAACGAATTAATCACAATTTGGTAATACTTGGAATAAGATGAGAAAATTAATTGTAGTTAGTTTGTTGCTGCTGTTCACTGAGTATCTGGGTGCACAAGGAATGGAAAAAAAGTATGATGCAATAGATCAAAAAGCAAAGGCGCAAATCCTGATGAATTTTAAATATCAGGAAGAATGCTGGAACAATCAAGATTTGGTCTGTTATATGGAAGCGTATTCCAAAACTGATCGGATTCAGACCATTTCTTCGGGAGGCGTTACTTTTGGCTATGACCATATCCTATCCAATTACCAAAGGTACTTTCCCAAAGATCGTATGGGACAGCTGCGTTTTGATCAGTTCAACTTTAGAAAACTTTCAAGGAAGCTCTGCTTTGTCACTGGAAGATTCAATTTGGAATTTAAGGAACGTGGTAAACCAGTGCAGGGATGGTTTTCGGTGGTGATGCAAAGAGAAAATGGAAAATGGGCCATTCTCACGGATCATTCCAGTTGAGGATTTTCGCATGGAAGGCTCCAGGCCATTCGTAACAAAGAGAAGCCAAAACGATAACACATGGCCGCTATGGAAACACTCATTTGCATATCAAGATAGTGACAACCCATTTTAATGGATAATAGCGAAACAATCATGAACCAAACAGAGCGGAAAAATATAAGGTCAGGTTTATGGACCTCGAACCAAGAAAACCCATTTTGGATTCAAGTGCAGGAAAACCAAGTATTTTGGTTGGGTATGAACAAACGAGGTCAAAACATTTCCTTAGGTGAAAAATGGTGCCGTATAGGGCATGGTAGAATAAAAGGGTCCAATCTTTACTTGACCTGGACCGATATCCCGGTAGGCCATAATCAAATGGATGGTTTCATCGTCATTGAGATTATTGATGAAACCACCATGCGCGTGAGCTGGAACCTTGGTGATTTCCGAAAATCTGTTTGGAAATGGGTCACGGACAAAAAACACTTTAAGGACTTTCAAGGCAGCTAGGAACTGAAGCGTATAGAGAAATATGGGGCATTTGTATACTCTATGGATGTTGATGCCCATAATGGAGAGGGATCCGATAGCGCATGGGAAACCTGCTTTGCATCGACCTTGCCCAAACCTGAAATCCCTTTCATTTCAAGCAAATTAAAAAGAGCCTGCACTTGAAAGCTTGCAGGATGCTATGGAAATATGTCGGCTCTACAACATTATGCTTTGAACTGCACTAAGCATTATAGACTTCCAAAAAGCTTTTGTTTGAATCGATAGCCCTTATAACATAGCAGGTTAGAATACAATAGAAAACAGTTGTCCTTCATCACATGATGGGTCAAGGGTAATCAAGTTGGATGCTAGGGTTGTTACACGGGAACAATCAAATACCTAGCTGTTCCAAAAAATAGCCTCCAATTCAAGAAGTACGGTTTTGTAGGCTTCATTTACAAAGCCGTTCCATGCAAAAATAAAGACGTTCAAATCATTATGTCGAGCTACCGGGATGCTTCATTTAGATTCGTTGTCAGCAATTGCATTAGGGCTGGGCGGAGAGTAAGTCTTCAATCTTAAACGAACAATAATTATAAAACCATAAAGCTTTGTTCTCATTGATTGATTTTTTGAATTAGCCACATAAGACGAAATCTCTTGCCCACCCTTTTCAATTGGACTAATTCAAAACTAATGTTAACAAAAAACTAGATTCATGAAATTCAAAATTCGATGCTATGTGTCCATCATGGCCCTTTTCTTGTCATTGGGTTTACAGGCACAGGAAAAAACAGTGTCCGGTCAAGTGACCGACACCTCGAATCAGCCCCTGCCAGGGGTTTCCGTGGTTGTTGTAGGGACCACCACGGGTACACAGACCGATTTTGACGGTAACTATTCCATTACGGTAAGTACGGGTGATGTATTGCGCTTTAGTTATCTAGGGCAGCAGACCGTCGAAAGAACGGTAGGGGCTTCCTCCACAATCAATGTACAAATGGAAGAGGATGCCCAGGCGCTGGAAGAGGTAATCGTTACCGCTTACGGTACCAGTACCAAAGAAGCTTTTACGGGTTCTGCCAGTGTCGTTGGGGCGGAGGAGCTGTCCATTAGGAATGTGACCTCTCCTATTGCCGCCATCGAAGGGCGAGCCACGGGGGTGCAGTTTACCTCTGCAACCGGTCCTGGTTCCTCTCCCGGCATTGTAATCCGCGGTGTGGGTACATTGAACGGAGACACCGATCCCTTGTTCATTGTGGACGGGGTACAGTACGAAGGTGCGCTGAACACCATCAACCAAGAGGATATCGAATCCTTCACCATCCTAAAGGATGCCGCTTCCACCTCCCTGTACGGTTCCCGTGCAGCGAACGGTGTGGTGACCATCACGACCAAAAGCGGTAGAAAAGGCGGCATCCAGGTGAATGCCTCCATGCAGTACGGTTTGGTGGATACGTCCATTCCTTTTTATCCAGAACTTTCCCCTGGCGAGTATTATGAGACCATGTGGGAGGCTTTGAAGAATTCAAGTGCCGGAGGTGGTGACCCCGCTTTTGCCTCGGCCAACATATACAATGCCTTGGGCTACAACCCGTTCAATGTGCCCAATGACCAGATTGTGGGTACGGACGGACAATTGAATCCCAATGCAAGCGTCATCTACAACAGCCTTAATTGGTACGATGTACTGTCCAGGACGGGCGTACGCCAGAACTACAATGTCAACGTTTCCGGTGGTGGGGACGACCACAAAGTATTCTTCTCCGCTTCCTATCTGGATGAGGAAAGTTATGTGGTAAATTCCAGTTTTGATCGCTTGACCACCCGTTTGAACGCGGAGTTTGATGTGAACGACAAGCTTACCATTGGAGGTAGTGCTAACATAGCCATTACCGAAGCGGTGGCGCCTAGTGCTGCAGGTTCAGGAAATATTGCCAATCCCTTTGGTTTTGCAAAAGGCATGGGTTCCATCTATCCCGTTTACGTCAACGACCTTCAAGGAAATATTGTAAGGGACGTACAAGGAAACCCTGTCTTCGATAGCGGTGAAGGGTTCCCGGAATATAACATCGGTTCTAGACCGGTGAATCAAGGTCGTCATGCACTTCAGGAGCTTTTGCTGAACGATGAGCGTGATAGGGACAACACCTATGGCTTCCGTTTCTTTGTGGAACAAGAGATCCTTGACGGTCTTAGTATACGATTGAACTATGGTAGGGATATCAATGAAGGTCTTGAAAAGGAGTATGAAAATGCCGTTATCGGTGATGCACAGCCTGACGGTAGGTATAGTGAGGAACGAAGCAGGAGACAGGTAGAGAACTTCAACCAGATCCTTACCTATGTAAAGAGCTTTGGAGACCACAACCTCGACATTACCGCAGGTCACGAAAGCTTTGATAGAACCTATACCGAAAACAGTGGTTTTAAGACGGTCCAAGCGGCCAATGGTATCTTTGAGTTCGACAATTTCTCGAACATTACGGACTTGGCAGGTGCTTCTACCAGAAGGAGTATCGAAGGTTATTTCTCAAGGGTCAACTATAACTACAAGAACAAATACTACATCAGCGGTTCCGTCCGACGTGACGGTTCCTCCGTATTTGATGCAGATACCCGTTGGGGTACCTTCTATTCGGTTGGTGGCTCTTGGAGAATCGATCAAGAAAACTTCTTAAAAGGCTCTGAAGTGGTCAACCAATTGAAATTGAGGGCCTCTTATGGTGAGGTAGGGAACGATGCTTTGGGACAAACCGTCGGTGGGGTTTTCTTTGATGATTTCTTCCTGTCCCAGCCACGATTCTCCATCACTTCCAATGCAGCGGACCCAGCAATTATTTATACCGATATAGGTAATTCTGATTTACAATGGGAGACTATCGAGAACTTTGATGTGGCCCTGGAGTTCACGCTTTTCAACAACTTCTTGGACGGTTCTGTGGAATACTATAAAAGAAACTCTTCTGATTTGCTCTACCTGCTGCCCATTGCACCAAGTAATGGTCTGAACGTAGTCCCTGTCAACGTGGGTGACATGTACAACTCCGGTTGGGAAATGGCATTGACGGCCAACTTGTTCGACAAGCCTGATTTTAGATGGAACGTAACCTTGCAGGCATCGACCTTCAAGAACGAGATCACCAGTCTTCCCGATCCTTTTGTCAACGATTCCAAGCGTTGGGACGTGGGACGTTCCAGGTTTGATTTCTATATTTTGAGGACTGCAGGTGTAGATTCGGAAACCGGGGACCAATTGTTCCTTCAGTATGAATTGGACGACAACGGAAACAGTGTTCCCGTGTTGGATGCCAATGGTGAGATCGCCACCACCAACGATTGGCAGGACACCGAGCGTGCCTACACGGGTGATAGCTCCATCCCCGACCTATTGGGATCCATCGCCAACAGCATCAGCTACAAAGGATTTTCCTTTGATTTCTTGATCAACTACGGTATCGGCGGTAGCGTATTGGACAATGCCTACTCGGCCATGATGCACAGCGGAAACTATGGTAGCTCCTTGCACCCTGACATTTTAAGGGCATGGAGACAACCTGGTGACATCACCGATGTTCCCCGTATGGAAAACGGTAACCCTAACCTGGTACGGACACAGTCCGATCGTTTCTTGACGGATGCCTCTTTCTGGGCATTGCGTAACGTGAACTTGGGCTACACATTCGACAGCAAGATTGCCAACCAACTCGGCCTTGACCAGTTGAGAGTTTCCCTTACCGGTGAAAACCTTTATACAAAGAGTGAACGAAAAGGACTCAACCCACAGTTCAACTTGGCGGGTACAGGCGCAGGTAACGACTTTAACCCTGCACGTATCATCTCATTGGGGCTGAACGTAACTTTTTAAAAAAATAAATGATGTTAAGAAAAATAAATATACTGTTACTGGCTTTCCTAGGGATCGCCATAATTTCATGCGACGACGACTTTTTGGAAACAACGCCCACGGATGCCATTTCTGCCTCCGATGCGTTGGCCAACGAGGACAACATGCAGCTGATCTTGAACGGGCTGCACCGTGGACTGTACTCACAATCACAGACCATATTCCCCGGCGGGGACACGCAACGGGCAAACAACCACTACTGGGTGCCACTGGGAGACAACCTTTCTGGAGGTTTGATCCACTCCGCCAATGCCAATAACTTGGGTTGGAGAACGGAGATGCAGTGGAACTCCCACACCGACCAGACTTCATTGACCTGCGAGTTGTTGTGGTACCATAGGTACAACATCATCTTGGGGGCCAACCTGTTGATCAACAGGGGAACTGACGGTACCTTGGTGGAGTCGCCACAGTTGAACGAGATTTTGGGACAGGCCTACACTTATCGTGCCTATGCCTACCTTTCCTTGGTACAGCATTATGCCAAGGGTTACTTGATCGGGAATCCGGCAAGCGACCCAGGTGTACCATTGTTGTTCTCTTCAGAATCTCCCTTTACCAGTGAGCCAAGATCTACGGTTCAGGAAATCTATGACCAAATCGAGGCTGATCTAGCCGCTGCCATTGACCGTTTCGAGGAAGGTTCAGGAAGACCGAGTGGAGGCGCCGAAACCAAATCCCAGTTGAACATCAACGTTGCCTATGGTCTTTTGGCCCGTACGGCGTTATCCAAGGGGGATTGGCAAACAGCTGCCGATGCCGCCGTTATGGCACGTCAGGGCTTTCCTTTGATGGGCGAGGACGATTGGAAATCAGGCTTTAACACGAATAACCTTTCCGAGGTGATCTGGGGAAGCAATGTGATTGCTGCTGAGACGACCTTCTTCCGTTCCTACTTTTATTTGATCAGTAACAACTTCAATGGTAGCCAGAACAGGAACAATCCAAAGATTGCCGATAGAAGGATAATCGATGCCGCTCCGGCTACGGACTATAGGAAGGATATGTTCATCATAGATGCACCGAACACCAACAGTTCCGCATCCAACAACCAGGGAGGGCTTGACCCCACTACCGGTCTGCCAAGGGATCCCAATTATGCCAATGATTTGCAAGGGTATAACGCCAGAAGGGCAGAGGTAAATGCGGCCTTTGGTATTAATGATGCCTTTAACCAGCACCCTTACATGCAATTTAAATTAAGGAATGCAAACCCAGGATCCATTGACCCCGATGATATCATTTACATGCGTACTTCCGAAATGTATCTCATCGAGGCTGAGGCAAAGGCCATGATGAACGACATTTCTGGTGCACAGGAAGCATTGAGACCATTGGGAGAGGAGCGTGACAGCGCTTATGACGTCACCATCTACAACACCCAAGAGTCCATGATGGAGCATATCAAGTTCCAGAGACGATTGGAGTTGTGGGGCGAAGGCTTTGGATACACCGACAAGATTAGATGGGATGAGGGAATCGACCATGCTGCTGATGGTGGTTCTGGAGCTTCGGCCGTACTTTACCAAGAGGCCTACCAAGTGGAACGTCCATCGGTGAACGAAGATTGGATCTTTAAGATTCCTCAAGCGGAATTGGATGCCAACCCCAACTTATCACCCTCCGATCAGAATTAATTTTTGAGTTTAGTTAATGTAGTAAAGCCCTCCTATTTCTGGAGGGTTTTTTGTTGAATCAACCCAGTTCGTCATATCTTTTTTGTAAGTGATGGTCATTGAATCCGCTCTCTGCAACTCCTGCTTGGAATATTAAAAGCTTTAACAAGACAGCCACTTGTTCTTTTTCTCTGGATTCACTACTTTAAGGTCAGCAGTTTTAGACAACCTCGATTATGTGCTACGATGTCAATGCCCAACTGGAAACCCAGCTAAAGCGAGCCATGCGGGATGCGGATGAACATGCTATCCGTGAAATCCGTGAAAAAATGGCCAGGGAGACCGATCTCCCACTGTTCCATGTCACCGGGTTCCAGCATCCCAGGATGTTCATTTATACCAATGAAAGTCCCAACTTCACAGTAGTCTCACAATGGGGACTGGTGCCTTTTTGGGCAAAGGATAAAAAGGATATCTGGAACAAGACGCTCAATGCACGCGGTGAGACCATTTTTGAGAAGAATTCCTTTAGGTCATCGGCAAAGGGCAAAAGGTGCCTTATCTATATCGATGGGTTCTACGAACATCACCACCATGGCAAGGAGACCGTTCCCTATTACATTTCCCGTGAGGACCTTCGGCCCATGGGCCCTGGCCGGACTTTGGAACGAATGGACGGACCCGGAAACCGGGGAAATCCTCAATACCTTTTCCATCGTGACCACCGAAGGCAATCCCATGATGGCCGAGATCCATAACAATCCCAAGATGGCAGGGCCACGGATGCCGGTGATCTTGCCCGATGGATTGGAGGATGCGTGGTTGGAACCTTACCGGGACGAGCTGGACCAAAAACAATTGGAGGAACTGCTCCGACCGTATCCCGAATCCGAACTGGCGGCCCATACCGTTGGCAAACTAAGGGGCAAGGATGCAGTGGACAACAATGGCCCCTGTGACCTATGACGATGTTAAAACGACCTATTGATGCGGATATACGATTATTTGGAACTGTCCAAGGAGGAACAATGGGAGGCCCTGGGGGACGAGGGAGTCTATGTGACTTCCTTTAGGTCCATTGATTGTTAATTTCAGTTGTACGCTATTGATCGGTTTTTTATCGAATTGGAACTCTGCCCGATACAGGAGTCTGTCCTAAGCATGGGGGTGTTCGTCCATGGAAAGAAAATGGACAAGTATTTGGAAGATATCTATCTGGACGCTTTGGGCTTTCTGTAATTATGAATTGTTAGAAATAGGAAGAACCTTGTACACGGTATGGATCTCCCTATAAATTCGCCCATCGGATCCAGGCTTCCGATGATTTCAATTTGCTCTTGATGCAGCACTATATCAAGTTCAGTGATGGGGCCACCATGGTGGAGTATGCCAAGCGTGAAAAGCAACATCTTTGTACCGGGATTTACGGGGTCGAGGATTTTTATGTGAAGGTGAAGGCCTATATCGCCTTTCTCGATGATCTGATCGCCTAAATGCACAGTTTCCCATACTGTCACAATGTTTGCAGTTGGGGGACGTGGATTGATCATTGGGACCAAAACTAGGCTTTACCGAAATTAATCGACCCACCTCTTTTGCTATTATCTTCGGTCATTTGGGCGCTTCAGCTGTTGTTCACGGTAGGAAGTCGGGGATACGGATGCATTGCGCTTAAAGAACTTACTGAAGGCATAGGCGGTGTTGAACCCGAGCAAATGGGCAATTTCCTTGATGGATCTCGGGCCGTGCAAAAGTACTTTGGCATCTTCCATCAAGAGCTGCTGGATATGATCCTTGGCCGTACGGCCCGTATTCTTTTTGATGACCCTGGAGAGGTGGTCCGGTGTTACCCGAAGACGCTTGGCATAAAAACCTACCTGGTGCTGCGAGCTATAATGGCGGGTGAGCAATTCCATAAATTGCAATACCAAAAAATGTCCGGTGGTAGGTATGATCGATGTCAAAGGATTCTCTTTTTGGACCAAACGGTCCAGTTCCCACAATAGCATGTAAAGCCCGTACCGCAGGACAATCCCATGGGCAGGGGAAGGAGTGGTCGGATAGATCTTGGCCTTGAGGATCTTGAGTAGTTTCAACAACCAATGCAGTTCTTTGGTTTTGAGGTCCAGGGTTTGGGGCTGTCGCTCCCAATGCTGAAATAGCCTTATGGGCAATGCCCTGTTGGTATCTGCATGGATCTGTTGTGAATCAAGGCCAACAATGCCCATTTCAATGGGGGAAAGGGATGGCCGGAGGAACCAATTCCTCCCTCGGGGCAGTAAAAGGAGTCGGCCGGGATATAGCCTATGTGCGACTTGCTCGATTACTATTTGGATCCGCCCTTTTTTGATTAGGAACAGCAGGGCGTGCAGCCTGTCAAAATGGGTTTGTACCGTACCTACTTGCTCGCTCTCCTCGATAAAAAGGATAACCAGCCCCGCTATCTGTTGCTTTTCATGGCTATCGGACCGTTCCAAAAGAATCAGCGTTCCCCGATATCCATGAGCTTCGAAAACAATGTGCTGAGCGTTGGGAAAAGGTTGCACAGCACACTGATGAACAAGAGCCGGGCCGGTTTTCCGGGATGAACACGTTTGGTGATGCCTTCCGGATTGAAATGATCCACCAGTTGATCGTAACCGAACAGTTCAATGACAATCCAAATGGCCCATAGATTGACGGACATTAGGGCAATGGGCCAAAGGAGCTGCCATTTTCGTTGTGCACGGTCACGGGGTTCCATCAGTTTTCCAGGCTAAAGGGTTCGGTCTCGGGCACGGGAACGATGGAATCAAAATCGGGATCGGGCATGTGTCGCAAAACGGTCTGTGGGTTCCCAACAGCGTTGGGAATCGACAGGTCCCAGTCCTCATCTTCGATGACCGAGTCATTTTCATGGGCCGTGGGTTGCAGTGGCCGCTGTTGTTTTGAAGGGAAGGCTATTGTATTATCTGATTTAGGATAATCGTCATATACATTATCGGGTGTACACCCCATGGTCATCCATAGAGCGATACTGGTAATACAAACAAGTTTTTATATTTTGATGAGTTTTTAAGTTACCGATTATTAGATCGGTCCATGCTCACCCGGGCAACCTGAACCTTGCTGACCGCCGATGGTACGGAGGTGTTAAGGTTTGAATTCGCTGTAAAACTAGGGGCAAATCCAGCATCCGTGCAAGGGCTTGTTCGGTGATTTCCCGAAAAGGACGGGTGGCTTTCCTGAAATCGTCCTAGCTGCTTTTTTAAATTTTTGTAAGTGAAACCCCACAATTTGCACTATCTTCGAAGGAAATCGCACTTCCATCATGCACACAAGTGCTTAGCCATAACTGTTCCCCAAAGATGGAGGTACTATAGTTCCCCACTTTAGTTTAGTAGCCATGCAACATCCGATGATCGGTAGACTGACACTTTTGATGGTCCTCATGGGCCTGGGCAGCCTATGTGCGCAGCAGCCATTGGACAATCCCGATTCCCTGCTGGCATTGGAATATCCGGTGCTTTTTGGGCGTATCAAGGAGGCTGGGCAGGATAGTGTCAAGCAGCAACTATACCTTAAGGCCTATCTGGAAAAGGCCGTGAAAGAAAACAATGATGCCCAACGGATACAAGGCTATAAAAACTATCTGCATCGTTCCTTGGGAAAGGTTAGACTGGCTTATGCGGACAGTATGGTCCTTAGCGCCAGAGCTGCCAAGGACACCGCTCTGATCGGTTCGGCCTATCTGACCAAGGGGATCGTGTTCTATAGCGAAAAAAAATACAAACGGGCACTGGAAAATTACCTTGTGGCCGATGGATTCCTGGGGCGTACCGATGATGCATACCTGCACCATAAGCTCCAATACAATATCGCCCTGGTCAAATACTACACCGAACATTATGATGAGGCGGTCGTTTTGCTCAACAAGGGTCTAGGGTATTTTAAGGAGCACAGTGTGCCCGGTTACCTGAATTCCCTATTGTTGCTCGGTCGTTGTCACCAGCAAATGGAAAATTATGGCCTTAGCCGTAAGGTCAATACCTTGGGCATGGAAGAGGGACAACGGTTGGGGTATCACAGCTTGAGCAGGTATTTTGTACAGTCCGAGGGAATCAATTATGCCCTGCAGGGGAACTATCCCTTGGCCATCGTGCATCTGGACAGTAGTCTGCAATTGATAGGGGACAAAGGAAATGATTTTGCCAATGAGGTGCTGACCGGGTTTTATCTTGGGCGCTGTTATTGGGAATTGGGGGAACAGGAAAGGGCCGTGAGTTATTTTAAACAGGTGGATGCCCATTTTAGGGGGCAGAACTATATCAAAGCGGAACTGCTGGGGGCCTATGGCTACCTGGCCGAATACTATGGTGCCATGGAAAGGCCCGACCTACAGTTGACTTATCTGAAGCGGCATATCGAGGCCATTGATTTTTTGCGGGAACAGCACCAATATCTGGACGATACGGTCAAGGATGGCTATGACCTGAAAAGTATCCAACGGGAGAAACAGCAGATCGAAGGAATTTTGAAGATCAGGGAGCGGCAGAAGAACATCGGGATTGCAGTAGTGGTGCTGTTGTCGATCTTGTCGCTATGGTTGGCCTGGCGCTACCAGCGTACCCGAAAGCTGTACCAAAAAAGGTTCGAGGCCATACTTGCCGGGGAAAATCCGCCTGTCCGGAAAATGCAAAAAAACCATACCGTTCCTTCCCACCCTTTGGAAATTTCCAAGGAGAAAATCGATGCGGTGTTGGCCCGTCTGGAACGTTTTGAAGGCTGTCGGGACTTTCTGGACCGAAAGATGTCCGCGGGCAAATTGGCGGTCCTGGCCGAGGTGAACGGGAAATACCTCTCCCAGATCATCACCCATTACAAGGGAAAGCGCGTGATGGAATATATCAATGACCTAAGGGTGGACCATATCATTGCACAAATGAAACAGGACCGAAAGCTGGCCCTTTACAGCAACCGTTCCCTGGCCGAAGAGGCGGGCTTCAACAGTGAACGCACCTTTGTCAAGGCCTTTAAATCCCGGGTGGGCATCACCCCGATGTTCTTTATGGAGCGCCTAAGGGCAAAGCAGGACACCGGGTAGGAGGGCATAATATCCAGCTATTCATGGGACTAAACCCAAGGGCGGTATACAAATACCACAACACGAGTCTTTGTTGGGCGTGTCCCTAGGGGCCGGGCTTTCCGTTGCAAGGCCTGATGGCAAGGATTCAGGGCTTTTCACTGCAATCCCTCACGCGATGGAGGTTGGGAAAATTACGTTACCGAACAGTTGCTGCCTGCCAGAAAAGGGGTATGCTTCAATGAAAGGATTGGTAACTGGCGATGGTTCACTTGGAATTGATCGACTCCAACACAAAATCTGCTCTTTCCTGAACAGCAACCCTGGGAACCTCAATTAGGTCATATTGGTAGCCCCGATAGGTCTGGATCATTTTGTTGTAGGTGAACACCGATTCGTTCCAGTCCTGTGTCCGCTGGGCATCGGTATGGTAGATATCCTTCCAAGGGGGCAGGATAAAGACTTGGGGACGGTACCTGTGGGTTTCGGCCAAGCTTTTCATTTCCCGGTCTATGGGAAGGCCTTCCAAAGCCGCATAGCAGAGGGCGTCCACAAAGCCACGGTCGAAAAATACGGGCTGATCGGTCCTGACGTCTAGGAGGGTCTTTTCAAATTGGGCTTTGCAACCCTTGAACATCAGCTCCATATACTGCTTCCTGTTTTTCCAGGGCAGGGCCTCCCCGTCGATGGCCTGTTGCGCTTTGATCAGTTCACGGGCCGTTTCGGGCACGACCTTGAAGCCGCGTTGCCGTAGTTCCTCCAAAAGGGTGGTCTTGCCCACGCCAGGGCCGCCGGTAATCACATAAAACGGAAGGTGGTCTTTGCTTCGTTTCAAGGGTAAGTAATTTGGTTTGGTGTCGTTGTTTTTTTTCGGGGGACAATAATACAAACTTCTGGGAAATCGGCCAGCATCCATGCCCATAGTCAGAAATAAGGTTTCCATCAATAGGTGTCGCAAATTAAACGTCGCAGCCTGTTGCCGGACAAGGGACGGCATATAGCCGTTCCTTTCGTCTCTTTATATTCCGTTTCCTTGCCGCTCTACAGCCTGTCTTCCGTTTGGTGCATCCGGCACATATTGTTTAACCTTAAATCATTAAATTATGTATTTGAACAGATTACAACAGGACGAGGTCTTTGTGCCGGTACAGCTCAGACCTTTGGAAGCATTGACGGGAATGCCCAACAGAAAAGGGATGGAACGGGCCATTGTGAGCAATGGCAAGATCGTGAACGTGGTCTCCAAACGCTATGGGCATATCCCCAATGAACTGTTTTTTGGGAAGGCCGAGAGGCAGATCATCAAAACGGGATTGGCCTACCGTAGGCAGACCATCAACCGATCCGATCGGAGTTTCAGTATGGATTTTATCCTTACCGACAGTTCCCAGTTTTCCGTGGGACACCGGGAGGATACCATACTGCCCATGCTGCGCTTTACCAATTCCTACGATGGGAGCGAACGCACTTCGGGACATTTTGGTTGCTATCGCAAGGTGTGTTCCAATGGACTGCATGTGGCCCAAACGGAGATCGGTTTTTCCATCAAGCACCACAAGCGTTGCGTGAACCTGATCATGCCCGAGCTGGAAGGATTGTTCCGTAAATTCATGGACAATGAATTCTATACCATCTCCGATAGGTTCCATCAATTGATGACCGTGGAGCTATTGGATACCAAGGCCTTTGTAAAAGAGGTGTTGGATCGGACCAAACTCTTTCGCTATGAGTGCAGTGATACCAATGACGATCCCTCCAAAAGGGCCCGTGAGGTCATCGAGATCTTAGATCGTGAAGCCGTGTTATTGGGTACGACTCCCAACCTCTGGTTGGGTTACAATGCCTTCAACTCCGTATTGCACGGTAGCCTCAGACGGAGCTTTTCACGACAGGAACGTTTGGACAAACAACTGTTTGAAACCGTTTGTGAGATGGTCTAAAGGCCATAAAGGGCCGCTCCGGTGCCCATAAACCGGAGATTTTTAAGGGGTTGTTTGTTTTATGAAGTGCTTTGACTTTAGTGGTCGGAGATATCGATTATGGGGGCAGCGTATTATGTTGCTTGGGAAGGGGCGCCTTTTATATGAGGGAATCTCAGACCCTGATATACAGGAGTGGAATTATCCATACGCTTTATTCAAACTTTATACATTTTGAAATGTAGGTGTTATTCCAAGAAGGAGTCTTTTTTATAGGAGTGCACAGGAACATAGGTCTGGATGATATAGGGGGTAATCTTTCGCAAGGTTTTGTCATTGGTCGGATGCAGCCCCGGAGCCGTAAAATATTCAATTTCCCCCTCCTTGTTCTTATGGTACCATAGTAGGGGTTTATCATCCTCCGAAAAGAACTGCGTTGCCATGTTGACTTCCACTTTTTTAAAATGCTTCAGCTTTGTTATATCCATGGGCTCCACCTTGGTTCCAAACGAAGAATAAGGTTTGGAAGTACAGGGGACTTCCACATATAGGGAGTCGGCCCATGCCATGCATTGGTTTTCAGCCTTTTCACCTGTGGGATTTGAATTGTTCCCATATCGTATCCCCATCACGATTGCCAAAACCAAGGAAACGACCACGAGGATGGGTATGGTCCATTTTGTGGCAGGGACCGTTTTTCTTTTTTTTATATAATCGGCATAATTGTCATAGCCTAGATATTTACAGCATAGATCCACACTCTCCGCTTGTGGGGCACCGTACTTCTTTTTTTTGTTGATATACCTGTCATAGGCCCTCTCCAAGGTTTTTGAACTCAAATCACTATGGTCGCTGATGTGACTGGACAATGCAAACCTAGAGTGGGAGGCATGCTCCGTCTTCGCTTTTTCAAAAACCTTCCGAACAATCTCCGCTATATATTTTTCATCCATTGGACTAAAAGTACAAATTTTTAAAAGGCAAATCATACTACTGAACCCCTCCGAACCCTTGGTTTTATTGATGTCTAAAAAATGTCCAATACAAGTCCAACCGCTGTCTGCAATGCAATTGAACACTTCAATTTACTTTGTTGCAGAAAATGGATTCCGCTATGTGTTGCTAACATGGCTTTTCTAGAAAGTTCATTTTTATGGGATGCTGTAATGCGGCCTGAAAGGTCCATTGGAAAGTAACCTAAAGGGTCGCTTACAGTTTCCACTTTCCAAAAATAGCAAAGGAGTACTCCAAAACTCACGGGTGGCTGAAAAGCACCAGCGCTCCGGAAGATTCCGGACGGCCACCTCTTTGTTCAATTTAAAATTTCATAAAAATGAAAAAAGTGTTTTTGGCCTTGATGGCCGTTGTTTTGAATATGTTCCTTTTCTCTTGTTCCACTTCGGATACGGCTGAGATAGCGAGCGAATATGATATGGTCGCTACCGAAGGTGATGACCAAGATCCGACCCCGCCGCCACCTCCACCGCCCCCCGGAGAAGGTGATCAATAAGAATAATTTCATTAATTTGAGCCATGTCCGGAAATCGGGCATGGCTTTTTTAATGAACCACAACTTCTTTATTTTTGAAACGGTACCCATTCCTTGTCATATTGACGATTTTAGTTTCCTGTGCACCGTCCGATAAAGATGGGAAAAGAGATGTTTCGGATAAAAACGACAGTATAAACATTTACTATACCCGCTCTATTGGTAAGGATGTTTCATTGGAAGAAAAGGAGAGAAGTATAGACAGGGCCCTTTTCTTGGCCAGAGATCTGGAAGCGGATTCCATCTTGGGCAAGTTGATGTACAAAAAAAGTTCCTTGCTCTTTCAAGCTGGGGACTACGATAGCTTGGTGGCCCACCATGACAGTTTCCTCACATTGCAATCCCAAGTCGATGGGCCGAAGCTAAAAGCGTCCCAATATTATCTAATGGGATATTATTATGATCAGGTCCGGTCTGATTATAGCAAGGCATTTGAAAATTACAGTGCTGCCAAAAGCCAATTCGAATTGGCGAAGGATAGCAGCTGGACAGGGAAGTGTTTGTTGCTTATGGGGGTGATACAGAAGAACCAAAATGATTTTTTTGGAAGCAAGGAAACCATCACCGAGGCCCTGCAATTTTTAAGGGAATCTCATGACAGTAATGAAATGGTGCAATGTTATGGGCTCTTGGCCACCAACCATAGGAAATTATTGAACTTCGAGGATGCCATATTCTATTATACCAAGGCCATTAAAAATAGTGGATCAATGGAGCACAGGATTGCGTTTGAGAACAATCTTGCCGCCACCTATATTGATGATGGAAGATATGAAGAGGCCATAGTGCTTTTAGAAAAGATTATGGGAAATACAGCCTTGGATTCCACTCCTGTGGTTTATGCAAGGATATTGGACAATCTGTCCTATGCCCAATGGCTTTTGGAAAAAAAGGATGTTGCCCCTTCTTTCCAAAAGGCTCTCCAAATAAGAAAGGAGAAAAAGGATTGGCGTGGGCAATTGGCAAGCTTTACCCATCTAGGTGAGTTTCATATGGAAGATAGGTCCAGTAGGGCCAAGGCCTACTTTGATACCGTTATCCAAGTGGCACAAAAAATCAAAGTGCCAAGGGCAGAGATTGATGCATTGAAATTTCTCATACAGATAAACCCTGAAAATATCAAGCTCCGGGACCGCTACATTTTGTTGCAAGATAGCCTTGATGAACAAGAATTAAAGGTCAAGACCCAATTCGCCAAATACAAATACGACGACAAGCTGAAGCAAGAATCCATCCTGCGATTGGAAAAAGAAAAAGCGGAACAAGCCTTGTTGGCCGCCGAGGAACGCAGTAAGAAAACCATGTCCTACTTGGGTTCCATAGTCCTGTTGTTGGGCCTGAGCTTTGCCATTTATTTTTTTGGTCAACGTACCAAACGTTTAAAAGAGCGAAACAAACTCGCCAAGTTGGAGGCTACCCTCGAAACGGAAGCTGATATGTCCCGACGGCTCCATGATGATTTTGGGGCAGGCCTCAACCAGACCATGCTGATGGTACAGGGGGATATGGATCGGTCTAAGATCTTGGATCGCTTGGATGGACTCTATAACCAAAGCAGGAATTTTTCCAGGGAAGTCAATGAAGTGAGCACGGGAGGCCGATTTAAGGCCGAGTTTTTGGAAATGCTTCGTTTTCGGACCCCAAGTGAGGCGAACCTGTTTGTTACCGGTGTCAAGGATATCAACTGGGGGGAAATGCCCCCATTGTCGCAAAAAGTCCTTTTCAAGGCCATACAGGAACTGATGATCAATATGGGCAAACATAGTAAGGCAAATATGGTCACCATTGGATTCAAACATACCGGAAAAACCATGGTGGTGAAGTATTCCGATAACGGTGTAGGGGCATCCAAGGAGGAACTGAATGCCAAAAATGGGCTTCGGAATACGGAAAAGCGTATTCAGGCCATTGGAGGAACCGTTATTTTTGATTCCGGTAAGGGTGAGGGCTTTACTGCCCATATCACGATTCCGTTTTAAAAAAAACTACTATGTTCAAAAAAGTATTGATTGCCGAGGATTTTCAGGACACCAATCAGGGGATTTCTGAAATGTTGCGGGATACCTTGCATATTCCCGTGCTACAGGATGAACTCTATTGTGATAAGGCATACAACCGTTTAAAATATGCTGCAACCAAAAATGAACCTTTTGAATTATTGATCACAGATCTGTTTTTTAAAGGTGATCATGTACAGCGGAGACTTACTTCGGGACTTCAACTGATAGCGGCCGCTAGGGCCCTTCAGCCCAACTTAAAGGTCATCGTGAACTCCATGGAGGACAACCCGGTCACGGTCAATTCACTTTTCAAGGAAGAAAAGATCAATGGTTATGTATGCAAGGGACGTCACGGACTTACCGAATTGGTAAATGCTGTTCGGGAAGTCTATCATAACCGTACCTATGTGTCCCCTGGCATCGATTTGAATGTTTCCAACAATGTGTTTGAACTCGAAGAGTTTGACCTGATGATACTTCAAAGCTTGGCGGAAGGGCTTACCAAAAAGGAGATTTCGGAAAAGTTCAAAAAGGAGGATATCACCCCCAATAGTGAAAGTACCATAGACAAAAGGGTCAGTAAAATGTTCGATGAATTCGGGGCCAAGAACACCAATCATTTGATCGCCAAAATGATCCGGGAGGAAAAAATCTGATTTTTAGTTTATTGGTAAGCCTTTGAATTTCCCTTGCAGATATCTGTAAGGTTACTTTTTCATAAGGCTGTAATATTGAAGCAATCAAACCAATACCGATGAAGTCCTCACTTAATTTATACACAACCATAGCATCTCAACATATATCTACGACAACTTCAAGCATCAGCAAGGTGGGCCTAAAATTCAGGATATTGGTTCTGATTACGGTTTTTCTATGTCTTTTGATACCAAAACAGACACACGCCCAAAATGATGGTGCAGCGATTGCAGGTGCCGTGGGAGCATTGGCTTTGGTTGGAGCTGGTGTGGCAGCAGTTGAACAAATGAAGGAGAGAGCAGAGCTCACCGCAACACAATGGGTATTGTCCAACCATCCAGAAATGTCCAGCTTTTCTTTAAAAACAGTTGACTTTGATGGCAAAAAAGTAAAGGACATGTCACCTGCATCCGTTATAACTTTCAAGATTCAAGAATTTGAACCGGAGGACAATCCTGCTTTGAACGGTAAAAAATATGTACTTCTCGGGTTCACCAGTCATGGATGGATCAATGAATATGGCATTGATTTTAACAAGGTCAAGTGGTTTATGATCAACAGATCGGAATGGACAAAAATGATGGTGGCCTACGTAAAGGTTGCCTCTGGAGTAACCTCCGACTTGGAAAGCGATATTATGAATGGAAAGATTGTCAATAGAGGCGTCAGGGTTAAAGGAAAGAGTATGATTCCATTTTATAAAATGGAAGGAGATATGTATGTCGTAACGGATTATTCCAACGAAATGAAATTTGTTTATAATGAAAGGTCCTTAGGTATTTTCTTGAAAGATACCCGTGACCTTGTACAAATAAAAAGAGGTAGCCTAATAGAACTCCATGATTTCTTTTATGAGGAGAATTGATATACTATTACACACTGACCATTGCAATGGTAATGTAGGTTAGTTCAGCCTACTGTACATGAATTGCACAACTTGACATTCCCTTACAGATTTCTGTAAGGGAATGATGTTTTATAGGGCTAGGTTTATCATAAAATCAGTAATGGTCGATATGGCAGTAAAACACATACCTACAGGAGAAGTACATAAGGGGTATAAAGTAAGCATTACGGGATGTGGATTTGATATGCGTGCAAATCCCGATCATTGGGAAGATACCACTGAGTCAATTACCTGTAAAAAAAATGGGTGTAAAAACTAATCGTTTGAAGCATGGGGTGCTTTTTGATCTCATATGACCTGGGGGCCGCGAATAATGACCATCGGCCCTTGATCGAAGAAATTCAAAAAATTGGAAACACTTGGCAATGTCTGGATTCGTTGTGGGTTGTGAAATCCAATGAAACTTCTGGTTTACTGAAGGAGCGGCTTGCCAAACATCTAAATGGAGATGATAAACTCCTTGTCGTCGGAATAAAACGTCATGGAGCCTCATATAATCTTAATAAGGATTGTAGCGATTTGTTATCAAAAAAAATATAGGAACATGGAACTTCAGAACCATCTTAAGGTATTAGCGGAAAAAGTAATCAAGCTCAAAGAGCAAATCGATACCGAGGAATCCACCAAACATGCCTTTGTGTTGCCATTCATCAATTTATTGGGGTACGACACCTTCAACCCTACCGAGGTAGTACCTGAATTTACCGCAGACCTGGGATTGAAAAAGGGGGAAAAGGTAGATTATGCGATTTTTCAGCATGGTGAACCCATAATCATCATCGAGTGTAAGAACTGGAAAGAAAAGTTGAACGCCCACAACTCTCAATTGTTCCGTTATTTCCATACTACGAAAACTCGTTTTGCCCTGTTGACCAACGGTATAGAATATCAATTTTTCACCGATTTGGAATCGGCCAATAAAATGGACGAAAAACCCTTTTTAGAGTTCGATATCACCCAGTTAAAGGAGAATGTGGTCAATGAGATTGCCAAGTTCCACAAAACGAACTTTAACGTGGATGAGATAGTGGACAACGCGAGCTCCCTTAAATATACCAAGGAAATCAAAAAACTCATTGGCGAAGAACTGCAAGCGCCAAGCTATGATTTTGTCAGGCTCTTCGCATCACGGATCTATACTGGCCGGCTTACTGAAAAGGTAATGGGGGAATTCACCGATTTGGTAAGCAAGGCCTTTATCCAGACCATTAGCGAAAAGGTGAACGATCGCTTGAATTCAGCGCTTCATAAGGAAGCGGAAAAACAACAGGAAGAGGACAAGGAGCCGGAAAAGGTGAGTAAAGTCGACACCACGGAGGAGGAACTGGAAGGGTACCGAATCGTAGTGGCCATTTTGCGCAGGAAACTCTCGGTCGATCGTATTGTACATCGGGATACACAATCCTATTTTGGAATACTCTTGGATGATAACAACCGTAAGCCATTATGCCGTCTTCATTTGAACGGTGGGAATAAATATTTAGGTGTTTTTGACGATAACAAACGGGAGACCAGACATTCAATTGAAACCGTTGATGACATCTATCAATTTGAAGACCTATTGTTGAAAACAGTGGATTTCTATGAGGATGACTAAAATTTTGTCTCTACTATTACTTTTTTGGGTAATTACTGGTTTCAATCTTGTTTCAAATGTTGAGACCAAAGTCTTTATCTGTAAAGGCAAGAGCAGTAAACGGTATCATTATGACAAACATTGCAGGGGTTTGTCCAATTGCTCGACCAAGACTTTTGAAGTGAGCTTGTCAGAGGCCAAGGATTTGGGCAGGACCTTGTGTGGCTGGGAAGATTAATGTGCTTTCCAGTTGATCCGGAATTTTAATAGGACCGGTAGATGATCGGATAATTTACGGGCCCGTTTTAACTCTTCGCAAAACCTCACAAAATCAATAACTTTTCCTTCCGTCTTGTAAATATCCTGGGAATAAAAAATATTGTCGATAGGGTAGTTGAGGTAATCATTGTTATCACATTTTCTTTTTAAAGTGGTCTTTGCATTGGATACGGCTGCTTTAAAACCATTATATTTTAAGGAATCAAAAACAGGCATTTTTTCTTCAACATTAAAATCGCCAGCAATGATCAATGGAGTTTCTAGTGAATCAACGACAAAATTGGAAATTGCGATGATTTCACTTTCAGGGTCTTTGTTATAAGGCCTGGAATGAAAATTGACCAGAGTGAATTTTTTTCCTTCTACATATAAATCCAATAAAAATGGCTCTCGGTCTACCAACGAATCTAGTTCTGAGATAAGCCAACCTCGATTTTTTATTTTTATGTTTTTGGTCTTCCAAACAATGGCATAACGCTCGGTAACATATTTCGGACTGTTGGTAGGGTCACTGATGACATAGTCCCATTTTGCTCCTTTTCGGTTCAATATATCGGCAAGCTTGGCAACAGCTTGGGCACCTCCATAGCCTGCAACTACTTCTTGGATGGCAACTATATCCACATCCCTAACGATTTCTGCAATTTCATTCAGTTCTTCGGTGTTTTTGGTTCGCCCAAAATCTTGGATGTTCCAGGATACTAGTTGAATTTCTTCAGTTTGGGCAAAAACGACACATTGGAAGCATATCAATACAAGGAAAGATATCTTTTGTAACATAAGGTTGATTGGATTTTGGAATTGGAAAATAAGCATAAATGGACAAAGGGCGATTACGGAAAAACGTAAGGTAGAAAAAGGTGTTCCATGTAATTTCGGACTACCTAAAGATTAATAAATAAAACCATAGTCCCATGAAAAATTTTAAACTACCACTTATTTGTGCCATCGTTTCCTTGTCAAATGTTGCTTGTAGTGAGGAATCTGTTACCGATGAATTTGAAAATGCCAATGGAAATGTAGAGGAGAAGTTGATCCGCAGTGTTTCGTATATCTCTCCGGAAAAGCCGGAAGATAATAGAACGATCGGTTTCTCCTACAATAATGATGGTAGTTTGAATACGGTCTCCGATGGGACCGATACGAGCATCTTTTTGTATGAGAACAGTGAATTGAAAACGATTACCGGCTCCAATGATAACCTTAATACGGAAGAACTATATCAGTCTCCCTATGATGCCTTTGATATAGGTCAGGTGGTTTCCTACGATGATAATGGAAATCCAGAAGTGATTGAGTTTTTTGAAGAAGAATGGGATGAAGACTTTGGGGAGTATATCGCTAAAGTGTATACGGCAAACTTGGAGTACGATGATGCTCCCAATCCTTTTTATTATACCATGAAATCTGGGGGATTGATAGATATGCTGGACAATGTGCAACTCAACTTTTCAATGACACCGCAGTCCTCGGAAATTGTACAGGCCAGGTTATTGTTTCCGGTAAACAATCTTTCACAGATAGTTTATAAGAATGAAGAAGGGGAGACAGTGTATTCCATTAATGCAAACTTTGATTATGACGAAGATAATTATCCAACTTCCGCAGATATCACTGCGGTTTCTGTAATGGATTCCGACCAAGGGGTGGTGTCATTGACTTTCACCTACCTGGATTAAAGAAAGACAGGCGGCTTTTCCTGAACGCACAGTGATAACGAAGAAAACATGATCCATATACTATGAGAAAATTTATTTTGGTTGTTCTCGCTGTACTTTTTTCCGTGGGAATAGAGGCTCAGTCCTGCGAAGAGATGATGGATTTTGTGAAATCGAAGAGTTATGGGAGCACTTACAGTAGTTACAACAGTAATGCTATCTCCAGGGTTACATTCTACAGTGTATATGTGTATAAAACGTACTATTTTGCAATCGTATGCTTTAAAAGAAAATATTAGTGGTGCGAATTGAAAATCCATATGGCCTTTAGCGTTGGCTTTTCGTTCTTTTCATTATCAAACTTCCAATTAATCCAATCCCGACAATGACGTCTACGATGTTCCAAATTTCTCTTCCAAGTGCTATTTTAAAAAATGCTTGAAAGAGTAGGGCAAGTCCACCGTAAATAATCATTTCTGTTTTCTGATTCTGTTCATTTGCTTTGTATGCTAAAATTCCGAAACCAATTAGGGCAACAAAACGGACAAATTGATAAAATCCGTAGGGCATATCCAACAGGCACAAAAACATCAGAATTGATAAAGCAATTTTTATCAAAACTTCACTATTCTTCATTTCTGTCTTTAAGGTTATCAAAAATGTCATCATCAATTTCACTTATCAACTCAAATTCATTTGATATATGAGTGTCAAAAAAGTCGTCTTGTAACCTTGATAAGTATGAATCAGTAATAATATCTTGTTCCAAATAGTCTTCAAAATCTGGATGTTTTTCAAGAATTGGCTCGTTGTCAATTTTCAGCTTTGAACGAATAACTTTAAAAAACTTGATTTCGCTGTATTCAACTTTATCGTCTGCTTTAATTGTGTCAATTGCAACTTCGATAAGTTTCAGTTCATTTGCTTCTGTTAATTCAGTAGTTGTAAGCTCATTGAAATAATCTTTTAAAAATTGTTGACCGTCTTTATTGATAGCAAGTAACAAAGTGTCTAATTCGGCATTGATGTCAATTTCTCCAAAGGTTTTACGTTCCTTTTGTAATTGCTTAATAAGTTTGACCTCACGTTTGTCAATATCGCCATCACAAGCCATACACGAAAAAGCAGTCTTTAGCAATAGTTTATTGAAATGTAATGTTTCCATATCTAATTGTTTTTAAAACCGATTCTTGGTCGGTCATTATTATTTTCTGATAATCCTTCCATTTTCGCTCTTATAGCGATATAGCTGTGCAATTCATCTAGTTTAATTGAAGGCTTATTGTTGTTTATGGTATCAAGTAAAATTTCCTTGGAAATTCTTGATTTCATTTTAAGTGCTTTTCTCGAAGCTTCATCACAAAGGAATTTTATATCACTTGAAACGTAGTTTTCTGTTGCTTTTGCAAGTTCAGAATAGTTTAAACCAACTTCTCTTGGTCTTTTTTCCAAGTAAAGTTTAAACATTAACTCACGAGCTTCAAGGTCAGGTGGTGGCAAATAAATTACTTTGTCCAATCTTCCTGCTCTCAAAATAGCTGGGTCAATTGAATTAGGTCTGTTGGTTGCTCCGATAATAAAAATGCCATCATCTCCGCAATTATTCATTTGTGCTAAAAACTCATTTACAGCACTTGTATTCATATGATTTAAATTCGAGTTGTCACGATTAGGAACAACTGCATCTAATTCATCAATGAAAATGATACTTGGTGCATTTTCACGAGCTTCATCAAAAAGGTTCTTGATTTTTTCCTGTGATTCGTTTACATACTTACTCTGAATATCAGATGGCTTTAACTGATAGAAATTAAAACCTATTTCTTCTGCCATTCGTTCTGCAAAAAACGTTTTACCACAACCTGGTGGGCCATAAAGCAAAATTCCGTTTGGAATGGTCAAGCCATACTCTGCATAATGTTCCTTTTCGTTTAAAGCATCAATTACATCAAGTTGGATAGTGTCTTTCAGTTCTTGCATTCCTGCAATTGCTGTAAATCCTTTTCCTTTCTTTATTTCCTTAAGTTTCGGTTTAGATACTTCTTGCGGTGATGAAAGCTGTTGCACTTCCATTTCTCCGTTTATTGCTTTTATGAAGCTTTTGACACTATTAAAACGACCTTCAGCATTTGGCTGTAAGGCTTTGGTGATTATGTTTTGGGTTTGTTGGTCTGTAACTGTCGAAAACTTTAAAGGCTTTTTCCTTTCTTCGATAACGGCATCCTCTAACTTTATTGAATCTGCTTTGTATTTTGAAATTTCAACAAACCAAGGTGGTAATCCTTCCAACAAGTGATAATATAATGCGCCAACCGAAAACACATCACTTTGAACTGAAAATACTTTGTTGAACGCTTCATTGGCTTGGTAAAATGGATTTAAACCTTCCTTTAAAAAGTCCTTGTTTGATTGGCTTAAAAAACGAGCATATCCAAAGTCAATGATTTTAGGAATCGTAACACTGCCTGATAAATCCAACATTACATTCAAGTTTGTAATGTCGTTGTGGATAATTGGATTTTGAAGAGAATGTAAATAGTTCAATCCGTTTAAAACGCCTGAAATGATGTTTTTAGCTTCATAAGGCTTAATGGTTTGTTCTCTTTTTAATTTGTCTGCCAAGGTTTCACCACTGATGAAATCAAGAATTGCGTAAGTGTATTTTTGACCATCTAAAAGAAGTTCACCTCTATCACAGTATTTAACCAAATTTGGATGCTTGATGCTTTTTAAAACCTGAATCTCTAAAACATCACCATTTGCATCAAATTGAGTTCTGTCTAATTTTGAATACGCAAACAGCTTCAATAATTTGGTCTTTCCTTCTTGGTCTTTTACACGATAAGTTTCGGCATAGCTTCCTGTTTTAAGAAAGAAAGTCACTTTGAACTGCTCGTTAATTGATTGCCCTTTGGATAATATGGGACTATGCTTACTCATTTAGAACGCTTCATTTGGGTTACTAGGTCGAGTGCTGAAATTTCCATTTTCTTGTAAAATCAGCTCATATTCTAAAATATTATTGCTCAAAGATTGAGGGTCATCCTTTCCAAAACTTTCGTTGGTAATAAAACCACCTTTCATTTCACCGCCTTTCATTTCTTTTTCAGGATTCCAACCCTTACCGTAGTAAAAAAATGTTTGGTAAGTACCATTTGGAAATGAGAACGTAAAACTGCTCCCTGAATTAATGTAGGCATGTCTAACAACTTTATCATTCTTTTTTATGGTAACAATTACATCAGAGTTACTCGTTCTTACTTTTATTTGTGAACAGCCGTAATCATTACAAGTTGAATTTCCACCATAATAACGGGAATATGGCGTAGCTCCTGTACTCAAAGAATTGTTGATATACTTATCATAGATGGCTTTTTCTTTCCTTTCCTTTTCAAGACGTTCTTCTCTGGCAATACGCTCTTCTTCCTCACGCTTTTCTTGCTCAATGCGTTCTTGCTCTAATTGAAATGCACGTTCAGCTTCTTCTGCTTTTCGCTTTTCTTCCAATTCAATTCTTTGCTGTTCTTCACTTGCTAAACGCTGTTTTCTTTCTGCATCACTTTCACAAGAATAAATAATTATAGTTAAAGAAAAGAGCGGTAGAAGTAATATAGTTCTTAATCTCATATCCTTATCTTTTTAACCAACCAATACAGCATCATCGCCACTTGGTCGTTCATCATTTGGTAATAAGTCAATTAGTGAAATGACAACTGGATGTAGTTCATCTACAGTTGGGTTCTCTCCAATAACTTGTAATCCTTTGTTTAAAAGTGTTCTTGCCCTACCGCTATCTTTCCAATGGAATGAGCCGAAATTCTCGTTATGGCTTCTTATAAATCCTATTAACTGATAAATGAATGTCAGTTTAATAAAGAAACCTTCGATTTCCTCTAATAGAACATTTCCAAGTTTTACATCTTTAGCACGAATTACTTCATCCAATTGTGAACGGAACTGATTGACAACTTGCGTAGTTTTTTCGTTACCTAAATCATTATTTACTTTTTCTAGGTGATAAAACTCTTCTTTTAAAGTTTCTTCTAATTTTGGCCATTCGGTGGTGTCGTTGAGTTCATCAATTGTTTTTAAAGACTTTCTCAAATTGGTTAAGACTTCCAGTTTGCCGTCAACATCATTTTTGTTATTCTCAAACGACTTTTCTATTTGCTCCAATTCTGCTTCAACTTTGGCTAATTGATCATTATCAGAATTACCATCTTCTTTCAATTCTGCAATGCTTCCTTTTGCTTTTCTAATTTCATTTGCCAACCAAGTTGTCTCAATGGATGAAACTGTTCTTTCGACTGTTGCTTCATAGGTAAAATCTAAATAAGGAAAGAAGGCTGTAACAGTGATTTTTTCTGATCTATCCACATTGACAGTCAAATCAACATCACTATTTTCAGGCAAAAGCGAAGGTAAATCAGCTCCACTGATGATTATATCAGTAACGTGTTCGTTGTAAATCGCTCTTGTGCCTTCTGCTTTATGCTCGCCTTCGTAAACTGGGATTTTAATGAAGTCGGAATCCATTCCTGGACGAATTTGTTTTTGGGTCTTCAATCCATTTTTTGTTCCAACTGCGGGTATAGATTGATTTTTCTCTAAATTTTTGATGGTAGTAAAGATGATCTTCCCTGTTGACTTACTTTTTATCTCAATCCCAATATTGTATGCTAGTGTTGCACTTCCAATTTTAGAACCCTGAATCACACTGAAACTTGATGGCTCACTTTCTAAAATATTTCCTTTGTCGTCAAACAGAACCACTTCAAAAAGGTTAGTTTTTCCTTCATTGAGTTGAATTTCTACAACTTCACCAATCGTATTAATTTCAACTTTTCCGCTTGACCAAGCTTTGTCCCCTCTGGTAACTTCTGCAAATACTTTTTCAGGAATCTCTCCTTCTGTTTTGTCAGCCAAAATCTTGATAGGGACAAATTCTTCGGTTTCCACCGTTGATGATTCATTGGCTATTTCCAATTGAATCTTTGTTTTGTCTCTGGTTTGCTCTCTTACTTCTTCTGAAACATCCACCGTTGATGCATACAAGGCTGCACCTTTTGAAACCACCGTCATTGGATCGGCACTTGTGTCTGGTTTGCAGATTTGTTCTTCCAACATTTTTCTCAAAACTGGTGAAAACGTTGGGCCACCAACAAGAATTAAAGAATCTAATGAAGAACCTTTAAGGTTGTTTCTTTCCAATAGACTTAAACTAACATCAATTGCTTTTTGGAAAACGGGCGAAACCGCTCTGGCAATGTCATTTTGAGTTACGGTAATGTCTAATTCAAATTCTTCGCCTTCATCGTCTTCTCCGGGAATATCTCCCAAATCAGACAAGATATTATGAGTATCATTGAATGAAAGCTTGATTTTAGTTTCTTCTGCATAAAATTTCATTGCATTACGCAGAATTTGCTTTTTTGTATCATCCGCCAAAATGGAATCAATCACAAAGGTTTCTTGAATGTAAGGCAAGATAATTTCATCGACAATTGCGAAGTCTAAGTTTTTACCACCAAGATAATTATCGCCTTCGGTGTCAATCACTTTCATTATTCCTTCTTCAACTTTTAAAAGTGCTGCATCAAAAGTTCCTCCTCCGAAATCGAATACTAACCAAAAACCGTCTTTTTTATTGGAATCTAAACCGTAAGCCATTGAAGCTGCAACAGGCTCTTGCAACAATTCAATATGATTGAACCCTGCTAATTTTGCAGCTTCTCTCGTTGCTTCTTTTTGGTTGTTTTTAAAGGCTGCTGGAACAGTGATAACAATGGAATTGACATTTTCATCTTTCACGAAAGACTTCAGGGTTTTCAAAACTTCTGCTGACAATTCTTCTGAAGTCAAATCCTTTTCAAAATTAGAACTCGGGTACTTTTTATCAGTTCCCATAGTCCTTTTGAATTCAATGAAAGCATTATCATCTTCTGAATCCCAACTCTTCATTGCATTCAGCTTCTGTCTTTTCAGAGCATTATAAGCAGTTTGCCCAATTTGGATTGCTTTTTTCTTGTTGATATAAACACAAGAGGGCATTGTGTCTGCTTGCATATCCGTTTTTTTAATGGTTGCTTCTCCATTTTCCATTCTTGAAATAGCGGAATTCGTTGTTCCTAAATCAATTCCGTAGTCAATTTTAGTTCTTGCCATTGTTTAATGTTTTTTGTTCTCCTACGCTAACTTCAATTTGAGCAGCTTGTATCATTGCTCCTTTAAAGTTCACTTGTGGTTTTATGATTCGTGTAATAATTTGTTTTCCCGTTTCTAAATCTTCGCTTGGGACGAAGTTTGCGGATACTTTCATACCGTCATTGTATTCTTTTCCTAGCATATCTACTAGTTCATAGCCATTGGATGCAAAATTGTCTTGAATCCGTTGTACAGAAGAATTTAACTGTTTAAGACCCTTGGTGCTTTCATTCATTCTGCCCAAATTCTTTTGAATTCTAATAATCTCATCTGCCACTTTTAAAGCCAAGGAGTGGTCGGCTTTTTCGTTGGAAGCAACTGGCTGTGATTTAGCCGCTTCTTGTTGAAGTTTTAGTTGTGTTTCCAAAACTTCTACCAATTTGTTATCCAATTTCACACTTTCTTCTTCAAGTGAAGCTTTGGTATTTCTGATTTGGGTTTCGACATCTGTCTTGCTTGACTTAATGCGCTTGCCTAATAACCAATAAACCAAACCACCTAAAAGAAGCGTTAACAAGGTGGCAATAATCCAATACAAGCGGTTTTTCTCTACACTACTATCCAACTGGGCTATTTGAGTGTCCGCTTTTTGTCCTGTTTCTTGGATTTTAGTTCCAAGCTCTTTCGAATTGGTTACAATGTTTTGGCTGTTGGTTTGGATTAGTTGGCTTAAACTATCTATGGATGCATTGAGATTGGTATTTTGCTCCTGCAAAGCTGAGATAGTCTGGCTCTGCTTTCCAATTGTATAATTTTGATCGTTTAGCTTTTTAGTCAAAGCATCTATCTCTTGCCGTTGCTGAAATACATTGTCTTTTATGGTTGGTATTTCTTGAACCAAAGTTGAATCTTGTTGCTGTTGAGCAAAAAGATTAGTGGCTCCAAAAAAGAGCGATATAAATAAAATTTTCTTCATAGTTAATATTTTGCTGCTGAAAGCTCCATTTTTAGTTTGTAAATTTTTTCTTCCTGAGTTTGGATATGTTTTTTCTTCTCGTCTTTTGATCGCTGAGTTAGCTTGTCAATTTTAGTCTGTTGTGCTTGAATTTGACTTTGCTTTTCAGAGCTTCCTCTAAACAATTTAAATTTTTGAATTTCGCTCATTTCGTTTTTGGCAGACCTGATTTCGGATTCGTAGTAATCAGTTTGATTTATCTCCCTTAGTTTCTTTTCTGCACTAGCTATTTCTTTCTCTAACCTTTCAGATGGTGCTAAATCGATTGTGTACTTTTTAGTGTGTATCAAATATTCATCTACATAAACCTCAATGCGGTGTTCTCCTAATTCGTAAGTGCATTTTTCTGAATTTCCCCACCCTGGGAGATTTAGAGTTTTTGTTTGAATATTAAGAGTTGTGTCGGTTTGAATAGTATAGTTTAAGGGAGTTAAATTCTTATTCAGCTTTGTTTTTCCGCTTGGATTAACATATTTAACGTATAAAGAAATGGACGAACTTTCTGTTACCTCTATATCTAATTTTAAACCTATATATCTTATAAATTTGGTATATAGTGGTTTATCAATTAAGACATTCTTTGAATCTGTTATTTGAACCTTTGAAGAAACTATTTTAAAAGAGAGTTTAGGTGGTATTCCTTTGTAATTTTCAATAACTCTGTTTATCAATGAGTTACTTTGAGAGTACTCTTTAAGCCAATAAGCTAATTCTACAAATTCAGATTTAAGTTCGTTATTGGAACTTGCTTTAATTCTTTCTAAACTCTCATCGGGTAAAATTTCTTTTAGTAAATCATTTACTTTATCCCAATCAATAGAATTCTTGATGTTATCTTCAACAGCAGACTGGTTAATAGTTCTGTGACCAAGTCTTATCAAAGGGTCACTTTCTTTAAGCTCTTTAACTTGTTCTCTTATTTTTTGCTCATTAGTTTCATAAGCATCTTTCACGGATTGTAATAAGGCAATTGCTTGTGCAACCTCTCGGTCTTTCATTTCTTCAAGAGTGGCAAGACTGTCTTTTGCCCTATCCCTTGTTAACTTTCCAACTGCAATTGACAACGCTGTCTCATTTAATTCCTGGGCTTGTTTTAAGAAATCTTCACTCGAATCATTTTCTTGACTTTCATTGAAATAGTCAATACCACATTGCATTATTTCATTTCCCAATTGGTCTGCAATTGCCATGTATATTAAGTCGCTAGTGCCTAGTAATGATTTGAGAAGTGATAAATCGTCTTTTGTGTTTGTAAATAGTCTTGAACCGAATTCATAAGCCTTGCCCTTGTCTGCCTTTCTTTTCTTTTTACAACTCTCAATTTGTCTTTCGATTTTATGTAATGGTTCTTCTGTAAACTTTTTGGAAAGATACTTTTGAGTAGTTCCGTTGCATCCGCTAAACAATTGCAATGTTTCCGAACTTGAAAACTGATTTTTTAATTGCGTCAGCAATTCATCAATCAATTTTTCAGATTGTTTTTGATTGTCAATTGTATAAGTTTCATCTGCAACAGAATGTACGAAGCTTTCAAAATAGTCCGATTCAATCAGTTTGATTTTAGCTTCAATGCCTGTCTTAATATCTGATTTTTTCCTGCTCAAAAGTTTGTAGGTTCCCAAATTGTTGAAGGCAGAGAAATTTTTGGAATTAACATCCTTGTCGGTTGTTACCTTTTCCCAAATTTCAAGTGCTTTATCTTCATCACCATTTTTCAGATATTCAATTGCGGTGTTGTCAAATGGACTGGCATTTAAAAACCAAAACAGGGCATAGTTTACTTTGTCTTGGTTTTGCTCAACATTTGAAAATGCTTTGATAACAGAATCTTCCGTTCTGTCAATTCTCCCGAGAATTTGAAAGTCAAAATCAGTTTTGATTTCTTTACCAACCTTTGTGTAGGCTTTGATTTTTCCTTTTTGCTTTTCAAGTTCCTTTGTCGTTGCGTTTGAGAGAATACCCGCAATCCGATAAGGGTTATTTTTTATTAACTCCATATTTTTTCGGTTGGCTTTAAGTTTCTAAAAATAATTCTCATTCTATTTCTTCTATTACGGTTTTACGTATTCTGATCAATTTTTGGTCGAGTGTTGGCTTTGAACACTCAATTAATTGAGAAGAGAAAAGAGTTGGAAAACTAATGGCAAATATTAGCAGACCTCTCAAAGACATTGATATTCCATTCCGACAGGGGTTTTCAATACGCCTGTCATGATTTTGTCGACCTGTTGGAAAGAGCTATAAGGGTGTAGAGAAGAGTATGAGCCGAAAGGGAGACTGTTGGGACAATGTCGTTGCGGAATCCTTTTTTTAAGGCCATAAAGGAATTTGAATACTTATATAATCTTAAAAATGTAGCTTAATCTATTGTCCAATTTTTTATTGCAAATCCATTGGTTAGTCCATCAAATAATGGAAATTATCGTAGATTAAGTCTAGTGATATCGATGGTTGTAGATTCATTAAAAAAAAACGGGTTCATTGCCACACCACGCTGTCTTTATCAGCCGTCCGTGCCCCCATCACCCGCAAGGTGCTGGCCCATTCTTGACCGCGGTGTGGCAACTATATAGTAAATATATGGAAAATGTAGAACCTATCTAAGCTAAGGTTTTGGGTTGTACAATTCCCTCTTACGCTATCTATGGCAACGGCCTAAAGGGGAAATTAAGACTGTGCTACTCAAAGAATCTTAATAAAATTTAAATTCCTAAATTTAAAAAATCACCGGTGTAAGAGATATGGCCAATGTGATAAATTCCCACCCCCAGTAAAAACAAGCAGAGAGTACTTCGGAAATACCCTTGTGTAACATTCAAGCAAAAAAAAGCGACATAAGATTAAACTAATGCCGCTTTAAATGTTTTCACAACGGAATAATCCTTATTGTGAATTGCTTTCAGTTTTGCTAAAATAGTAAAATTTAATAATGGATTTTACAGAAAAACGTAATAAATAGAAAGAAAATCATTTTAAATTGTTTATATAAAAACTTAACCATGAAAAAAATTTTGGGACTGGACTTAGGAACAAACTCCATTGGGTGGGCACTTATTAAAAATAACTTTAATAAGAAAGAAGGGGAAATCGAGGATTTAGGAGTTCGGATTATTCCAATGAGTGCAGATGTTTTGGGGAAATTTGATGCAGGTCAATCAATATCACAAACAGCTGAAAGAACAGGTTATCGTGGAGTAAGACGCTTGTATCAACGAGATAATTTACGAAGAGAACGTTTACATCGCGTGTTGAATATACTTGGCTTTTTACCAGAACATTATGCACAACAAATCGATTTTGAAAAACGCTTAGGTCAATTTAAAGAAGGGAAAGAAGTAAAACTAAATTATAGACCCAATGCGGATGGTAAATACGAGTTTATTTTTAAACCTTCCTTTAATGAAATGCTTGAGCAGTTTAAAGTAGCTCAACCCGACTTGTTTTATGTAAAGTCTAACGGAAATGAAACAAAGGTTCCTTACGATTGGACACTCTATTATTTACGTAAAAAAGCACTATCACAACCTTTAACAAAACAAGAATTAGCTTGGGTAATTTTAAATTTCAACCAAAAACGAGGGTATTATCAGTTAAGAGGCGAAGAAATTGATGATGAAAAGGACAAGCAATTTGTTCAACTAAAAGTAAAAGAAGTTATTGACTCCGGGGAAGCTGTTAAAGGAAAACCATTATTTGATGTGATTTTTGAAAATGGTTGGAAGTATGACAAACAAATAGTAAAAACCGAAGACTGGATTAGTAGGACAAAAGAATTTATTGTTACTACTAAAATGTTGAAAAATGGGGATATTAAAAGAACTTATAAAGCCGTAGATTCTGAAAAAGATTGGGCCGCCATAAAAGCTAAAACGGAACAAGACATAGAACGCTCAAACAAAACGGTTGGTGAATTCATTTATGAAACCTTACTTGAAAAACCAACACAAAAAATAAGAGGTAAGCTTGTAAAAACTATTGAGCGTAAGTATTATAAAGATGAATTAAAAAAAATACTAAGCAAACAAATAGAACTTCAGCCTGAACTGTTTTCAAATAAGCTTTATAATGCTTGTATTAAAGAATTGTACCCACGAAATGAAGCACACCAAAATGCTATAAAAAACCGTGACTTTCTGTATTTATTGATTGACGATATTATTTTTTACCAGCGTCCTCTCAAAAGTCAAAAATCCAATATTTCGGGCTGTCAATTAGAACAGCGTGTGTACAATAAAACGAATAAAGAAACCGGTAAAAAAGAAATAGTTAGGCAAGCGATAAAAGGCATTCCAAAATCACATCCATTATTTCAAGAATTTAGAATTTGGCAATGGTTGCAAAACTTAAAAATATATGATAAAGTAGATACCAATAAAGGTGAATTGATAGATGTAACCAAACAACTATTGAAAAATGATGGTGATTGGGTAGCCTTATTCGACTTTTTACAAAGCAAAAGAGAACTTGAACAAAAGCAGCTTATAAAGTATTTTATTGATAAAAAACGTATCGAAAAGTCAAAAAAAGACCATTACCGATGGAATTATGTGGAAGATAAAAAATATCCTTTTGCAGAAACCAGAGCGCAATTTATTTCTCGTTTAACAAAAGTGGAAGGAATTGATGATGTCGACACCTTTTTAGACGAAAAAACACAACTCGGCACTAAGAGTAATAGCTCTTTTGTAACCAGAATTGAGCAATTATGGCATATTATTTATTCAGTTTCAGATATCAATGAATATAAATCTGCTTTAGTAAAATTTGCTCTAAAACACCATTTGGATGAAGGATCTTTTGTCAATAGTTTTATCAAATTCCCACCATTTAAAAGCGATTATGGCGGCTACTCTAAAAAAGCCTTAAACAAATTGCTGCCTTTAATGCGTAAAGGTAAATATTGGAACGAAAATGACATTTCAGATAAAGTAAAACAACGTGTTTCGGAAATTATGGAACGTGTTAATGCGCTTCACTTAAAAGACGATTACAACGCTAAACAATTGGCAGAAGCTTTAGCGAATGTTAGTGATGATGATGTAAAAAAACAAGTTATAAAAAGTTTTGTTCCATTTAAAGATAAAAATCCTTTAATAGGTTTGAATACATACCAAGCGACTTATTTGGTTTATGGTAGACATTCGGAAATTGGAGATATCCAAAATTGGAAAACACCTGAGGATATTGATACCTATCTAGATAATTTCAAGCAACATTCGCTACGCAATCCTATTGTAGAGCAAGCGGTTACCGAAACCTTGCGTGTTGTAAGAGACATTTGGAAACACTACGGCAAAAGCCAACCTGGTTTTTTCAATGAAATTCACGTTGAGCTAGGTCGTGAAATGAAAAACCCGGCAAGTAAAAGGGAACAAATTTCAAAACGAAATACCGAAAACGAAAATACCAATCTTCGGATCAGAGAAGTATTAAAGGACCTGATGAATGACGATTCTATTGAAGCTGATGTACGAGATTATTCACCAAGTCAACAAGATTTATTAAAAATCTATGAAGAAGGTATATATCAAAACCCAAAAGCAGATTATTCAAAAGTTAGCGAAGATGAAATAGCCAAAATTAGACGCAGCAACAGTCCAACACTAAAGGAAATACAGCGTTATCGTTTATGGCTGGAGCAAGGGTATATTTCACCTTATACAGGCAAGCCCATTCCTTTGTCAAAATTATTTTCACACGAATATCAAATAGAACATATTATTCCACAATCTCGCTATTTTGATAACTCATTGAGTAATAAAATTATTTGTGAAAGTGCTGTAAATGAAGATAAAGACAATAAAACGGCATTTGAATATTTAAGCGCAAAGGGCGGAAACGTTATCAATGGGCATAAATTATTAGGTCTTGCAGAATATGAAGCCCACGTTAACCAATACTTTAAAAATAACCGCCAAAAACTGAAAAACCTTTTGAGTGAAGATATCCCAGAAGGTTTTATCAACAGGCAAATGAACGATAGTCGATATATCAGTAAACTAGTTAAGGCTTTGTTGAGCAATATTGTACGTGAAGAAGGAGAGCAAGAAGCAACTTCTAAAAATTTAATTCCCGTAACAGGTTCAGTAACCTCAAAACTGAAAAACGATTGGGGGTTAAATGATAAATGGAACGAACTCATCTTACCGCGATTTGAACGTTTGAACCAATTAACACAAACCAACGATTTTACCGCAATCAATACCAGCGGTAATATCATACCAACTGTACCCGATGAATTGCTAAAAGGCTTTAGTAAAAAGCGTATAGACCATCGTCACCACGCATTAGACGCTTTGGTTGTGGCCTGTTGTACGCGTAATCATAGTCATTACTTGAGTGCTTTAAATACAGAAAAGAAAAATTATGGATTAAGAGATAAGTTATTGATTAAAAACGAACAAGGCGATTATACCAAAGCTTTTCAAATGCCCTGGCAAGGCTTTACAGGCGAAGCTAAAAATCAACTAGAAAAAACAGTGATTAGTTATAAGCAAAACTTACGTGTTATCAATAAAGCCAACAACAAATTTTGGTCCTACAAAGATGAAAATGGCAATTTGAATTTAGACAAAAGTGGTAAACCTATTAAAAAGTTACGCAAGCAAACAAAAGGTGATAATTGGGCAATACGTAAGGCAATGCATAAAGAAACCGTTTCTGGAAAATATAATATTGAAACGCCTAAAGGAAAAATAGCGACAGCTGTAAGAGGCTCTTTGGCAGACATTAAAAATGAAAAACACTTAGCTAAAATAACTGACCCACAAATAAGAGAAGTGATATTGCCTAATCATTTAAAAAACTATGTAGATGAAAAGGGCAAAATTAAATATGATGTAGCCTTTAGTGATGAAGGAATCGAAGGTTTAAACAGAAATATTGTCGCTTTGAACAATGGTAAAAAGCACCAACCTATTTATAAAGTCAAATTTTTTGAAGTGGGGAGTAAATTTTCCATATCTGAAAATGAAAACTCCGCTAAGAACAAGAAATATGTAGAAGCCGCAAAAGGCACCAACCTCTTTTTTGCGGTTTACTGGGATGAAAAAAAACAAAAAAGAAATTACGAAACCGTACCGTTAAATGAAGTGATTGAACACCAAAAACAAGTAGCACATTTACCAAAAAATGAACGTTTACCTATTCAGCCTAAACCCAAAAAAGGTAAATTTTTATTTGTACTATCTCCCAATGACTTGGTGTATGTACCTACAGATGAAGAGTTAGAAAACTTGGATGCTATCGATTTTAAGTATTTAACTACTGAACAAAATAATAGAATTTATAAAGTTGTAAGTTTTACTAAGACCAGATTATATGTTATTCCATTTAGTGTAGCAAAAGCAATCTATAATAAAGTTGAATATACACAACTTAACAAAATCGAATTTACTGAAGAGAAAAATGTAGTAGTAAAACTAAAAGTAAATCGACTAGGAAATATTACCATAGCATAGAAGTATGATAAAACGTACGCTCTTTTTTAGCAATCCTGCTTATTTAAGTACCAAAAACGAACAGTTGGTGGTCAACTTTCCTGATGAAGGTAAAAAGGAAGCGACCATTCCCATTGAAGATTTGGGATATATAGTTTTGGAAGACCCCCAAATCACAATCACAAATGGATTGTTAATGAAATTGGTGCAAAACAAAACAGCTGTTATCACCTGTGACAAACAACACCTGCCTTGTTCTTTTTTCCAGCCTTTGGTAGGTCATAGCGAGCAGACAGAGCGTATGCGCCACCAACTTAATGCCAGTCTACCCTTAAAAAAACAATTATGGCAGCAAACGGTTACCGCCAAAATAGAGAACCAGGCCAATCATTTTTTGGCAAGGGGAAAAAATGCACTTCGGTTAAAGCGGTATGCAAAGGATGTGAAAACAGGGGACTGGAATAATCAGGAAGCATTAGCGGCAGCCTTTTATTTTCAAAACCTGTTCGAACTGGAAGGTTTTAGCCGTAACCAAAAAGGTGTGCCACCCAATAATTTGTTGAACTATGGTTATGCCATCTTAAGGGCTGTTGCGGCAAGGGCATTGGTAAGCAGTGGTCTATTGCCCTCATTGGGAATCTTTCATCACAACAAGTACAATGCCTTTTGTTTGGCGGACGATGTTATGGAGCCCTATCGTCCTTTTGTGGATACCTTGGTCTATGATATTGTCCAAACAGGATGTTCACTTGAAGATTTAAACCAAAATATAAAGGCCCACCTGCTAACTATTCCTGCCATGGATGTTCTCATCGATGAAAAGCAAAGTCCGTTAATGAATGCCATGAGCCGAACCACAGCCAGTCTAGTCGAATGTTTTGAAGGGAGTAGGCGAAAGATACTTTATCCAGAGTTTAAAACCTCTTTGGAAACATTAGTCAATTAAAGTTAAATGGAGAATCATGGAATCATATTTGACTCGTCTTAACCAATACCGTTGTATGTGGGTAATTGTATTTTTTGATTTGCCAACTGAAACGTTCACGGAACGCAAGCATGCGACCAAATTCCGTAAAGACCTTTTGAACGATGGTTTTGGCATGTTCCAATTTAGCATTTATAGTAGATTCTGCCCCAGCAGGGAAAATGCCGCAGTTCATATAAAGCGCACAAAAAGGGCATTGCCAAAAAAAGGGAAGGTGTGCATTATGCAGATAACGGACAAACAGTTTGGCATGATGGAACTGTTTCATGGGCAAAAAGAGGTACCACCAGAGCCACCTAGCCAACAACTTGAGTTGTTTTAGCAATCAAATTGCATAGTTGAGCGCATTCGACACCCAGCAAAGTATTAATAAAAACACACTTCTAATACTTGTGTAAAAAACAGGATACCAGCCTATTACGGAAAGTATCCTGTGAATCATCCTTAAAATTAAAGAACTGAAAGCAATTCACAACGGTAACGGTCTTATTGAAACTTCCTTTAGCCCTGTGAATCATCCTTAAAATTAAAGAACTGAAAGCAATTCACAACAGTAAAGAAATATACCGAGCCAAATCGAATCCTGTGAATCATCCTTAAAATTAAAGAACTGAAAGCAATTCACAACAGCAAGACATCCATACTTTCACCGGTGATCCCTGTGAATCATCCTTAAAATTAAAGAACTGAAAGCAATTCACAACAGCAAGACATCCATACTTTCACCGGTGATCCCTGTGAATCATCCTTAAAATTAAAGAACTGAAAGCAATTCACAACTTCGAAGCGATTCAACGCTGTCGACTTTGGCCTGTGAATCATCCTTAAAATTAAAGAACTGAAAGCAATTCACAACTGATTAGTACAACATATTCAGACTTGTGCTCCTGTGAATCATCCTTAAAATTAAAGAACTGAAAGCAATTCACAACCAAAACGGGCGTCAAGTATATGCGCCGTTTCCTGTGAATCATCCTTAAAATTAAAGAACTGAAAGCAATTCACAACAATTAGGGTTACATAAAAATCTAAATCCTACCTGTGAATCATCCTTAAAATTAAAGAACTGAAAGCAATTCACAACTCTCCTTGGTTATTGTAATTTCTTCCTTGCCCTGTGAATCATCCTTAAAATTAAAGAACTGAAAGCAATTCACAACGTTGAGGAAAATTATATATGGGAGAAAAAACCTGTGAATCATCCTTAAAATTAAAGAACTGAAAGCAATTCACAACAGTATGCACTTCAAATACTGAACCGCTTGCCCTGTGAATCATCCTTAAAATTAAAGAACTGAAAGCAATTCACAACAAGGATTTGGTTTTTCGTCTTTGTTCAAATCCTGTGAATCATCCTTAAAATTAAAGAACTGAAAGCAATTCACAACAATATGATGTACATAAAAAATATTTACGTCCTGTGAATCATCCTTAAAATTAAAGAACTGAAAGCAATTCACAACACTTGTAATTTCATTGTTCTAGTATTTTTACCTGTGAATCATCCTTAAAATTAAAGAACTGAAAGCAATTCACAACTATTTGAACAATATACCGGCCTAAAGGACACCTGTGAATCATCCTTAAAATTAAAGAACTGAAAGCAATTCACAACGGCGTTGGTGATGGGGATAAAGGTGATATTCCTGTGAATCATCCTTAAAATTAAAGAACTGAAAGCAATTCACAACAAGGACAAGGACGACAATACCCTTTCAAGTCCTGTGAATCATCCTTAAAATTAAAGAACTGAAAGCAATTCACAACCGGACGTTTCATCGGTGGGTGGTTATCCATCCTGTGAATCATCCTTAAAATTAAAGAACTGAAAGCAATTCACAACCATTTGACTGAATATCATTTTTGAACTTCACCTGTGAATCATCCTTAAAATTAAAGAACTGAAAGCAATTCACAACTAATTTAAAGTTTGTCCAGTATAGGTGCCTCCTGTGAATCATCCTTAAAATTAAAGAACTGAAAGCAATTCACAACTTGCATGGCATTGATGCGCACACTGGCCTTCCTGTGAATCATCCTTAAAATTAAAGAACTGAAAGCAATTCACAACATAATTTCTATTTATTTGTGATTTTAATATCCTGTGAATCATCCTTAAAATTAAAGAACTGAAAGCAATTCACAACTGCTCGGCCTCTTTTTTAGCTTCCAATGTTCCTGTGAATCATCCTTAAAATTAAAGAACTGAAAGCAATTCACAACCAGTAAGCGGTTGTTGAACGATGCCCGTTCCCTGTGAATCATCCTTAAAATTAAAGAACTGAAAGCAATTCACAACCTTGTACCACGCAAGGACGATTCTTTTCGTCCTGTGAATCATCCTTAAAATTAAAGAACTGAAAGCAATTCACAACTACACCAGCAACCCTTTCCTAATACTATTTCCTTTGAAGTATTGAATTAATGCACTCAACCAATTTTTCAACCCTGTCTTCCGTATCCAATCCTTCAGCGTTTTGCTGTACTTTTAGAATGCCTTGCTCATCAATTACTTCATTAGTTATAAGATCATCATAAATTGGGTTTTCAGCACCTTCTGCATTTTGATTTTCAAAAAGGAAATGATTTCTATCTATATTGATACTTATGGTGTTTTTCTTGATTTTCAGATAGAGTAAATCGTTGTAGTCACCAAGAGTTAGCTTTTTACTCTTAATCTGCCGATTAACTTCATAAAAAAACGGACACCAGTTAAAACCATTGAATTGCTTCTGACGCATCTTATTGTATACATAATCGTCAAATGAATAGTAATAACCTCTGGAACATTCGCTGCGGAAGGATGGATATTGTAAAAAGTAATATTTCCAATCCTTGGCCTTTTCTTGGTAAGCTTCAAGCTCAGTTCTAATGTGTTCTTTAATAACTGTGTTAGGATTGTTTACTAAGAAGTCCAAGCACTTCATTAGCACTGGTCGAGTATGCGAAAAAATATCTTTCTTCTTTCCGAAACCAGGTGTAGTGAAAAATTTTCGAATGACCTTCTTATTTGAGGAAAGAAAATTGTACCAGCCTTCTTTTCTCTCTTCATTTCCGCTATCGTGTTGGGTATAGTCACCGAAACAGAGTAAAAAATTAGACCTATTAGTGAAGTCCTCAATTAGGAAATCTTCATCAAAGTATTTCAAAAACTGAGAGGCTCGGTTCTCTGTGTGGTCGTCAAATTGAAATATGGAAATGTTCCCTCTAAAAAAGTCACTATCCTCTAAACGATAAAAAGTATCAACAGCTTCTTGGGTTTGATAGAATAGTTCTTTCTCTTTTTCCTCTTGTATTTGGTCGGTTTTAAATCTCTTTAATGTATCAAAATCAAAACTCAATAGGAAGGCTTCTAACTCTGTGATGCTCTCCACCAAGGTTTCTCTACGTAATTCAAATTCTGAGTTTGCAACAAGGTTTCTTAATATTCTTACTTTCCTTTCAAAGTCTTCCGTTTGGTGTATGTTTTGGAATAAATAGCTATGCAGTAAAAGTTGCTCTGGTAAGCTAAAACCTCTATCCTTTTCAAAGTACAGCAAACACCGAACTAATAAGTTGTTCTCCTTATGAGGGAAGAATAATCTTGTTTTATCCTTATGGTAGTTGGCTTTTTCAAAATAAAAGGTATTCTTCCAAAAATTAGGGTTCGTCTCATTGCTGAGTACCAAATTGTCTAAAATGGAAAAGATTTCTTTTACGTTGTCTTCATTGCTGTAAATACTTTTAAGCTCTTTGGGTGATTCTACAGTATCGGTGTATTGTATGTCATTTTTAAGACCAATAACGTAGGTGATAAAATTGAAGAGGTTTAAAAAGCTATTGTCCACCAATAAGGCAATATCTTTTATGTTTTGAGCTTCTTCAGTTTCTAACAGTAGATTCCAAATGCAGTCAAACCAATCCTGGTCAATTTGCTTTTCAAATTTTTGCTTTAGTTCCTCATTCGTGATAATCTCAGAAAAATTGGCTTTGAAGTATTCAAACTCGGTAAGTGGCTTACCTCTTGAGTTCATTTTGATATATAAATCATCTGATAATTTGAACTCACTTAATACCAACTGATACATTTCAAAAGGGCAATTGTCGTCTTTTAAAACTTGCCAAGTATCTTCTAAATCATAATCGATATAGCGAAATTCTATATCGTCTAAAACGACAAGCATTGCTCGGATGCTTGGGTCAAAATCCCAAGTTTCAAAGTACCAAGACTGGTTTTTTATTTCCTCTGAAATAGTTCCACCTGTGAAACGAGGATTAAAGCCTATGAGCTTTTTGCAAAATATGGTGGTGCTGTGCCTTGTTTCGTAAACAAAGTTTTGAAGTGATTCTTTTTGGTCTGTGGGAATATTTTCTTTTGATGCTACGAACCAATAAAGCAACCATAATACCGTAAGCCTTTGTTGTCCATCGATAGGTGAGAAAATTGGATTTTCGCCTTGTGTTTTGTTCCCATAGATAAAGTCTAACTCTAAGTTTTTATGGATAACTTCTTCTTTGTTTTTTAAAATCGTATCAAAGATGACGTCTAGGAAATCTCTCCTGATTTTACTGGTGTTTTTATCTGTTCTGCCTTGTGCAAAATCTCGTTGAATGATAGGTATTTCAACTTTATCGGCAAGTATGTCTGTAAATTTAAGCTTCATTGAGCACTGGTGTTTTGTTTAAATAATGGTTTAAGCACTCGCTAATTTCTTCTAAGTGATTCTCTCTTTCTATTTTAGACCAGATAGATGATCGAGAATAAGACTCCTTTTGATAGTAGTTTAAAAACACTCTTTTGGTAGCAATAGGAATAAATGCTCCTTGCTTATCCATCTCTATGATTTTCCTTCGCTTTATTTCGAAAATGGAATTACTCAATGAGATATTTTCTGTTAACCCTAAAAGAGCCAAGTTTTTAATGTTGTGCAGATAAAGGTTTTCATCTTCATCATCTTTTGGAAGGATTTCAATAATGGAAGCACTTAAATCCTGAAACTGAGCATAGGTATATTTTTCCCTATCAATGGCGTTTGCTTTCTCAATTATTTCATTAGCCTTTTTGGAATTCGTAGTTATTGATAGAAGTACATTGAGGTGCATATCTAACCAAGAGAACCATTGCTCTCTCTTGTTCTCATTAATGCCGATGATATTTTGAGCGTGAATATGCTCTAAGCTCTTGTTGATGTTCTTGTATATTTCAAATGGGAAGAAATCGTTGTTATTATTATTTTTTCTCGTAAGCTCCGTATTCACCAGTAACAGAATTTCTATCAGCTTTTTGTGGTCGTTACGGTTATCATAGCTTAAATCGTCCCAATCGTTTGGAATACTCTCTGCTATTAATAGGTTTATCTCTTTCTCAAAAAGGTCTTTGTTATTCTCTTTTTTGAGTTGAATAATGTCCATAATATTAGTGCCAATGGCAATGAGGTAACCTACCTTGTGGTAATAGTTTTTATGGGTGTGCCAGTAACTTAGTGAACGATAAATCTCTTCTATACTCAACCACTTTTCCCAAAGGGAATCTGCATTCTCCTTTTCATCAAAGAAGTGAATGAAGCTATACAGGCTGTCTTTGCTATTATCTTTTTTTTGGGTATTTATATCGAACAAGTACTCTATTTTGGAAGAATAGCTATCCATCTTTTTATTGGATATGAATGCCCAGAATTTTGGGTTGTTGAGGTGGTTTTCAATCTCATCCCATAGCTGTATAAGTTGGGTACGCCTTTTTACCTTTTCTTGCGCACCAAACTCTTTAAAGCTTTCTTGATTTACAAACTTTGCCTTAATAAGTTCTGCACTATTCAGCGGTATTTTACCTCTGTTAAGACGGGTAAATAGCTCCTCGCTTTTTTGTGTATTGCCGTTAATTTCGTACCAAATAATTTGCGTACTCCACTCTGGCATTATGGTGTTGCCAGCTTCATCTTTCTTTACACTTGGTAGCAGGGTATCTAAAAAGTTGTTTTTATCGGAACGCCCTTCAATCTTGCCACTATTTTCAAACCAATCTTTAATTGTATCATAAGCCTTGCTTAGGTAATACAAATCGGGTTTGGTGAGATTGCCTTCTGTTTGATTTAAAAACTGTCGTGTTTCGGGTCGTGTTTGATATTCTATTGTGTAGATGTCCTCTTGGTATTCATCACTGAATTTATCTATTCGTAAGTGTTCTATTCTCAGGTAGGTCAGGATTCTATGAATGGTGGTTAATCTCTGCTGACCGTCAATTAACTCATAGCCATCAATGGTGTCTCCACTTTCTGATAGCCACGTTTTTTTTCTTACCACTATGGGTTGCAAGCAGTAGAATGTATTAACCTTTGCTGGGTCATGCCTATACTCCCAAATATCATTGAGCAATTGGCTTACATTGTGGTTAGTCCATCTGTACCCACGTTGGTAATCGGGTATATAAAAATGTAGCCCCAACAACTCGGTAATGGTTTTTAATATGATTTGGTTTTCTTGTTTATTCATACAGATTTATCTTTTCTCTGAGCGTTTGTAAAAAAAGCTATGTGTACGGAGAACACTTTGCTTGTGCGCTGGCCTTATCTTAATGAGGCACAACACCACGCAGATATGGTGAGTTGCGTTGGCAGATTACAATGCTGGGCCATACCAACTATACGAACGCTTAGTTCTTGTGGGCAGGTTTAAATTCAGGGTTTATTTTGTATTCTCCTCTCCGCACTCTTACGAAATATGGTTTCCCATAAACTTTTTTCTTTTTTTATTTGGGTCTAAAGAATGTTTGGCTAAAAAAGGTTTACTTTTACCCAAACATTCTCTAACGTCTGAAACTTTTAAAGTTTCATCTAATTGCTTGTTAGCATATTGTTCAGCAATACATTTGAATAGTTGGCTCATCTTATTAATTTCTTTGTGTTGTTGTTCAATTTATATGCTTGAATTCCAGTGAGGAGATTATTAAATTTAATGGATGAGTCAATGCTCTCCAGTTGCGCGGTAACTTCCTTGCCTAGACTTTCCAGTAAATTTTCGGACATATAATTTAAATCCCCAATTTCATTACTTATGTCATCAAGTTTATCTCCGATTAAATCGAGTTTTTCTGAAATATTTTTTTCCCAATTTGAGTTAAAAATATCTAATCCATCAAACTTTTCGTAAATCTCATAAAATATAATCATGTCGTTTTTTACGAGCGATGTTATCATATTTATGGAATGGAATAGTACAATATTGTATGTATAAATTTTATTTTTTAAAAGTCTGTCAAGTTCTATTACTTCTTGAATGCTTTTTGAATTGTTGATTGAATTGAAAACCAACTTAATATTGTCCTTTTTTGCTTTCAAATAATTTGAGATCTTAATGAAGTCTTGAATATATTCCCTTTTTATTTCAATAATTACATCTTGGTTTTTCTTCAGCAAAATATCGAAGTCCTTAAAGTCATTTAACAAAATCTCGTCACCTTCTTTTTTTGCATAAGAGTTAAGGGTCTCACTAACCTTATTTGTTAATTCAACAAATCTTTCTTTTTCTGCTTTCTCTTGAGATATTTTAATATTTCTTTCCTCCTCCGATTTTCTTTTTCGTTCAAGCTCATACTTTTTTTGCATCTTAACATCATACTTCTTATCTGAAAGAACGGCCAGAAATAGAATTACTCCAATTGTTAGAAACATAAAAAAAGCAATTAAGTTCCCCATAATATTTTCTTTATCAATATCCGTTTGAAAAAGTCCAATTACTAATGGGATAAGAGTTATAAAAGCTAAAGCCATAAAAAATATTCCAATCTTTTTTTTCATAACCAAATTTTCTAGGTCGTTAATAAAATTAAGCGGTTTGGGTCAAACCCGCCCACACCATATTTATATACGGAACTTGATTCTGCATATACCAACAAATAAGCTGACTTTGTCCGGTTTAAGTGTTTTAATGCAATGCATAGTTCCCGCTGTTCAAGTACTTGTGCAACTGTCCGCCGAAGGAGGAACGGTTACAGTTGTTGAGCCAGCTTTTTATTGGGATAGTGTCTTTAAATTATTTTTTCCGATAAATTTAAGTAAATCTATTCCTTGCAAATTAGATTCTCTTTCAAATTGTTTCCAGTCTTTAGAAAAATTACCATTTGATGTATGTTTGAAAACGTAAATATTACCTTTAAACTCACTAATTTTATTGAGATTTTTCCAAAAAACATTGAATAAACCACCATTCTTAAGTTCGCTTTTCCCAATAATGATAATAGGAATTTTTAAATTATTAGAATAATTTGCGACTTCATAAGAAGTGTATAACAAAATGTTGTTGAAGTTTTTTTCTCCGATTTTTCTTTTAATCTCTCTTAGTTCTTTGGTGCTTTTTGTACTTAGAAATGTTTTATTTATAACAATACATTCCTCGTCAAAGTCATCTACAAATTGGTGTTTTGTGAAATGGTTTCTTAAAATACTCCCAGATGGACCTACAAAAAATCGTCCTTTTTGGTACTCTTCGTAACCAGGATTATCTCCAACAATTATAAACTTAATTCTAGAAAAGTCTCTTTGCTTATTATCAAAGGATATTTTTAAGCCCATTTATATTTTATAAATTACGATATAATTCAATTTTAAAAACTTTGTTTTTCGTGGATGTCAAAGTTAAGTTGTTGAAATCCTCTGATAGTTCATAATTAAATTCTTCATTGTCCACTTTTAGCGTATTGTCATTAATTATGTATTTTCCACTATTTCTTTTTCCTTGCATTCTACTTTTATAATCATTATCCTTCTTCAAGTCAATCTCAAATTTTTCGTTTTCATATGAACCTTCCCAATCGCCTATTAGGTAATCTTTTTTATTTGCAAGTCTAAAGTCAATTGTTTTCTTGCCCTTTGAAAGAGTTAAATTTTTCTCACTTACTTTTGAAATTATTAATGTGTCCCCGTCAAGATAAATCATATTTTTTTCGATTGTATAATCTAATAATTTATCATCGTTCATATTTTTTGCTTTTCCATCAGATGTAAACATAATTATCTCATCTCCATAACTTGAAATTTCATACCACCATTTGCCTTCTATTTCCTTTTTATTGGAAGAACAAGATGTCAAAACAATTAATAATGTTAAAACCGATGCAGCTTTTTTTGTAAATTTTAAATTCATTTTTTAGTTAATTTAGTTTTTTGCCTACTTCAAATTTGTGTTGGTTTTTCGACTTGTTCCCAACTTTAAAAAGTCTAAATTCTTATATTTATGTTATAAGTTGTTGAATTTCAGCGCAATATTTTTTTCAAAATTACGCACAACTTGTTTATATACTGAACTATGCAGGGTATATGCCACCAAAAAGGTTGGCTAGGCCCAAGTTTTGTGTTTTATTGTTCAGCAGAGTTTTTTTAATATTCAATAAATCTTTTCGGGGATTGAATGAAATGTAAGAATTTTCTAAAACTATAGAATGTGGAATTCTGTAAGGAAATTAAAAACAGAGATTTTAAGGAAAAGTATTACCCTTAATTTTTCAATTTCAAAGTCTAACCAAATTAAAAAAATCACTAAGCTTTAGGTCTCTAGCTTCACAGATTTTATGTAAGGTTTCTACCGGTATTCTATATTCTTTCCTACCTTTTATTTTCCTTACAGTACTTTCATCAATATTATGTTTAGCAGCAAAAGAACTCTGGGATTTTCCCTCATTAATCCAAGGGAGCAACCACTCCTTGGTTATATAGCTACATATTTCAGCATTAATATTTGACATCAAGACAAAGGAAAAGGATGAGAAATACAATATCTCGGTCGTTCGACCGAAATTGAGATATTTTTACTATATTGCATTCAGTTATTTAAATTTGCGATTCTTCTTTTAGAACATATTTGAAGCAATCGCTTTGATTCTCGGATGGAAAACTGGTAATTTTTTATGCGAACGAGATGATAAGTAGATTGGCTCACGACCCGGGCGTGGGCTCACTTATCGTTTGCAGGGCATTTACCAGTGCCTCCGTCCGTTAAGTTGAGTTTCCACGCCCAACTTTTTCTTAGCGTTTGGTTTCTTTAGTCCTTTCGGAGCATCGCCCAACCATTTGGGTTATGGGAAACTTATGGCAACTTTTTTTTGTAGGGTTTACACCTTGTTATTGTCCTGTTTTTGGCACATCACATTCGGTGTTCGATATCCTGTTCAGTAAAAAGCCGAAGAATCCCGTATAACCTTTTTTGGTTTTTGATTGTGGGAACACGTAACACTATTCCGGTTCACGATATCCTTTAGTCCCACAATTCACGTACACTTTGAGGGCAGCCGGCCCAATCACGAAACCATGTTTTTTGGTTTAGGAATCCTATTTCCGAGAGCTTTTGCTCTTTGGGCAGGATGGCCTTTGTCCGAACCTTGATGTCCTTGTTGGAAGTTACGGCTTTTCCGTGACTTATGGGGCAGTGTATAGAACAACTAACGCTTTAATTAAAAGAACTCAATTTATGCAACATTCAATAATATGCATGCGCAGGGGAATCCTGCCTGTGCTCCTATATGTCTTTCTAATGCCCCTTTTTTCATTTAGTCTGCAAGCGGGCACTTTCTTGGAACCACCACAGGCCACCGTTTCCGGCACCGTGACCGATACGTCTGGGAATCCCCTGGCCGGGGTGAACCTTGTGGTGGAATCCAAGAATATCGGGACCATGTCCGATATGGACGGTTCCTTTTCCATTGCTGCCGGTCCTTCCGATGTCCTGATCTTTTCCATGGTGGGTTTCAAGAGCCTTTCCGTGCCCATTGCGGGTAGGGAAGAGGTCTTTGTTTCCTTGGAAGAGGATGTAACGGTTTTGGGCGAGATCGTGCTCAATGCGGGCTATTATACCGTTTCCGAGAAGGAACGCACGGGCAGTATCGAAAAGGTGACTTCCGTGGACATCGAAAAACAACCCTTGTCCAATCCTTTGGCCGCATTACAGGGCAGGGTAGCCGGTGTCGAGATCAATCAGTTCTCGGGATTGCCGGGTTCCAACTTCAATATTCAGATACGGGGTCGGAACAGTATCCGACCCGGGACCAATGAACCGCTCTATGTCATAGACGGGGTTCCCTTTGCTTCGGGCAGTCTGGGGGAGGAGCAGGCTTCCCTTCCCTTGCCAGGGGGCGCCATCAGCCCCTTGAACAATATCAATCCCTCCGATATCGAGAGCATCGAGATCTTGAAGGATGCCGATGCCACGGCCATTTACGGTTCCCGTGGGGCCAATGGGGTGGTGCTGATAACAACCAAGAAAGGGAGGTCAGGGGATATCCGGGTCGAGCTCAACGTTCAGACGGGACTGGGATCGGTGACCCGGAAAGTGGATATGTTGAATACCTCCGAATATTTGATGATGCGCAAAGAGGCCTATGCCAATGACGGGATAGACCCTATTCCGTTCAGTGCCTATGATGTCAACGGGACTTGGAATCCCAACAGAAATACGGATTGGCAGGAAACCCTTTTTGGGCGTACCTCCTATCTGACGGATATCCGTGGTTCCGTATCCGGGGGCAACGAGTTGACCCAGTTTCTGATCAGTGGCAATTATTTTTTCCAGAGCAGTGTGTTCCCTGGGAATTTTAGCAATGACAAGGTGTCGGTCTTGAGCAATCTTGGCCATAGGACCAAGGACAATCGCTTCTCGGTACAGTTTTCCACCAGCTTTACCTCCAATACCAATGACCTACCCGGGGATGGCCTATTGGTGCTGCGGGCCTTACAATTGGCGCCCAATGCCCCCGAACTATACACAGAAGATGGGGAGCTCAACTGGGAGGGTTCCACATGGACGAACCCTTTGGCGGCCCTCAACGGTACATATGGTTCGAAGGGTACGACCCTGATTAGCAATGCCCGATTGATCTATAAGCTATGGGACAGGCTCAGCCTGACCACCAATCTGGGGTATACTGAAAACCATTTGCGTGAACTGAACACCGTTCCCTCGACCATTTTTGATCCTGCCTTTGGCATCGGGCCCGAGTCTTCCTATGCCGTGCACAATACCGGGGAGCGCAGCTCTTGGATCATCGAGCCACAATTGCAGTACGAACAGGAATTTGGATGGCTGAGACTAGCCGCATTGGGAGGACTGACCTTTCAAAACCAAGAGACGAGAAGGCGTTCCCAGTTCGCCTTTGGCTTCACCAACAATAGCCTTATCGAGAACCTCTCCGCGGCCTCCAGCCTGTTTCCAGTTGCCGATATTACAGAGCAATATCGCTATCAGGCCCTCTATGGACGGATCAACCTATCGCTGCATGGGCGTTATTTCTTGAACCTGACCGGAAGAAGGGACGGTTCCAGTCGGTTTGGACCGGATAAGCGATATGCGAATTTTGCGGCGATCGGTGGGGCATGGCTCTTTGGGGATGAAGGCTTTGTAAAGGAAGGGTTGCCCTTTATGAGCCATGGGAAACTGCGCGGCAGTTATGGGACCTCTGGTAACGATCAAATCGGGGAATACCAATACCTCGATACCTATTCCTTTGGGGCCCAACAATACCAAAATACCATTGGGCTGTATCCCACCCGATTGTTCAATCCCGATTTTAGCTGGGAGGAAAATAAAAAACTGGAACTTGCCCTGGAGCTGGGTTTCTTTCGGGATCGGATCATGCTCAACACAAACTATTACCGCAACCGGTCCACCAATCAGTTGGTGGGTATTCCCCTTCCGGCCACTACTGGATTTTCATCGGTCAATGCCAATTTGGGCGCAACGGTCGAAAACCGGGGCTGGGAACTGGAACTGTTCGCCAATGTGATCCGTAAGGAAAGACTCCGTTGGACCCTGGGGGTGAACCTGACCGTTCCCAAAAACGAATTATTGGAATTTCCCAATTTGGAGGGGTCCACCTATGTCAATCAGTACGTGGTCGGCAAGCCTTTGAATATTGCCAAGGTCTACCAATGGAACGGGATAAATCCACAGACCGGTCTCTATGAATTTGAGGACTTTAATGGCGATGGCGCCATAGCGAGCTCGGATGATCGCCAATTGGTAAGGGAACTCGATCCTTCATATTACGGAGGGTTGACCAGCAACCTGAACATAGGCAAGTTTTCGATGGACCTGTTGCTGCAGTTCTCCAAACAGGAGGGGTATAATTTTTGGGCATCTGGAGGGGTACTGGTGGGCCGGTTGGGCAATCAGCCCAAATCGGTACTGCAACGATGGCAGGAAGAAGGGGATGTGGTCCCCGTACAGCGTTTTTCCACCGGCACAGCACAAACCACCCAAGCCTTTAGGCACTACGGGCGAAGCGATGCCTCCATCTCGGATGCCTCCTTCCTCCGTTTGCGGACCCTTTCCTTTTCTTACCGATTGACTGATGAGGAATTTAACGGGTTCGGCTGTGAACTGTTCCTCAGGGGGCAGAACCTCTTTACGATCACGCGCTTTGAGGGCTTAGATCCCGAAACACGTAGCAATCAAGCCGTACCGCCATTGCGGATGGTCAGCCTTGGAACCAAATTAACCTTTTAAACGGATATTATGAAAATACGAAATATACAATCCTATAACCTTGGTCACCTCTTCGGTAGCTTACTACTGCTTACCGCGCTTTTGTCCTGCGAAGACTTTTTGGAGGTGGACCCACCGATCGACCAATTGACGGGTACCGTGGTATTTGAGGATGCCGCCACCGTGGATGCCGCCCTGGCACATATCTATGCAGAACTACGGGAAAATTCACTAGTGGCGGGGACATCCAATGGACTGGGGTACATGATGGGACATTATACCGATGAACTGGATCTCTATAGTCTCAACCTTCCCGATGTGGACAATGTGGCACAAAACAGTGTGCTGCCCAGCGATAATACCGTTAGGAACCTTTGGAACTCCAGTTATAACATCATCTATGCGGCCAACCGTATACTTGAAGGTGTCGAATCTTCCACTGGTTTGTCGGAAATGGAAAAGGACCGCTTTTTGGGAGAGGCCCATTTCATCAGGAGCTTTTTACACTTCCATTTGGTCAATCTCTTTGGGCCGGTGCCCTATGTCAATACCACGGACTATGATACCAATAATGAGGTATCCCGAACGGATACTGATAGGGTCTATCAAAACATTCTGGAAGACCTGAATACCGCCAAAGCCTTGTTGCCTCTCTCCAATGGTGGTGTGGAACGACTACGTCCGGACCATTGGACGGCAGCGGCCCTGTTGTCCCGTGTCCACCTCTATATGGAAGATTGGGAAAAGGCACTGGACGAAGCCACCTATGTCATCGCCAATGGCGGTTTTGCCCTTTCCCCGGATCTTAACGGGGTGTTCTTGAAGGAAAGTCCAGAGACCCTATGGCAATTGGGCCCCAACCTGTCGGGGGACAACACCAATGAAGGGTTTACCTATATCATCGTATCGGGACCGCCCCCGAATTCAGCCCTATCCCAAAGGCTGTTGGATAGCTTTGAGGAAGGGGATGCCCGAAGCACAGCCTGGGTAGGATCCGTTTCCGAAGGGGAAGAAGTTTGGTACTTTAACAAAAAGTACAAGGAATTTGCCCCGACAGCGGTCACTCGGGAGTGTTCCGTGCAGTTTCGCTTGGCAGAACTCTATCTGATCAGGGCAGAGTCGCATGCCCGTTTGGGAAATCCAACACAGGCCTTGGCCAATATCAATGCCCTTCGCGCTCGGGCCAATCTCGATCCATTATCCATAATGGATCAGGCTTCTCTTTTGGATGCCGTGCTCACGGAACGACGGGTGGAGCTGTTCTTGGAACAGGGACACCGTTTTTTTGATCTGAAACGGACCGTTAGGGCCAATGCGGTGCTGGGGGCTTTCAAATCTGGTTGGGAAAGTACCGATCGCTTACTGCCCATCCCCGAGTCAGAACTCTTGTTGAACCCTAAACTACAGCCACAAAATGAAGGTTATTGACATATCCCATACCCCTTTAGCAAAGCACATGAAATGTCAATTTTTGTTTTCATGCATTGTTTGGTTAGTCGCCTGTCCCCTCTGGGGGCAGGTTTTTTCAGGGGTATCGGCAACATTAGAGGACGAACGCCTGATCCTTGGCCTGGACCCCGAGGCCCTTGGCGCACCAATGCTGTTTGTCCGTCATGGTACCGGGGACCATCAAGTGCTATGGACAAGGCAGAAAGACTATGTACTTTTGACCATACCCAGGGTCAAGTCCGTGTTGGATGTTGAACTCCCCTTGTTCGGGAGCCGGGCCATTACCTCACGGGTTATTGGACGTTTTCCCATACTTAAGGACCGTGGCGATGGCGCGACCCTTCATATCGATGCGACCGACTTGTTTTTACGGTCTCAAATCCCATGGCATCCCGGGCCGCCCGAAAGTGTACTGTCCGACCTGTCCTATATTGAAGAGGTGGTCTATTTGGACAACGAGACCATAGTACGCACCCAAAGGACCGTAGCCTATAGGAACGCCAGTCGGACGATGGAAGCGGATTTTAGCTTTTATCGATTGCCAAAGCCCATGTCCCCTAGACTATATGATCACCGCATGGCCTATTTTTATGAAAACAAGGACCTTCTATTGGGAGAACAACTGCTTACAGAAAAAGGCAGTATTACCCGTTGGCGCTTGGAAAAAAGGAAGAAATCCAAAAGGTTGGGTGAAGCTGTCGAGCCCATTGTATTGCATCTAGATCCCGAAACGCCCGACAAATGGAAACCCTATCTCAGGGCTGGAGTGCTGGAATGGTCCAAGGCCTTTGAAAAGGCCGGGTTCTCCAATGCTATCGAGGTTCGGGAACTGCCCGAGGAATTGGATGGGCGTATCGGAAACAGTATCAACTACTCCATGATCCGATGGAACAGGCATTCCAAGGTGAGAGATGGGGATACAGTTACAGGCGGTTCTTCCGTGGCCATCATCATTGACCAGCGCAGTGGGGAAATCCTCAAAGGGGATATCCTTTTGTCCACGTTGATGCCCGGCTTGTCCGAGGATTATTTGCTCCGTTGTGCCCCCATAGATAGCAGGGCACGGGAATATCCTTTATCCGATGAGCTGAACGGGGCATTGATACAATACGTTACCGCTCATGAAATGGGGCATATCTTGGGTTTAAAGGATGCCAATTTCGGGGAGTTTGGCTATCCTTTGGAAAAGATGCGCAATCGGTCCTGGTTGGAGACCATGGGACATACCCCCAGTGTTATGAATTATTGCAGGCACAATACCGTAGTGCAACCGGAAGATGGGATACCACCTTCACTATTGATCCAACGGGTGGGCCCCATGGATGAATTCCAAATCAATTGGGGATACCGATCCTTCCCGGAGGCCCTATCTCCGGAGGACGAATTGCCCTATCTCGACGCCATGGTCAGCAAACAGGACACTGTTCCTTGGTTGCGATATAACAACAATGTCATGGAAGTTTTGGGACCGGGCACAGTTAATGAGGTGGTGGGGAACGATGACCCCGTGGAAAGTGTTCGCTTGAGCCTTAAAAATATGAAACGGGTCATGGATCTGTTGCCCAGTTTGAACGAAGATCAGCGGGACAATGCCCTGTTGGCACGACTGTATGACAAGTCCTTGGAATTGTGGTACCATTACATGCACCAGCTCGTATCCATGATAGGCGGGTATTCCATCCAATATAAAATAGGCTCCCAAGAAGGTGGGGTTTACTATCCCATTCCAATGGCAAAACAAGAGGAAGCGATGCAGTTCTTGCTGCAACATGCCTTTGCCCAACAAGCATGGTTGTCCGATCCGCTGTTTTTGGCCAAGATTCAATATTCCACCAATGGAGATCGATTTTTGGAGTATCAAATCAAGTTGTTGAACGATCTTCTGGATGGCCGTCGGTTGAAACGACTGGAATTTATGGAACGTTTGGAATCCCATAAGGGAATAACAAAAAAAATGATGTCCCTTTTGGGTGCCGGCCTTTTCTCGAATGTGAAGTTAATCGATAGGCAACAACAGGAACTGCAACGGGCCTATATCGTGCAATCCGGGAAATGGATCTCCCATGAAAAAGTCTACCGCTTTGCCATTCCTAGGATTGATGCCAATATGTACAGTGATTGGGCCAAGAGTGTGCTGCTTTCTGAAATCTATCAGGTCAGGGAGCGGCTCAATGAAGGGTTAAGGACAAATGAAAATGCCGAGGTCAAGGCCCATCTGTTGCTGTGTCTGCAATTGATGGATGGATTTGTCCCAAGCGAGGGGTACTAAAAATAAAGGAGCCTCGATCAAGGCCCCTTTTTTTAAGGATTAATTGGGCGTTGTTTTCCTCAGTTGAACACTACAGGAAGTACCGTTCTCAAAACGGTACACCTGGTTTCCGCCAGAGGTACACAAATAGGCCCCGGTTAGGGAACAATCCAAGTCGTTCACCTCTTCACAGGGTTCCTGTGGGTCGATTTGAACATACCCTTGGGTAATCATGGATTGTTCGGCCGTTTCATTTGGAGCGGCCGTAAAGGCGCTAGCGGCAATGGCAAAAACGATGGCCAAGGCCGGCATGATAAATTTAATTGCTTTTGTTTTCATAATACATAGAAATTAAAATGATGATCTACTCTATTGATGGGTTTTCGATCTTCCCCCAGCTACAGGCCTGTAGTTTTTTTGGTGTTGGTGGTTTGGTCAAAGTAAGATTCCCCAGTACGGTATACGGATAAGTGGTCACCGATAAGGGCAATTACATGTGTTCCATGGATTGCAAACTCCCTGACCTTCTTGTGCTCCATATGGTATAGGTAAAAACTGAACTCGTACGTGCCCTTTTTGTGATTGTACACATCAATGATGGAGGCCTGTTCCAACATAGATCTGCTTTCATTACGCCCCAACCGGTCCGACTGTACCAAAAAAACGTTCCCATCCATGGACCCAGATCTATTGATGATCAGTGGAGGGGCCTGCATTTGGACCTGGTTTTGACGGTTGGGCTCCGCAACCCTGATTTGGGAGCGTTGAACGGTATCAATGGTCCGTTGTCGGTTGGTTTTTTTCAGTTTGGGATCGAAGACCATGAATTCATTTCGGTAATAATACAGGTAGCCCAAGTATGGCCCGTCCCCACTTTTGAGCAGCATTCCATCCACATCAAAGATACCATCGAGTTGAATTTCCAGAAGGCTGGTGTCCAAACGGACTTGGAAATGGTCCGATTTTAGGATAAGGCCCAGGGTGGATCGCTGTGTATGGGAACTGATCGTTCGGATGAAAACGGTAGTGCTGTCGATGGGTACGGCCCTGTTGAAAAAGGCAGTCCCTTCCATCCAAGCTTCTGCAATCCATGGTCCGGTCCGCCCCCGCAGGATAAAGGGTATGGTACCGTCCATGACATAGAAGTAGGGCGGGAGTACTCTGGTTTCCAAGGAACGGTACCTAAGATTCTTGTTCCTCGGTTCCATACGGATATGGGTAGTATCTTGGGTACCCAGATGTATCCGTAACAGGTGCCAGGGTGCTGTCCTATTGCCGAGATAAAGAACATTGTCGTCCCATCCGGCCACATAATAGGAATTATGGCCAAGATCCAGATGATATTGTTTGACCACGGGATGGGGCGGATACCGACGGGTAAAGGCATTGTTTCGGTGAACCTGTTGCTCCGAAAAAAGGAACAAGGTCATTACCGCCCCTAAACTTAGGCAGGCCGTCCCCATTAGTTTGACAAGGATACGTTTGGTGCTCATGGAGATGGTTTTAGGGTTTTCGATTTTTGGATTGGGGCAGAAGATTCCAAAACGATAATGGCGATGACCGCCAAGGCCACAAAGAACATGTTAAACACGATATGTTCCGTCCAACCCATATCTTCCAGTACCCCTCCACAGGAACAAGGGATATAATCACTAAAATTCAGGACCAATACAATATAGGTGGTGAACATCACCATCAACGCAAAACTGCCATAGAACCCCCATAATCGGGATCCGTGGAACACCAATATTATGGCAAGAAGGTATTCCGCTATAGGAATTCCCCAAGCCACCTCGTTGGCGTAGGCGGTAAGCACTGGAGACTGGCCCAATTGAATCGTAAACTGATGAAAGTCCCATAGCTTGCTACTTGCTGCATAGACCCATAAAAAAATATAAAGTGTGGCTATGACAGTAATAGTATTTGTCTTGTAGTGGGGCAATCGTTTCATCATTATCACTATTTTCTGGAGACCTGTTTTTTGAATAATCTGGAACATCCCATCACAGGAAAATGTCTTTTCGAAAGTATAGCACAGCAGAGATATAGAAAATGGCATAATTCGGGAATCGGATGTCAAAATCCGTCTATTTGCGGTTTTTTTCCAAGGTCTTTGTCGGACAAGGGGGTATTTAGGGCAGGGCAGGGGGTAGGTAAGGATTGTTTTTTTTGGGGGTATGTCCCGACGATTTATAAAATGCTTCCCTTGCTGTTGCCGTGTTTTAGGGTACCGCTGACCTTTGGTTTCGCTTGACCAGGGGATGTTTTTGTTGGAATCGGACAGTTGCTTAAAATGCCTGCTTTTATAAAGTGCCGTCACTTATTTTTTGTAGCCTAGGCATTATGGGCCATATTGGATGGGTTCCCGATCGATTGTCCCAATATCCAAATCCGTGACACTTGCCTGCCGATGTACATAAATTTTTTGGATATGAACCATTCGTTGACATCTTCGGCCCTTGAGACCGAGATACAGGAAATCGAGGCCCAAGTGCCCAACGTCATTGAGGCCGCCAAAAAAATCACTGACTTATGTCGCTCCCGGCTCTGGGAGCTCAGAGATCATGTGGTGCACAAGGGATTTGTGGACGAGGCGGAGGAAATCCATTTTTTTAAGCACACCAAACAAGTGCCCTTGGTGCATCTGATCTACTATTCGGAACTCCTGGATTTGGAGCTTAAAATCCCTGTATGCGGTAAAAAGGCCCGAAGGCAATGGATCAAGACAAAATGGAAGCTATGGTCTACCTTTTTATCGGGGCATGCACAGTTCTGGAAGTATATACAATTGGGACATACCCATTGGGATCCGCAGTATTTTACCCGAAAGAAAAAGGATTCCCTCAAACCGGCGTATGCCCACCATATCGCCATGGACCCCATCTTTACGACCTCCCATGATATGCTCTTGGGACAATTGCGCGCCTATCGGAGGGCCATTGGCTATCTTAGGGACAAACGGAATACACAGGGTTCTGGGACGTTCCGCCCAAGGCTCCAATGGTCCTCCACCAAGGCGGCCCTGACGGAATTGGTCTATGCCCTCCACCATACCGGGGCCATCAATGGGGGAAAGGCCGAGGTCAAGGAAATTGCCCAAACTTTATCATCGGCGTTCCATTGTGAGCTTGGCGATTGTTACCGCACCTATACCGAAATCTGTGCCCGGAAGAAGGATAGGACCCGCTTCCTTGATGGGATGGCCTACACCCTTAAGGCCCATATGGACAAAGGGAACGTATAAGGTGTTTTGTGCATGGAAAAGCTTAGTGGAAGGGGTGTCCAATCAACTTCATTGTTGTTAGCGATGTTTTTGGCGAACTTTCCGAAAGAACAGACCAGGGGTAAGCCCGATCTTGGATTTCATGGCCCTTGAAAAGACATCGACCGAATTGAAACCAAATTGTTCCGCCAGTTGGATCGTGGAGCGGGTCTTTAAAAGCTCGGGCTGTTCCTTAATTTGGTTGATGGCATGGGTGATTCGAAGATCCCTCAGGTATTGTGAGAATGTTTGTCCCTTATAAACGTTGATGATCTTCGAGAGGTAGCTGGTGTTGGTCCCAAGGATTTCGGCCAAAGTAATTAAGCTGGTTCCCTGATCGAGATATCCTTTTTGGCTTTCCCATTGGTCCAATGCTAAAAGGATCCGTTGCACGACTTCCGGTGCTATGTCCATGGGGATGATATTTGCATTGGGTACTTGGCTTATTGTGGGTTCCACACCTTCCTGAAGCACGATGTTCAGTCTGCTTTGCATCTTTCGGTATTTGACATAGAAGAATGCCAATAAAGCTACCAGTAAGGTGGCCAGGACCAATTGAGCCTTGATGGTATCTTCCCGTGCCAAAATTTCAGCTGTGAGGGCTTCCGTATCGCTAAGCGCCGCAGCTCCGCCCGAAACCGTATCCGATTCCATCAGCTGATGGAACTGTACCGAAGTATAGGTTACATTAAGTGGCCTGACCCTATCCAATGGTACATTCGGACGTTTGAAATGCCTTTCCTGAATGTTTGCTTTTACGGGGATGGCAATGCGCAATGCTTTATTTTGAAATCTGGACGGGGTGGCATAGGGATTGGCGGGAAGGGGCTTGGGATTAGCCTTGGTTCCCATGTCGTGCCCTGGGTGCGGTGTTACAGGTCTCCATGGGAGCAGCGGGTAACAGGTGGCCCTGTATGGGGCAAAACTGTCATTTATCCGTTTAATGCCCGAACGATCCGTTCTTTCCCTGCAATGTGCTGGCAAAGACCCAGCCCGCTTCGATATCAGGGATACAGGGATCAAGGGCAATATTGTCAATAGTATTCCAAACCACATCTCTTTCATATTGGACCTATGGTAAACGTACCCTCAATCTCCCTCGTCATGGACCTTGTGGGACAAATGAACATAGGTACTGTACATCTAAAGGGTAGGGAACTAGGGTTTTAAATATAAAATATAGTTGAATTACTACAATGGTGTAACTATAAATCGTACAAAATATCGGATAAAGGGGGTATTTATGTTAAAGTTTGACCCAAGTTGGGCACAACTTGTGAATTCAATTGTTGCCCTTATTTCATATTTGGGGTCTAACAAAAACCCAAAGTTATGCCAGCACATATCGTAACGCAAGAGGATCTGGAAGGGTTCAAGGCATCCCTTCTGGAAGAGATCAAGGACATCCTGTTACAACATAACCGTATCACCCTGGATCGATGGATCAAGTCCAACAGTGTCATGGGGAAATTGGAGATCAGCTCAGGGACCCTCCGGAACCTGCGCATCAATGGGACCATACCCTATACAAAGCTTGGAGGGGTCATCTATTATGATGAGGAGGAGATCCATCGGATTTTGACGGACAACAAAAACTTTATGTTAAACGACCGATCATGAAAATTGCCTTTTACAACCTACAGAACATCTTTCATCGTCCCATTGATCTGGTCCATCGGTTCCGTGCGGAAAACAGGGCCCGTTGGATAACGGAATTTGAGCGGCTATTGCTTCAAGGCCAACGTTCGCAGCAAGACTTTGACCGCATGCGCATACTTTCCCATTTTCTGGGATTTGATGACCAAGGTTTTTCAAGCCATTACACCCTACGAAATGCCATGGGCCAATTATTGGTCTCAAGAGGGCTGGAAAAGGATAAACCTAGGGCAAGCCATCTGACCGATTGGGAGGGTTGGGCCAAAGTGGATTCTTTGCCCATCGATGAGCGGGCCATTGGGAACAAGGCCAAGGTCATTCAAGCGATGGACCCGGATATCTTGGTGGTATCGGAGGTAGAGAGCCGTGCCTCCCTAGTGGAATTCAACCGACATTTTCTGGGTTCCGCAGCTACCGCTCCCTATCGGGAAGTTGTCTTTATGGAAACTAATGACCCTTTCGGACGCGGTATGGGGCTCTTGGCCAAAGCAGGGATTGATTTGGTTTCGATACGAACCAGGGCCAATGAACTTGATGCTTCGGAAAGGCCCATATTTGATACGGATTTACAGGAGTATAGGCTCAGGACGGCTTCTGGCAGGACCTTTACCGTTCTTTGTACCCATTTTCCAGATCGTCAAGCTGACGGGGAAGCGTTTACAGAACGCCAATGGGTACAATCCAAACATATTGCAGAAATGCTGGCCCAAGGGGAATGTACCGATATGGGAACGATACTCATGGGCACCCTTAATGCCCCGGCCTATGGCAGTGCCATTTCCCCCTTGATCAAGGACAGTGGGCTTACCGACATTACGCGACATCCCAGCTTTATGGGAAATCTGGACAAGGGTAAGGATGCGGGCTACTTTAGCTTAGGGGCCTATAAAATGGGGGTGAACACCAAACAACGGGATTACCTCATGTTGTCCGATGGTCTTTTTAACGGGCTTGAAAAATGCGGTTTGGTCAGAAAAGGGATGTGGTTCAAGGAACGCCCGCAATGGGAAATGCTCGGAAGCATCAAAAGTGAACGGGATGCCGCCAGTGAACACCCGCTGCTCTGGTGTCAAATCCCTATATGATCGGTCTATGTTCTTACCATTGTAAATGTTCGTAATCGATATGGTCGTCATCCATCTCCAAGTCCGATATGTTACATTGTAGCCGTTTGGCCTCCTTTTCCAGAAAATCACGATATTCCCTGTATTCTTCGGTAAAGAAAACACCGCGCTTGAGAAGCTCTGGAAGTTTTCCAAAGGCCCTTTTCCCTCCGCCAAGCTGTACATAATCTATATGGATACTCCGCATGTACTGATAGCTGAACGCATTGGCACCGTCGAGGCCATTCTCGATATAGCCCACCAAATTCTTGGCCCCGATCTCATCAAACTCGTTTATGGCACGCTCCATCCAAAACTCGAGTTGTAGCAGCATGGAAATAGCTAACTTGTCGGTAGGATAAAATTGCATGTTGTACTTGATGGCCGATAGGGAAAACAGCAAGTGGACCCAAGATATCTTGGTGCCATAATGGGTGGCCCTTTCCGGGGAAAAATGGCTGGTCTCCCTTTGGTCCCTGCTGCCCTCCTTAGCCTTCCTTATCTCGTAGGACAACCCGCTGATGAGCTTGTCCCTGTTCTCAAATCCCTTTGCATTTTGGTATTGCTCATGGTTCCAGAACGTGCCGATCACCTCATATAAAGCATCCAAATCTTCATAAGTGCCCCAAATTTCGGCCCCTATTCCTTTTTTTGTCGGTGTTAGGTATAACATTTCAAATACGGTTGATGAATTGACACTTTGCCTTTGTGATGTTAATGGGGGAAAATTACATAAAAAAACAGATGCTTTTTAAACTTTGGGACGATGTTTAAAAACATCCCACAGTTCCCTAGCTACCTCGACCGTTATTTTTTTGAGTACCCTGAACAGGCTTGCAAATAACTTTTTCATTCCAGTATTTTTTTGATTCCCATTAAGATCGCCAATCCCAATGCATTGATGCTTTCCTTCCGTTCCAAGTGCCGTGACTCGTCCGTATGGGACAAAAAGCCCAGTTCCAACAGTAGGGCGGGGCATACCTCTCGATTGTCGCGCAATACTTGAAAGTTGGCCCGCTTTAGCCCACGGCTGCGATAGCCCAGCTGCTGTTGTAGGTAGGTTTCCATGGCCTTGGCCATGGTGATATGGCTTTGGGGAATCGGCCTGTTGTATAGGTAGATTTCAAGTCCCGAAGCCTTGGGATTATCGGCATGGTTGCAGTGCAGGGAAATAAAAAGGTCCGGTTTCAGGGCTTTGGCCAGTCGGGTGCGATGGCCCAAGGATATCAGGGTGTCTGAATATCGCGTAAGATACATATCATAAGGATTGTCCAATACGGTCTTATTGTACCGTAAAATGGCCTCGGCCAAATTCAGGGTCAGCTCTTTTTCGCTGAGACCATTGATCCCAATGGCACCTGGATCGATCCCGCCATGCCCGGGATCCACAATAATCACCATTTTTTGTTCGGTGTCCCCTTGTCCCCATGCCTTCAGGAAGAGGGCAAACAGGGCACACAAGAGGAAAATTTTTTGCTGTTCCATAGCCGTTTCGATCTTAAGATGTTTTGTGCAATCTGTAACGCTTTCCTCAAATCCCTTGGGATTCCTTAAAATTTAACGCTGCTGTCCGTTAATTTTTAGTGATTTAGAACCCTTTCTGTGAGTTCCCGATACTTTTCGAAAAAGTTTATTCATCAATAGGCCCTTTTGGCCACAAAAACTGACATCATGAAAAAAACATTCTTAAGTATCTGGGCGATGCTCCTTATGGGCATTCCCGCTTTTGCACAGATCGGGGGCATCGAAGATTCGGTCAATGACATCTCCGATACCATCCGAACCATCTTTCCCCTGCTCCTAGGGGTCATCTTTTTGGTCGGCTTCCTGTTCAATGCAGGCCATTTTTTTGGAGAGAACGCAGACCTCAAAAAAGGCATCACACGCGTATTGGTGTTCGTGCTCATCGCAGGGGCCGTGGTCGGCATCTTCACCTATCTCATCGGAATCGTGGTCTGATTTTTTAAGCCAAAAGTGAGTAATTCCTATGAGAACGTACAAAATCTATAAGGACATCCGTAAAGGCGCAAGGATATGGGGGCTTCCCATATCCCTGTTTGCCCTAATGATGCTCTCCATCCTGGGATCCCTGCTGATCATCATCTTTTCCTTCAGTCTTTTGGCCATCATCTTGGCCATGCTCTGGAACTGCTGTTGGTATGCAGGGCTGACCCGGATAGCTTCCAACAAGCACTTATTGGACTTCAGCAAGGTCTTTCCCAGTTGTATCAGCAATAAACCCGATAACCTATTGAACCATGTCGAAGATTAACATCGCCTCCCACCATCCCATTGTGGACATACGGGACCATATCATCTTTGCCAATAATGGTAATGTACTGGCCTGCTATAAGGTTTTGCTCCCCGAGATCCATTCGCTTTCCGAAACCGATTTTGAAGGGTTGCACGGCAATTGGTCCCAGGCCTTTAAGTCCCTTCCTGTCGGGACCGTGGTCCATAAACAGGACATATACCTGAAATCCTCTTTCACTTCGGACCAGCTGCGCAAGGACACCTTTCTCTCCAAAGCGACCCATGATCATTTCAAGGGAAGGGAATATATGGAGCACCAGAGCTATCTGTTCTTTACCTGTCCCAGGCGGACGGGTTTCAACCATCCCAAATATGTCAATCCCTTTAAAAGTGTGCCCAAGGCATTGCCCAGGGAGTTGGATCATAGGGTGAAACAGTTTTTGGATGCGGTCAGCGATGCGGTGAATTATCTCAACAATGGACAGAAAATTCGCTTGGAGCCTATGGTGGACAGTGAAATTTTGGCCTTGACCCAAAACCAGCTCAATGGCCATAATCCGGATTGTGATACCGATATCGTTCTGGACGGCCCCAAAGTGGCCATCGGCAACCATCACTTTGATGTGCTGGCCATCAATAGCGAGTCCTGTTTTGGGGACAGCGTACAGACCAGTAAGGTCAATGAACGTTTTACCTCGGATGATTTTACCTTCCACCAGGGATTCATCGACGGTCTTGGCCTTTCCCTCAAGGAAAACCATATCATCAACCAGATTGTCTATCTGGATGATAGGCAGCACTGGAGAAGGCAGCTGGAGAAAAAGGTGGAGGAACTGAAAAAGAGTTCCAATTTTGGGACACAGAACAAGGTGGTCCTCAAAAAAATCGAGCATATCCTCAACCAGATCAACAAGGATGATCAAGCACGGATCGTGCGTGGACACCTCAATATCATCCATTGGAACCGGGATGGGGAGCAATTGGAACGTACCAACGCACAGATCAGGGCCGAACTGAAGGAACTGGATATGGTGCCCTATTACCCGTGTGGCAAGGAACGCAAAAACTATATCCTGAACAGTTTCCCTTGTTTTGCCCCCAATTTCTCCAATGAGGATCTCTATGTGACCGATCTCAAGCACGCGCTTTGTCTTTGGATCCATACCACCAATTACAGCACGGACAGCACGGGGATCGTGTTCAATGACCGGGAGTTCAACATTCCAGTATTGAAGGATGTCTGGGACGAAGGGAAAAAGCGCATCAAGGCTAGGAACTTTGCCATTTTTGCCCCGACCGGGGAAGGGAAGTCCTTCTTGGCCAATAATATTTTGAGGCAGTATTTTGAGCAAGGCGTGCGGCTGGTCATTATCGATCTGGGCGGTTCCTATACCAAGTTTGCAAGCCTCTATCCCGAGCAGTGCACCGTGCTACGCTATGAAAACGGCAAGAGCCTTGGTATCAATCCCTTTTACATATCCAATAGCGAGGACGTGACCCCGGAACGCTTGGAAGATCTTTCCCTGTTCCTCTTCGAGCTGATGGGGGTGGGCACCAAGCCCCAAAAGGAAAGCTCGGTGGCCTTGAAGAAAATATTGCTGGCCTATTATAGGGAAAGCAAGGTTTGCCCGCATACGTTGGACAGTTTTTACCAATTTGTCGGCAAACAGCAAAAGGAACTGCTGTCCCGATTGCAGATCCATCCCGAATACTTCGATGTCAAGGGATTCCTGCACATCCTTTCGGAATATGTGGGGGACGGACTCTACAGCTTTCTTTTTGGGGCCAGTGAAGATCGGTCCTATCGATTGGAAGACAAACGGTTGATCGTGTTCGAACTTGATGAAGTGAAGGACAATAAGGAGATCCTCTCCGTGATGCTCAAGCTCATCAAAACGGCCATTCAACGGACCGTTTGGAGGAACAGGGAGGAGCGGGGCATAATCCTCTTTGATGAGTTTGCCAAACAGCTCAAGTTCGACAATGTGCTGGAAAGCGTGGAATTTTATTATCAGGCCATCCGGAAACAGGAAGGGGCCATTGGCATCATTTTACAGTCCATCAACCAACTGCCCCATAACTCGACCTCGGCCAGTATCCTGGAGAACACCCAGGTTATCTATAGCCTCCGCAATGAAAAGGGTTATGCCGCCCTAAAGGAAAGACTTCAGCTATCCGCACATGACCTGATCCAATTGAAATCCATCAGGAACAATCTTTCGGGACAACGCAAATACACTGAAATTTTTATCAAGATCGGAAAGGAGAGCAACATCTTCCGTTTGGAGGTCCCCCCGGAAGTATATGCGGCCTATCTGACCGAGGGCCGGGACAATCAAACCATTATGGCCCTGTATGAAAAAATGGGCGATATGGAGCAAGCCATCAAAAAGTTTATTAATCTCAAAAAGAAATCGATATGAAAACAACGAACCAAATGTCCATTCGAAAAAAAGCCTTGACCTTGGGTATAGCCCTGTCAATGGTCATTTCCCTGCCCGGGCGTGCCACGGCCCAGGGGATGCCGGTATATGACAATACCAACTTTATCACATTGGGCAAACAGATCATCGAATCGGCCAAACAGACCTCTGAACTCTTAAAGACCGTGGAATTTTTACGGGAACAGAAAGAGCGTATCGAAAAGGTCAACGATGTCATCAAACAATTGAAGGCCGTCCGTGAACTGACACGGAACAATGGGCGCCTTTTTGATATGGTCCGGAACGATCTGCGGGACATCCTGGACTCCCCCCATATCCGACCAGAGGAGGTGGAACGTATCTCGGAATCCTTCAATGCCATCATCGAGCATTCCTTGGAAGACCTCGAATTTGTGGAGGACATACTCTCCAGTGATTTTTTGAAGATGACCGATGCGGAGCGGATCGCCGTCCTCAAGGAAAAGGAAGTCCGATCGAAGGAAATGGTCGGGGAGATCCAGCAAAAGGCCAAACGATACCGGGACATTATTTCCTTTCGGGAAATGCAGCAGGCCATCAATACCCGTACAACAACCTATTGATGATGGTCGGCGTAGCGTTAAGTATCGGATTGGAGTATGTGGATGCGGTGTACGACACCATCACCGGAAGTGATTTTTCACAGTACACCATCACGGGCATGAAGGCCCTGGCCCTGCTGTTCTTTTTGATCAATATCATCAAAAAGTACCATGAGGGGATTGCATCTCGCGATGGACATACCTGGGGACTGACCCCAACGGAACTGGCAAAGAATTTTGCCGTAGTGCTGTTGGTGTTGTTTTCCGATCAGGTGTTGGATGCCTTTGACACCATCCTGGTGGGTATTGAGACCCAATACCGCAGCACGGCACCCGATCTGTTGCCCTTGCAGTTGCAGGAGATTTCCATTGAAGAGGATGCCGGGATCATGGACGCTGCACGAAAGGGGATGGCACTGCTCTATGAGGCCCTGGTCAGCCCCTTGTTCGGGATGCGGCTCTTGGCCTTTATCATCAGTGTATTTCTCTGGCTGCTCGATCTGTTCATCTATCCGCTCTTTTTGGCGGAACGCTTTTTTCTATTGGGGATCATGCGGGCCTTTTTTCCCTTGGTCATCAGCTTGGCCGTTTTTGAGAAGTTCAGAACCTTGGCCTACAGCTTTTTTAAGCTCTATGTGGCCGTCTATATGCTGGTGCCCGCCTTTTTTCTGGTGAACATCTTTATCAATGCGCTCTATGGGGAACTGACCGACAATTTTTGGGTGAACCTCTTCGGGACGGACTATGGAAGCTCCGTGTTTGCGCCTTTGGTGGAACTGGGCACCATCGGGTTTATCGTCTTTTTGAAATTCAAACTGTACCGAAGGGCGACCAGCTTTTCACTCAAACTCTTCGGTGCCTAGTACCGGATCAAACCTAAAATAATATGAAAACAATGTATAAAAATATCACTGCAATACTTCGGACCAATCGTTTTGTGGTCCTGATCGTGGTCATTGCATCGACCCTCTGTACGCTGGGTTCCGTTTTGGTGGCCTATCAAATGTACAGGGAAACGAGGACGGGAAACTTTGCCATTGGAACGGATGGATCCATCATTCCATTGAAATGGACGCTTCAACAGGAAAATCGGGAAGTGGAGGCCCTGGCCCATATCGAGCAGTTCCACAAGTACTTTTATGGTATCGATGCCAGCAACTATCAAAAGCATTTGGAAAAGGCCCTATGGTTGGGGGACAGTTCGGTGGACAATGTCTACCGCCAAAAAAAGGCCGATGGGGTCTATAACCGGCTCCTGCAATACTCCTTGGTCCAAAAGGTACTGTCCGTGGAAACCGATCTTTTTGGGGAGGCAGGTGCCTTCTCCTTCAGGTCCCGGGTGGTTTTTGAAATTGACAGGGGTTCGGTGACCGATACCTACGAACTACAGACCTCTGGCCAGCTCATCAGCGTGGACCGGCATTTTCCCAAGAATCCCCATGGACTGTTGATCACGGCCTATTTTGAAAATCAATTGAAAAAGGTCAATGACCTATAAAGACCATTATTATGAAACTGGATAAAAAGAAAATCGTTTTTGGGATCGTCATTTTGTTGGTCCTGGTATTTATGGTAGTGTATGCCATGCTCTTCCTGACCGATGGGGGTGATGCAGGGGCACAACTGGAACAACCCTTGGTGCCTGCCCTGGAAACGACCCAAAAGGAATATGCCTCCAAACTGGAGGCCCTCGATGATCTCAAGGAAGTGAAGACCACCGATGCCCCAAGTATGTATGATGAGAAGTACTTGGATACCACAAGCGTATTTGACCCAGACCTGATCGATGCGGAAAAGGCAAAAATGGTGGACAGCATCTACCGGCTGGGGCGTATCGATTATACACAAGGGTCGTACCGGAAATCCCTTGTGGAAAATAAGGCGAAGGTCCATGTTCCTAAGAAACCAAAAGAGCTGGAGCATGGATCTGAACAAAATGAAAGCACAACACCTACCTTACCCGAAATGGCCTTGGAACAGCAATTGTTCTTTGCTTCCAATCCCCAATCCGATGAAGATGATCGGAATGAGATGGTCATTTTGGCCATGGTACATCGAACACAGACGGTCAGGGCCAACGACCGATTGGAATTCCGACTTCTGGAAGAGTTGGTCGTTGACGGTAAGGTCGTGCCAGCGCATACCATCCTTTTCGGCATCGTGGGCTTTCGGCCCAATAGGATGGTGCTGGATATCGGGAATATTGAGCATATTCCCGTAAGCTTGAGGGCCTATGACTATCGGGATGGAAGGGAAGGTCTCTATATCAAGAACTCCTTTAGGGCCGAACTGTCCAGGGAAGTGGTCGATGATGTGGTGGACGACATCAATGTTCCGGGAGTGCCCCAGGTCAAGGGCCTGAAAAACATCTTTAAACGGTCCAACCGTCAGGTCAGGGCCACCGTAAACAAAAACTATAAAATCCTTTTAAAAATAAAACCTTGATACCTCGTTCGAACCGGGGCTTCTAAAACCATATCATCATGAAAAATACAATCTTCATCTTGTGGATGCTTCTTGCTGTCGCATCCCAAGCCGCCAATAGTACAACCTTGGACACCATTTATGCCAACGAACATATGAACATGGCCCTGTTCTTTCCCTCCAAAATCAAACAGGGCATCGTGGGCAACGACAATTTTGCCTTTACCTATAATCGGGAAAAAGGACAGACCTTGGGTCTGTTAAAGGCCGTTCCCGGTAAGGATAGCAATCTACTGGTAATCACGGAGGACGGAAGTGTCTATTCCTATTTGGTCCGCTATGCTAGGGAAATTTCGTATCCGAATCGATTTATTGGGTTGGAGGAACGGATCGGGAGCGAAGACCAAGGGGTAGGGGAAGATGTTCAGCAGGAAAGGGTTGCCCAGACTTTGGTTGCGGATTCCTCGGAGGTTCCTACAATCAGTGATCGCAGGTTTCAGGCCTCTTGTGAATCACTCTTGCAACTGCCCGAACGAAAGCACTCCGTTAAGAAAGAGCAGGGCCTCTCATTGGCCGTGACCAATATGGTCTACATGGACAATGAAGTGTATGTCCAATTTGAGATCGACAACCATTCCGGTGTCCGATTTGATTTTGGGGATCTAGAGCTTTTCAAGGTCAGTGGTAAAAGGGGGAGGAGGAGTTCCTATCAGGAATTGGAACTGCAGCCCCGCTACAGGCATAATGTGCCCACAAGCATTATGCATGGACAGAAGTCCCGATTGTTCTATGTCTTCCCGAAATTTCATTTGGACAAAGGAGAGAAGCTTCGGGCCAATCTTACTGAAGAAGGTACTTCGCGCTTGGTTGCTTTAACTTTTAAATAATGGTTTATGTGTATATAGCTGGTTTTTAATGCCAATTTGATAGGTGCAACGGTTGATCTAAACAAGTCTTCCAAATGAATTGGATTAAATGCAGTCATCCCGACGAACCGCCATATAGGCAGAAATAAAGCACTGTTAATTGTATGATTATCAGTGCTTTTCATTTTTTATGAATCCATCTGATATCATTTAAAACCATGTTTTTGGTGTGCAATAAGGTGTGCACACTGGTACACTGATTGTTGTAATTTTAGGTATGAACAATTGAGGTTAAAGGGCAGTCCGACCAATGACAATTGTTCAATTAAAATGATTACAACATGCGGACAGACAGTACTTTAGGAATCAATTTCTTCGTCAGGAAAAAGCGCAATGACCCGAACATATACGATATATATGTTCGTATAACGGTCAAAAAGGAGCGTGCAGAAATCAGTATCAAACGGGACATTCCGGTGTGCAATTGGGACAAAATACGTGGAAAAGCGTTCCCAATCAGCAGAACCATGGAAGATTTGAATGCATATCTCGATACCGTTTATGGAGAAATTCTCAATGTTCATAGGGAGTTGCACATGGAAAGGGCATTGATAACGGCAAAATTGATCAAGGCGAGGTATGTCGGGGAGGATGAAGTGAACCATACCCTTTTGGAACTTTTCGAATATCACAATACAAACATGGTCAACACCCTGAAGCCAGGGACCATGAAGAATTATTACTCCACCGAGAAATATTTGAAGAACTATATAATTACCAAACTCAAAACAAGTGATGTGCCGCTCAGGGATCTGAAGCACAAGTTCATTTTAGATTTCGAAAACTATATCAGGACTTTCAAACCAAAGAAGAACAGGAAGACCTGTACCAACAATGGCACGATGAAGCACTTGGAACGTTTGATGAAGGTTGTCCGATTGGGGGTCAGGTTGGAATGGCTGGACAAAGACCCGTTTCGAAACTTTAAACTGCGTTTCAACAAATTTGACCGAAACTATCTTACACAAAGGGAGATTGATCTTATCGACGATACCACTTTCACGAGCATAGGTAGGGAGAGGGTAAAGGATGTCTTTCTTTTTAGTTGCTATACGGGACTTACCTTTATGGACATCAAGCTTCTCACCAAGGACAATATCAGCAAAGGAATTGACCGTAACTATTGGATATATACCAAACGGATAAAGACCAATGAGCCTGTAAAGATCCCTATGCTTCCCAGAGCCGTGGAGATCATGAAGAAATATGAAGGGGCACCAATTGAGGATAATGGCCTGCTGCCCGTATATAGCAACCAAAAAACCAATGCCTATTTAAAGGAAATAGCAAAGGCTTGCGGGATATACAAGAACGTATCCTTTCACATGGCCCGACATACATTTGCGACAACCGTTACACTGTCAAATGGTGTTCCAATTGAAACGGTATCAAAAATGTTGGGACATAGTAAACTCTCAACTACCCAAATCTATGCTAGGGTATTACAGGAGAAAATAGGGGAGGACATGCAGAAGGTGATGCGGATTTATTCCAAGAAGACAGAACAAGAGATCAAGACCGGAATTCAATAAGCGAGAAGTCAATTTTGGGAAATTAATTATTCACACGCTCAAAATATGATGTCCCATAGGAATGGGACAATGAAAAGGGCTTAAAACAGGTTTCTTTTCGGCTGTTCAGGGGCTTGTGCCACGGTTACCGTTGTTAGCAATTGTTATTTTTTTTGGCCTATAACGAGTTCTATTTCGTCAACACTCAATTGGGGTCTTGGATATCCTTTCGCTTCTAAATTTAGGATCTTTAAAGATTTGAAGATTCCATAAACACCATTAGGGAAATTATTTTTTTCTTTCACCCAAATTTTCATTCCTTTAAATGGTCTATCTGATATTGTTGGGTGAGGACCTTTAACTATCCATCCCGCACTATTTAACACATCAAATAGTTGATCGGCAAATTGAAATGCTTCTTGATCGCCCATGGGATAAGAAAGAGTAATTTTTTGATTTGGATATTTACTAAGAACATTTGTAATTTTAATTCTGTCAACAGCTGAAATCCCTCTTGATATTTCCTTTAATCCCATATTTTCTAAAGCCGTACGACTTTTTGAAACCTCTTCATAAGACTTTTGAGAAACGACAAGAAATTCTTGCTGTTTACCAAGCAGTTCATCGATCCGGCTGCGCAAAGAATCGTTTTGCTTACTAATATTGGTAAGATCCTGATTTCTAAGATTTAATTCTGTTCTTAAAACCACATTTGTACTATCAATTTTGTTAAAACGTTTTTCAAGATTGGCCTTTTCTAATCTGTTTGACTCATCGGTTTTCGTCAGTTCATCGTTTTGAATTTTGAAAGATATCCAAATGCCTATCAAACCCAATATCAATATACTTAAGCCTAATAATTTTTTATATTTCTTTTCTTTGATCTTAAGAAAGTCAACAAAGTATTGAAAGACTAATGCAATTGAGGTTATAAGTACAATGGTTAAACTCATGAATAATAATTGCTAACGTTTCGCAGCTACCCGAAGGTGGCGATTTCGGAGCACTTCACTGTCAACCAAGCACAAACTTTGATAGAAGCACAAAGCTTGATTTAACCACTGAACCGCCACTTTTGGGTAGGTGCTGTTATAGCCAGTGCTTCTTCTATTTTTCATAGTAGTATGTTCTTGTCAGTCCATAACCTGTTTGTTTTTTATTTTCCTGTCCCCACCTTTCAAAGTCAGGATGTCCAGAAGCTTTCCAGTCAATATAGTTTCTAACAAGTTCTAAATCTTCCTCAAGTTCTTTCGTCCAATGCTCTCTTAGTTCAGGTCTCGTTAATTTTTGTATTTCTTCCTTTATCTTCTCTCCAAGCTTGATGTCGTCAAGTGGTTCACCAATGTAGCCTTCTGGTAAATGATGAACCGAATAATAAATGTTATAAGTCCACCAACTCAATATTGTCTGTCTTGCTAAATCGTCCGCTGGATTAATTTCTAATGCTTTGAATAAATGTTCTTCACTTCGATAATATTTACCAAACCAACGAAATGGATTATTGTCAATTTGCTCCTTGTCGCACCAAGTTGTCAAAGTAGGTTTTACAAGTTTATCACTTAGTGGTTGAGGAAAAGGTCCGTAGTCTGCATCCTGAACATTCTCAAAAAACGGAAACAGAAATTTCACAAAGTCAATTTTCTTGTCAAGAGTCCAGGCTTCTGTTGATTTAAGGAATTTGTCAAGGTGCTTGAATGCTTCTTTTCGTAATCCTTTTTCTCTGTCAAAACAATAGTTAGCATAGTCTGTCCAGTCAGCATTTTTCAAAGCTTCTTTGCCAACTGTCAACAAGGCTATATTTTGGTCTTTTGCTATCATTGTTTGTGTCGTCTTAGCATTGGCTATAACGTGTTTGGCTATGGTTTCGTTGCGTGAAAATCCGCGAGGATTTTCCGCCGTAAACCGAAGATAGCAAATTTGCGAGGACTTTCCGCGAGGAAAGTCAGAAGCAATGAACTATAGCCAGCTTGTTGTGAGTAGTTATTTATATTTTTGTTTTATTTCATTTATTAGTTTTTCGGCAGTTTCTTTATTCATTCGATTTGTTGCCTTTTCAGCTATTTTCTTTATTTTCAATTCGTTGAAATCGTTAACCTCTTTCTCGACTTTTTCTATTAAATCACAGAAAAACTGAGAAGGACTATCAACTACTCTTTCGTAAAAGCTTTCTAAAGATTCAAAATTTTGAATTGAACCATTTTTAAACTCTTCAATTTCAATTAAGCTTTTGTCAACACTTTGATGAGAATGCTTAAGGGAATTATTGACTAATCTTAATTGATTCGCTTCTGTGTAACCATTAAGTTCTTTGACAGAAATATTTTTCTTTTTTAAAAAATCAATCATTTCGTGCCATTTTGGTTTTGGATTTGGCAATTCGTTAAAAAAATGAAATATCAGTTTTTTAATATTAATTTCCAGATGTTTGAACGCATAAATTATTTTCATTTCTAACAATGCGAGAAGTTCGTCTTCTACATATAATGCTGATTCAATATGCTCACGCATTTGGATTTGTAGAGAATGACCTGTTTGGTTGGCTATTTCGTCAATTTCGTTGTAACGCTCGGGATTAGAAGTTTCCAATCCAAACCAATATTCAAAATCCGAATATTCCTTATCTCTTTCCTTCTTTAATTCTGAAATGACTTCATTTAAAGGTCTGTCAAGTTTGTTAATTGACTGATTTAAGATTTCTTGAATGTTTCTTGGTATTTCGTTCATTCTATAAAGTGAAGTCGTTTTTCATAATTACTCACAACTTGATTATATGCTAAACTTTGTTGGGCATATACCGCCAATTTGGTTGGCTATGCCCAAGTTTTGCAACTGAATACAAAGCATAATTTTCTTAAAATTCAATAAATCTTTGGGGAATAGATTCTAAATGTAAGAATTTTCAATAAACTGGAAAATTTGGAATTCCGTAAAGAGGTTAAATAATTTAATTCTAGTTGTAGGAATGCTTTCCTTTTTGTTTTGCTTCGCAAAGGAAAAATGTAAAGCAAGAGGGTAACAGGCTAAAGCCATGTTACAGGTATGCAATTTTTTCAAAACGTTCATTTTTAAGTAATTATATGGTTTTGAAAGTGATTTTCGGGGTAATAATTGAAATTTTTCACGGAAAAATACCGCCAGCCCAATAAAATCAATAAATTTTTCACGAAATAATGGATGGGCCAGGTAAATGAAAGACACATTGATCTATCTAAGAGAGCGGCTTGATAATTATATAGTTTTGTTGAAAACCTGTCCTAAAGATAAGGTATCTACAAGGGACACTTGCTTTGGCGGCATTGGTGAAAAGTACCGTCAAATTACTATTCGGGGCTTTCGCAAAGCATCGGAATTTGGCTTTCCAATTCTGAAAGGACAAAAAAAGCCCCTTCGTAAAAGGGCTTAAATTAATCCGTTTTTGTACCGATCAGGGGCTTGTGCAACGGTTACTTTTGTTGCAGAGTATTTTTATTTTACGTCTTCATTGCCATCTGTTACGTAATCTTCAACTTCTTCCTCATCTCTAACCATTAATGGGTCTTCGACTAGGATTGTTTCTTCTTTTAGTTTATATATCGGTCGTATTTTCAATAGAAGACCTCCTTCAGTTTTATAGTTTAATGAAACAAGTTTCCAATGGATTTTGACCTCTGTTTCCTTTACAAAAGGTTTCAAACAGATAGTGTCAAAGCCAACAGAGTCATCCTGAACTAATATATTTTTTAAAGGGACAATTTTACCTTGTTTGTCTTCGTCCCAAATGAAGGTGTCATACTTAAGATTCGGATTGGGAATAAGGTGAGAGCCTTTTGTACAAGTGTCAATTGACTTGAAGTCTCCGTCAAAATCTAAGAATATTTTAAACTCGTGAAGTGGCTCAGAACCACAGTTGTGAAGTCTCAAATAGAATCTGGCATAGCTATGATTAAAACTGAACATAGATATAGGTTTTATGTTCAGAGCCCCTAGCTGGCTAAACAGCATATTTGAATGTCCAACAAATCCATCTTGTGCTGGGATTATTTTCTGCTTGTAGTGAGTGATTTTCTTTCTAAACGGAACTTCTATTGTGAATTCAGACTCATTATTCTCAAAAGTAAAAAGTACTTCATGTTCAGTTTTAAAGTTAAGGCTCCGAACATAATAATCATGAGTCAGTTTATTTTCATCAATCAGGTCTGCTATATCTTCCCAAGAGTATAAATGAACTTCAAAAAGCTCTTTTTTTAAGTGTTCTACATTTTTTTTGCGAATGTAGGTTTCAATTTTCGCGTCCTTATTGGCTGTAGTAGCAAAATACATTTTTTTTAATGCAGGCTGAAAATTTAGAGCTAGGTCAATTTCTTTATCGATTTCCTTTTTTGTCAAAGTTGATTTTGAATAATCGTCCTTTCCCTTACACTGTATACCATAATATTCTGTTTCGCCAAATGGTATTCCATAAACATCGATTCCCTGTTGAGCCTGTCCGCTTCTTCCATTTTTTTTAATCTCAGGGCATTTCCATATTTCTCCCCACAACTTTTTACAGAGATTTTCAAAATCTGGCCAATTTTCAGGCTTTCGTAATTGTTGCTTTGCTTTCATTTTTTTATTGTGCCTACGATCTCGGCTATTAGTAGTTGCGTGGGTTAGCGATTAACTTTACAAGTACACACCAAACTGAAAATCCGCGGGGATCTTCAGAAGTAGGCGAGAACAAGCAATTACTTATAGGAGCCATGTTGAACTAAACCTAAAGGTAGCTTCAGGAGTTATCTAAATCTCCATTCACTACCTTTAAGATGTATAAAACTAATATTTAGCAAATTATGAAAAAAAAGTAGTACCCTGATCGAACGAGCCTGTGAACGTGTTCCAAAATTCCAGGAATTGTATCTCAAACTAAAACGTTCTGTTGAACTATCGGGCAAAAGCCAAAGCACCCTGACCAACTATGCCCGCTGTCTTTCACACATAGCCCTGCATTTTAAGTGCAGTCCACTCGATCTGGATGAAGAACAGGTGCTGGATTATCTACATGTTTTAAAGTCCCGGCACAAGACCCCGTCGAGCAGCTTCTTCAAGCATACCGTTTATGGTCTGAGGTATGCCTACCGGATATCCAATCGTAAAGAGATGCAGGTAATGCTCCCCGCTATTGAGCGTTCCAAAAAACTCCCTGTAGTTTTAAGTTTTAGGGAAGTAAAGCAACTCCTAAAAGCCCCAAAACTACTGAAGCACCGTCTGGTATTGGCGCTGCTTTATGGCTGCGGACTGCGCTGTTTTGAACTGTGCAACCTACAGTTAAAAGATCTGGATTTTGATCGTATGATGCTTCACGTCCGCCAAGGCAAAGGCAGGAAAGATCGGTATGTACCCTTGTCGAGGATGCAGATCCGCGGACTTAAAACATACCTTGCGGCAGAAAATCCTTGCACCTGGTGCTTCACTGGGAACAATACCGAAGGGCGTCCAGTCCCGCTTTCTACCCAAGGGGTTCGCTGGATTGTACGGGAAGCCCGTAAACATAGTGGTATTCAAAAGGAAGTGACCACCCACAGCCTGCGCCACAGTTATGCTACCCACCTTCTGGAAATGGGCTTGGATATTATGAGTGTAAAGGACCTTTTGGGGCACGCAGATATACAGACCACACTGACCTACCTTCACGTGGCACAACTGGGCAGGCAAAAGCCTTTCAGTCCACTGGATCGGCTCTACAAAGAGTAATGGCATCCGCTGCTCACGAAGTGGCCCAGGTATTAAATCGCAACAGGGAGTCTTTAGCAGACTGTTGTGCCACCAGCTGGCAACTAAGGACCCTGCACGCCCTGCGCAAATGTCGTACGGCTGCCCTGGGCGGTCACATTGACCGCTGCACGAATCCATCCTGTAATACCTTGCACCTGAGCTACAACAGTTGCCGCAACCGGCATTGCCCAAAGTGTCAGGGGCACAAAAGGGAACAATGGATCAGGGCACGGGAAGAAGAGCTCTTGAACGTTCCTTACTTCCACGTGGTATTTACCCTGCCTTCAGAACTCAACCGCCTGTGCCTGTACGAACCCAAACTGCTGTATGGCCTGCTGTTCAAAACTTCATGGGAAGTCATAGCAGGGTTTGCTTCCAATCCTAAGTTTTTAGGTGCCGGTCCCGGGATGATTGCCATCCTGCATACCTGGGGACAGAACCTGTCCCTGCATCCGCACTTGCATTGTATCGTGCCCGGTGGTGGGGCAACCAAAAGTGGTAAGTGGAAACCTGCCCGGAACAAGGGGAAATACCTGTTCCCGGTCAAGGCCATGAGCAAGGTATTCCGTGCCCGCTTTGTTGCAGGGTTACGTAAAAAAATTAAAACAGAACAACCAGAGGCCCTTTACCAAAGCCTGTTCAAAAAAGAGTGGGTCGTCTATTGCAAGCGTCCGTTTTTAGGGCCACCTCAGGTAGTGGAATACCTGGGTCGCTATACCCATAAAATTGCGATCAGTAACCACCGAATCAAAAACCTGGATGACAGCGGCGTGGTGTTTTCGGTAAAAGATTACCGCCACGGGGGAAACAAATCCCTGATGTACCTGAGCGATACTGAATTCATCAGGCGCTTTGCCCTGCACATACTCCCTAAGGGGTTTGTGCGCATCCGCCATTATGGGATATTAAGTGCTTACCATAAACGCAAAAGTCTTGACCACTTGGGTAAAACCCTGGGGAAGGTACAGCTCCAAGAAAAACCGCCCCTGCAACACCGAATCTGCCCATCTTGTAAAAAGGGAGAACTGGTGACCCTGCATACGTTTACCGCACGGGGACCACCGGCACACTGGATCACAAAACTTAAAAAATACACTAAAGCACAGTAAGAAAATAAACGCCCCTTGAACGGGATAGGGAACCCTATGTCCGAAACCAAGCAAAAGCGGCCAAAATACCCCAAAAACAGGAGGTTCAATAGAATTTAAGAAGTGATGGACATACTCGGGAGAAAAACAAGACCTCCAAATCACTATACGGTTCAAGTGCAGACCTTAAATAACCCATCCTAAAACAGACCAATACCCATAGAAGACTGACCGACAGAGAACCGGTTCAGTCAACACGGCGTTCATGCTGGGTCGTACCGACCACACGAACGCTAGTTATTG
>NZ_JBSXNW010000023.1:0-152119 GCF_056857835.1 Flagellimonas sp. B-3
CGAACACACTCGGTGGACCGGGCAGCGTACTTCTGGAACTTACGGGCCCTGTTTCGTCCACCCAGCGGGAGGGCGTAGCGCCCTACGCGTTGTTCGGCGACCTATCGGGCGATTACAACGAGAGGGACCTTCCGTTGGGGAACTATACCCTTACCGCCACGGCCTACAACGGCAGTAGTTCGAGCAGCGGGGTCATGGGCCAACCCTTGAGCGTGAACTTTTCCATAGTTTCTGGTTTAACAGGTAAACAAAGTTCTTCTGATATGGATAATGCACTAGTGGAATCTGAATCACAATTCAAAGTAGAAAATAAGGTCATGCCTTTTGAAATTATATTGTTCCCAAACCCTGGGACAACAGAGATCACTCTATCGACTAATTCAGTCAACCCAGACCTGAAAGGAATTAGAATATTTGATGCTACCGGACAATTGGTAAGGTCCTTCAACCCTTCAGATTTTAGGGATGGCAGGAATGATTATAAACTGCCTGTAAATAGTTTACAGTCAGGGGTGTATCATCTTGGTATCTTGACTTATGATGGTGGGACATATTTTAAACAATTGATTATAAGAAAATAACCGGTACCAGTTTTAACTGGAATTTTATTTAACAAGTAACAAAGCTTAGCTGTCCCTTTTTCCAAAATAGTTTTTCTACAGGAAAAAGGGTTGGCTTTTTGAGACTAAATGATAAGAATTTTTGCGAATTCCCTGTGGATGTATGCCTATGGATCTAATCCTGTCAAAATACGGTCTTTTTATGGGGAGTGACAACCAGTAAAGCAATATGGCCAAACTCAATAAGAATAAATACGGCCTACGGTACATTTCATAATTAATAGAAAGACTGGATCGTATTTTCCATAACAGGAAGTAATTGGTTCAGCACTTTTTTGGAAAGTTTGATGTTTTTCAACAGGGAAAGCTGTCTACTGTTGTGAATATCCGTTCCAACAAAATCAATAAGCTTGTCGCTGAGCAGTTTTTCGGCCATTTTTTGAACCCCTGTACCATAGGCTTCTGAGCCTAGGGATAGCAGGTTGAGCTGGAATAATATGCCATTGGATTTCATGGATGGGTATTTCCCATACTTTTGGTGGAAATATATATATCGCTCAGGATGGGCCAAAATTGGAAAATACTGGTGCTTTACAACTTTTTCGACCGCAATATCAAAATTAAAGGAAGGTTGCAGGTAGGACATTTCGATCAGCAAATATTGTTTTCCTAAGGGCATCACCTCTTCTTTTTCCAAAATGCTCTCAAAATTATCGTCGATCATGTGTTCTGCAGCACAATCGATACTGATGTTGGACAACCCCTTGTTGCCCAATTCCATTGAAAGCTGGTCGTAAGCCTTTTTAATGGTCCCCGGGGTGTTATCATAAAAATTGTGCATGATGTGGGGGGTGCAAATAAAATGGGTCATACCAAATTCGGATAGGCCATTGATCAAATCCATGGAATCATCCACCGTCTTGGCCCCATCATCTATACCCGGGAGTATATGGTTGTGAATATCCACCAACCCATGCAAATGGTCTGCCAAAAATTCTTTCTTCTGAAAAAAACTGAACATGATTAAAATTTGGACTGCTAAGATAATTAATCAATGGGAGCGAAGGCAAATTCAGGAAATCAATGTGTGAAAAATAAAAAAACCGACCTAAAATTAGATCGGTCCGAAAGATTCGCTACGTTGTATTTTTCTAACTAAACTCATGCTAATTTACGCATTGAAGTAATACACGGCGATTAACAAAAGATCAAAAAGGTTAATGAAAGATTAATAGGGTTAACCATTGGGTAAATAGCTGGTTATTTTTTGTTTATTTAGCAGTATGCTGACCAAGAGAAACCTGTATGTCCTTGTTTTTGTGATTGCCGTAATTGGCCTTTTGGTAGTGCAATATCAATATTTGCGAGTGGGACTCGGCTTGGCACGGGCTCAATTTTCAGATAAAATAGATAAGGCAAGGCAGAACATTACCAGTGAATTGGCCGAGGTAAACTCCCTGACCTACACCCTTGGCAATACCATACGAAAAGATACCTCCGAAGTGAGGATAGGGCTGGACAGCCTTGAAAAGGCATCCCAATACTATTTAAACGACTATATATCGTATCAGTTGAACGTTTCCGGAATTGATGCGCCTTTTTCCTATACCCTGTACTCCCGGGATTCCATAACCTATTTAAGTTCTGTCAGGTCGCACCTTAAGGCCGAGGACAAATTGACCTACCCTATTGAAATTGAGGGGTATTTGCCGGAACTTTTAAAAAAGGAGGTGATTCTGGAAATCGGTTTTGAAGATTTGAACAAGTATTTCTTGGGACAAATACGGGGATTGATCATTCCAGGGCTATTATTTCTTTTGATGATCGTCATCGTCGTTGTGTGGGTACTTCGATCATTTTACTTGCAGCGAAGCATCAATACAACTACCAACGATTTCATCAATAACTTGACACATGAACTAAAAACCCCGGTTTTTTCCATAGGATTGGCCACCAAGATTTTGGAAAAAGATGTTCCGGACAATAAAAAAGCCGTGGTGGAACTCATTCGAACCGAGTCGGATAGATTAAAAAAACATATCGAAAAGGTGTTGGAGCTGGCCAGTATGGAATCGGGAAAAAAACTGTTGCGGTTTCAAACATTCGATTTTAGACCGGATTTAAAGCGAATTTGCGAAGGTTTTGCCTTACTTGCGCAACATGAGGCCATTGCATTCGAGTACGAACTGGGGGAGGGCCCATATAACATTCGGGCCGAAAAGTTTCATTTGGAAAACGTAATCGGTAATTTGTTGGAGAATGCACGGAAGTATTCGGACGATCCCAAGGTAACACTGACCGCCCAAACCCAAAAAGGATGGCTGCTCGTTCATATTTCGGACAACGGCCAGGGTATTGCCAAGGAGGACATCAAAAAAATTTTCAGCAAATATTATAGGGTGAAGAACGGGGATGTGCACAAGGTAAAAGGCTATGGTCTGGGATTGTACTATGTGCAAAAGATCATTAAAATGCACCGTGGCAGAATTTCGGTGAAAAGTGAATTGGGAGAAGGAACTACTTTTATGCTATCCCTTAAATTGACCAAAAATGGATAAAATGTACAAATTGATTTTGGTAGAAGATGATAATTCCTTGGGGTATTTGCTCTCGGAATATCTGGGAATGAAAGGTTTTTCGGTCACTTGGGCCAAGGATGCTTCGGAGGCCATAATCAAAACAAAAAGCAATGTGTTCGACCTGGCCATTTTGGATGTGATGCTTCCCGATATGGACGGATTTGAACTTTCCCAGAAAATAAAGGCGATCAATGCAGAGCTGCCATTTATCTTTTTAACGGCCCGTTCGCTCAAAATAGATGTTTTAAAAGGGTTTTCCTTAGGTGCGGTCGACTATTTAAAGAAGCCGATTGATGAGGAGGAGCTGGTGGTCCGTATCAATGCCTTGTTGTCCAGATTGGTCAGCGATGCGGCGCAAGAAGACCAGGTATCGCAGTACGAAATCGGGGATTATGTCCTCAATATGGACAATTTTGAGCTCAACTATAAAGGAAAACCGATAAAATTAACGGGCAAGGAGTTTGACCTATTGGCCTTGCTGGCCAAAAACAAAAACCAATTGTGCACCCATAAGGAAATTTTGACCACGGTTTGGGACAAAAACGACTATTTCAACAAAAAAAGCCTTAATGTTTTTATATCACATTTACGAAAACATCTTGGCCAAGACCCCAAACTGAGTATAGTAAACGTGAGCCGTCGCGGGTTTATGCTTCGGGTAGAGGAGTCTTAAACCAAATATTCTGGCTTGGTTTTTGATAACCTTTCAGAGAATCTGGTTACCGTTTGTTTATATGTTCAAGTTTTTTAAAAATAGTTCCCCCAAGCCCTCATTGCACCAATTGGACCATCTTTATGGCCAAACCATATGTAAATGTCCGTTAAAAGAGCAAATATCCTATTGCCAAAGACTCATCGAAAGTTCCAGGTATCATTTGGAGCAATCCTGCCCAAAAAAGGATTCCGATTATTTTAAGAACTTGATCGAAGCAGCGGATAAAGAACTTCAACGATTGAACTCCCAAAGAAAATCCTGATGGATTTGAGGTGAAACGCTGCAAAAAGCAGTAATTTTAGGATTGTAAAAAAAACAGCAATGAAGAAATCAATCCTTGTTTTAGCCCTACTTTCAATTTGTATCAATGCGTTTGCCACAGAAACCAAACTTATGGTCCGGGCAAAAGCAAAAGACGCCAAGTTTGTGGGAAGTTCCATTGGTGGGGCACATGTTATTGTGCGCAATACCCGGAACGGCGAAATTTTAGCGGAAGGAAACACGGTTGGTGCTACTGGGAACACAAATCTTATCATGAAAAGTCCCCATGAGCGCTACACGCAACTTAGTGACGACAAAACTGCTGGGTTTTTGGCCGTTGTAGACATTGACGAGCCTACTTTTGTTCGCGTGGAGGTGCTTTCTCCGGTCAACAAAAAAAATGCACGGATACATGCCAGTACCGAACTATGGCTAATCCCCGGAAAGGATATTTTAGGCGATGGCGTAGTTTTGGAAATTCCCGGCTTTGTAATTGATATATTGGAACCCAACACGCATCAATATATTTCTTTGGAATCGATTTCCGCATCTGGTATAAAGATCACGGCCAACATTGTGATGATGTGCGGCTGCCCGATTGATAAAGAAGGTATTTGGGACTCCAATCTTATGGAGGTCAAGGCTTTGGTGCAAAAAGATGGGGAATCTTTTGGCGAAACAGTATTGGACAATCCGAGCCAAAACACCTTTGAAGGAACCCTAAAGCTAACGGAAGCAGGATATTACCAAATTACAGTGTATGCCTATAATTCCAAAACGGGAAATACGGGTGTTGATACGATAAATTTTGTGGTACGAGGGTAAAACTATAAGCAATACAGGCATCAAAATGATTTTCATTGATTGGGTTGTGTAAAATTGGTACCTTATACCTTCCAATCAATCCATTATGAAAAAGAACATTGCGTTCTCCATTTGTTTATTAATACTCAACGCAGCCTGCAATACTGCTCCAAAGGTTGACTTATTGGAGGAAGGTATTCCCTTAAAAATGGCAGCATATAGAAAAGAGCAGGTATCCGATGTGGTATACAATCTATCTTTCGATATTCCCTCCAAAAAGCAGGAGCCCATTCCTTCCAGGTTAAAGTTGGATTTGGAAATCAACGACCTTTCCCACCCCCTATACCTCGATTTTAACGCAGCCAGTTCCTTGTTAAAAAGCATCAGTGTCAATGGCGAAGCGCAGGAAATCAACCATCAAAAAGAGCACATCATTATTTCTAAGAACCTTGAGGAAGGTCCAAACACCATTGAAATTGTTTTTAATGCCGGCGAATTGTCCCTAAACCGCAACGAGGACTTTCTGTATACGCTTCTTGTTCCTGACCGTGCAAGTACGCTGTTTCCCTGTTTTGACCAGCCCAACATAAAAGCACGTTATCTTTTAGATGTTACTGCTCCCGAAGGATGGAAGGTATTATGTGGCGCACCTTTGGTGAAAAGTACCCAGAAAGGGGACAAGGTCCACTATAGTTTTGATGAGAGCGACGCCATGAGCACCTACCTGTTCTCCATGGTCGCCGGAAAGTTCGAGTCAGTTACAGAGAATCCAGGGATGTTTGATATGACACTTTTATACCGGGAAACAGACTCGATCAAGATAGAACATAGCATTCCGACCATTTTTGATTTACATCAACGATCCATAGATTTTTTAAAGGATTATACGCGTTATGAGTTCCCTTTTCAAAAATTGGATTTTGCAGCCATTCCCGGGTTCCAGTATGGCGGAATGGAACATGTGGGGGCCATTCAATATCGGCAATCCTCTATTTTTTTGGATGAGAGCGCCACGGAGCGTCGCAGAATGGGAAGTGCCAAATTGATTGCCCATGAAACTTCACATATGTGGTTTGGGGACATGGTGACGATGGACTGGTTCAACGATGTTTGGATGAAAGAAGTGTTCGCCAATTTTATGGCCGATAAAATCATAAACCCCACTTTTCCCGATATCAATCATAAGCTGCAATTCATGATTTCCCATTACCGGAGCGCTTACGGAGAGGATAGAACCCGTGGCACCAATCCCATACGTCAACAACTGGATAACTTAAAAAATGCCGGTAGCCTGTATGGGGGAATCATTTATAACAAGGCCCCCATTATGATGCGCCAATTGGAAGCGACTATAGGGGAGAAGGCCTTTCGCGATGGCATACGGGAATATATTTTAACCTACGCCTACAACAATGCCACTTGGAATGATTTGGTGGAAATTTTGGATAAACGTACACCCAAAGATTTGAAACAGTGGAGCGAAGTATGGGTAAACCAATCCGGTAGGCCTGTATTAACGGAAGAAATCAATTATGAAGAAGGAAAAATAACAAGCTTTACCATTTCCCAGCACGCCGAAGATGGGAGCGACAAGCTATGGCCCCAGTCTTTCGAGGTAACCTTGGTGTATCCAGATAGCGCACGAATTATCCCTGTTACGATTTCTGGAAGTAGTGTGGATGTGAAGTTGGCCATAGGATTGCCGAAACCCCGGGCTATCATTTATAATTCCAATGCTTTTGGATATGGTGTTTTTCCTTTGGACACTTCGGATTTGCCTATTATTCCACAATTGAAGGACGAAGTAGCCCGTGGGTATGCCTATTTAAATACATACGAAAATGCATTGTCTGGGAATATATCACCTCTTGAAGCCTTTGATCTATATATGGAAGGCATTCTCAATGAACAGAATGAGTTTGTGCATGGAATGGTATGTGGACAGGCGAACGCGATATTTTGGAGTTTCTTGAACGGGGAACAGCGAACAAAAAAGCAACCTTTGGTGGAGGAACAGCTCTGGAAGGAACTTCTTGATGATGGGTACAAGCCAAATATTAAAAAGAACATATTTGGACTTTGGAAGGGATTGGCCTATTCGGACAATGCCAAAGAGAGGCTTTACCAAATTTGGCACAAAAACATTAAGATTCCCGACTTAAAGTTAAATCAAGATGATTATACCGACATGGCCATGTCCCTTGCGCTTTACGAGCATAATAAAACAGCAACCATATTGGAAAAGGCCAAGTCACAACTGAATAATCCAGATAAGGTGAAACGTTTTGAGTTTTTATTGCCAGCTCTTTCATCGGACATTGCCGTGCGAGATGCCTTTTTTGAGTCGCTCAAAGAAGCCCAAAACCGTGAAAAAGAGTCTTGGGTGGTCACGGCAAGTGGTTATATACACCATCCGCTCCGTCAAAAAACGGCGATTGAACATTTGCCCTTGGCTTTGGAACTGCTCGAAGAAATACAAAAAACAGGGGATATTTTCTTTCCTAAACGATGGCTTGCATCAACTGTGGGGCAATACCAATCCGATAAGGCTTATGAGATGGTCGAAACCTATTTATCGCAACATCCTGATATGGAGCCATCGTTAAAGGGCAAGCTTTTACAGGCTTCGGATAATCTGTATCGTTTTGTAAATCAGGAATAAAGAGAATTTTTCTTGGTCTTGTGTAACTTTAGTTACAATAAGATGATTGTAAATAATTGGTTTTCAATGATTTGATGACGAAAATCATTGAATTCCCATAGTATTGATTATACTTTAGTTCCAATAAATTTTTAAATACGAGTACCATGAAAAAGATTTTAATGTTGGTGTTCGTTGTTCTTGGAACAGTGACACTAATGGCACAGGACAGGGATAGGGACAGAGTCCAAGATCCCGATCAAGATCGAGACCGTTTAATGCTGGTCGATGGCGATGTACTTCAAATTCGAGATCGTGACCAGATCCGTTTGGAAGACCCCATTACGTTGAACGATGGAACGGTAGTTAACCCAAATGGAACCTATTTTACCCGAGATCGAGATAGACTTAGGTTAAAAGATGGTGAATGTTTGGATAGTGATGGAATTAAATATCGCAATGAGTATCAGTATCGTTACAAAGTGATGCAAGCGGATAAAGGACTTACCGATGCACAGATCCAGCAACGCAACCAAAACAGGTATCAATTGATGCTCATTGATGGAGATGTATATCAAATCAGGACGCAATCACAAAACAGATTGCAGCAGCGGCTTGAGCTTGCAGATGGAACCACGGTTGACCCAGACGGTACCTACATGAATCAAAATCGTCAGCAATTGAGGCTTCAAGACGGTGAATGTTTGAATTTGAATGGTGAAAAGTTCACAAACATGTACAAGCATCGTAAAATGATGGCAAACAAGAATATGAAGTCCATCAAAAACATGAAGTCTAAAAAATCCATGAACAAATCAGCCCTTAAGAAAAAAGGGGGCGTCATGTGAAGGTACTGTATCGAGGGCTTGACCACCGTATGGTTGAGCCCTTATGTTCCATCTGTAAATGATTTATCATGAAACGGTGTTTACTCTTAAGCTTAATATTATGTTTGGGTACCATAGCAGGTGCATTTGCCCAAAAGATCAATAAGGAAAAGTCCGATAGCGAAGATTCCTATGTTTTGATGGATGTAAGTTATATGAACGATGCGGTATTTATGGGTAGGCGAGATTCCATAGCTGCTCCGTACCTATTGCCTTCCATTGGATATTATGACAAATCGGGATTGTTCATTGATGCCACTGTATCCTATCTTACAAGTTCCGATGAGCAACGCGTGGACCTTTTTTATTTGACTGGAGGGTATTTGTTTGATTCCAATAATTGGAGCGGAGGTGTTTCCGGAACGGCTTATTTTTACAATGAAGATAGTTACAATGTACAATCCGAGGTGGTCGCGGACATTACGGGTTTGATCAGTTACGATTTTAAATTGCTGGAACTATCGCTTTACGCCAGTTCATATTTTAATAAGAATAGCTCACCCGATATTTTTTTAGGCTTTATGGCCGATCATACCTTTAGGGCATTTGACGATCATTTGTTGTTTGCTCCCCGATTTTCGGTATTTGCGGGTTCCCAATACTTTTATGAAGAATATTATACAACCAGTAGATTGGGCAATAGAAAAGGCATTGGCAGTGGGCAAGGAAGTGGACCGGGAGGATCCATAGATTCAGGGACCGAAGTTACCACGATTCAAATTGCAGAGGCATCCGAGTTTAATATACTAAATATGGAATTGAGTTTTCCTTTTCAATATCGTGTGGACCAATTTATTTTGTCGTTTACACCTACTTGGGCATTTCCCCAGACCCCTGCAACCCTTACCACAGATACAGAAACCTTTAAAGAAGATTTGGAGAATGTGTTTTACTGGTCCGTTGGTTTAAGCTACTGGTTCAGTACAACCAAGAAGAAATAAGGTTTCTATTTTCTTTTCGGGCAAATACAGTCCATAGGTTTTGGCCGCTGTGGTTATCCTGTCCAAGTGCCCCACAAAGGATTTGTCCTTCATTAAAAAATGAACATGTACAAAACCATCGGTATATGTAAAAAATCCTTGGTAATGTTCGGAGTAAAAACCCATAAATCCCCCTTTGGCATTTTCAAATGAAAACTTTTGTGATTTCACTCCCTCTCGATAACCTTCCACTTCGGGCAAACGAAGGGTAACAATATGGGAAGGAATAAGACATACGATGCCATCGTTAAAGGAAAAGGTTTTGCAGGCTTCGGATGATTTGTATCGTTTTGTTGAGATGGAATGAGCCGATCTTCATGGATTTGATAGCCGTATATTGTCAATTATGGCTTAGGTTTCAGTACTCCACATACTCTTTTACAACACTAAGAACAATCCGCACAGGTACCCGTTAAAACACAGTTGACACTTTCAACCTTATAGCCCATAGGCAACGAAAAATCCACTTTTTCCTTTAAACAGGCGATAGTTTGGCAACTGGTGCAACGAAAGTGGAAGTGGCTATCCGGCAAGGACTTCCCATCACAGTCCATGCAGATTGCAAAATACTGTTTACCATCCTCCGCTACAATATTATGGACCAGACCATCCTCACAAAACCGGTTTAAGATTCTGTATATGGTCGCCCTATTGATATCCATATCGATCTTGTCCTCAATGGCATCATGGCTCATGGCCTTGCCACTCTGGGACAATAAATTCAAGATTGCTTGTTTTGTTGGTGTGTTTCTTCTTTTCATAAATTATTAATGCGACATTGTTGCAATAATATAAAATATTCATAAGTTTGACAAATATTATAGCGTTACAAATCACAATATGGAAAAAAACAAGATATACGATGTTATCATTATAGGAGGAAGTTATGCAGGGCTTTCGGCAGCTATGGCCCTCGGAAGGTCGTTAAAACAAACCTTGGTTATTGATGGGGGCGAGCCATGTAATAGGCAAACTCCACATTCCCAAAATTTTTTGACACAAGATGGCAAACCTCCCAAGGAGATTGCCGACCTCGCAACAAGGCAGGTTAAGGACTATGAAAGTGTTACGTTTTTTAAAGGCTTTGCATTAAATGCAAGTACATCTACAAGTGGTTTTCTTGTCCGTACCGATACTGGGGATGTTTTTGAGGGAAAGAAATTGATTATGGCCACGGGCATCAAGGATTTGATGCCTGAGATTCCGGGTTTTCAAGAATGCTGGGGGATTTCCGTGATACATTGTCCCTATTGCCATGGGTATGAATACCGCGGTAAAAAAACAGGGATATGGGCACCGGCAGAGAAAGCATTTCATTTGGCTCCGTTGTTGCTCAACCTTACCGATGATCTTACCATTCTAGGCCAAGATGTGTCAAATTTTACCGAGGAAGAGTTAAAAACACTTCAAAAGCATGGTGTTGAAATGGTACATCATAATGTTATGGCAATGGAACATAAAAATGGATACCTCCATAAAGTGGTACTTGATAATGGGGATAAAATTTCCTTTTCGGCCGTTTATGCGGGTGTCCCATTTGAACAAAGTTCGGATATTCCCAATTCGCTGGGCTGCGAACTTACGGAACAAGGTTTTATTAAAACGGATCATTTTCAGATGACCACTGTGCCTGGAGTGTTTGCTTGTGGGGATAACTGTATTTCTATGCGGTCGGTTGCCCAAGCTGTGTCATCGGGCAACTTGGCAGGTGCCATGGCCAATATGGAACTCTCGAAAGAATCATTTTAAAACAAACTTCATGAAGATAAAAAACCAAACTTTTGACATAATTGCACTTACAAGCTCGTTTATTTGTGCCATTCACTGCGCGGCTGCGCCCATTCTGCTATCATTCTCATCTTTGTCCAGCCTACATTTTTTACACAATCCACTTATGGAATGGTCGTTTATTGGACTTGGTGTTGTGTTTGTATTTGTTTCCCTTTGGCCGAGCTATAAAAAAGTACATCGTAAATCAAGGCCTTTGCTCATTGCCGCTGTTGGTTTTGGTATAATTGCACTGGGCAGGTTGGATTTCAGTGAAACTTGGGAAGTCGTAAATACGGTGGTAGGAGCGTTAATGGTTTCAGTGGCCCATTTTATAAACTGGAAGCTGTTGCGTTTTAGGGGAGGACATAAACATTAAAGTGCCGGGGGGCAAAATTGATCATAATTTTAGCATCGACCGAACTGTTTTTTGATGAGGAGAATGTGTGAATATTAAAGAAACAGTGCCATATGTATTGTCTATGTGCACAGTTTAGGGGAAAGCCCTTTACTGGTCTTGCAAATATTGTCCCTTACTTTCCTAAATTTTATTTCGTCTGGAACATAGAAAATCAATTCTTTCTTGTTTTTCCTCAACAATATGACATTTCGTTTCTTTTCCCATGGAAAATAGCTTTCATGATCTGTGATGTAATCTAACCTGGTGATTTTGGCAATTGCTATTGTTCTTCTCCCAATTGGAAATATCAGTACTTTCTTTTTAATCACCAGTTTGCCACAATCGATAATGATTTGATAGCGGCCCAATAGCATCCATATAGCACCAATACCAAACCACAGCCATAAAATCAAAAGCAAGAACAAGGTGATGTTAAACCCTTCGTAAAGGATTTTTTCAGCCATAAGTAAAGCCATGGCCAGTAAAAATAACCGAACAAGTGTTGATGCCAGGTTAAAATAACTTCGGTATTCCAATCTCATACACAAATCTTCACATTTTTAGGTTCATTGTATAGATGTGATGTTGCTTTGTTATTCAAAATAAGTATCATTTAAAATGGAGGTGTTTCCCAAGTACATGTTGTACAGTTCAGTAAGCTATCTGGTATGGGTTTGTCCATATAAATCTTGTTGAACGTTGGTTTGTCGATACTGTACTTGACCAAGAATTTTTTTCCGACAAGGGTTTTCATTTTCAAATAGTGGTTCTCTCGGAATTTATAACCAAGGTTGTACTTTCCTTTAAATTGTTCCTTTTTTACATTGAAATTGTACACTAGCCAACGCGACTCAGTCCCAACAATCTTATATTCAACTATTTTTGCAATGGTATACTTTGTATTGGTTCCTTGGATGAATTTTTTCTTCTGATAGTTTAAAAGAAGCAGGTAGGCTATTACGGTAAGGATACTGACCATTGGGAGAATAGTATAAATCAATTTGCTCAATTTCATGTGGTTCATAACCTTAAATGGATTCAGCACAATTTTAAGTTCCCCTCTCTCGCTGCCGTACGAATGCATCGCCAAGTAGCAGCGAGATTGAGAAAATAAGCTCTGTTTTTATTTACTCTTCCTTGGATTCCATGGCCATTTCGCATCCATATTTGTCTGCGAAGAAATTGTCCAGTTCATCGGCTTTTAGGGCCAATTGTTTTACATTTTCCTTGATGGTTTCCTTGTGATCCGTGAAAATATCCGAGATATGTGTTCGGTACGAAACAAAAATTTTGTTTTCATGTATGCCCAAATAATAAGGGGCCACCTCATTGCCCAATAGGTAGGGAAGTAAATTGTTGAGGTTCTGTTTGGGCAACTTGTTCAATGGGGAGGTAACTATCAAATAATCCTTGTTCAAAACAAAAATCCGGATGAGGGCACTCCCTTGGTGAAATTCCCAAAAATCCCTCCCGGCCCTGCCCAAAATGGGGTCTATGCCAAGTTCCGAGATTGCACTTTCAGCAAATTGGGCAAAATCGCCTTTTTTGGATTCCTCCCAAGCCGCGGAGTTGATGGTATTGCCACAGTTTGAGCAGAATTCAGTGGCCTCTTCAATATAGGTGTCGCAAGAGTTGCACTTGACCCTAAAAGAAGTTCCTTCTGCATTGGCAAAATCCTTCATTTCCTTGATCAAGTCGGAATGTTTAATACCAAAACCTACGTTGTCCGCATTGTTCAGCTTGGATGTGGTAACACCAACGAGTACACCGGCTTCGTTGAGGATTGGTCCTCCGGAGTTGCCAGGATTGACCGCAGCGTCCGTTTGAATATAGCTTCGGTTTCCCACAGGCTGGTTTATTGATGAGATGATTCCCTCTGTTATGGTAAAGGGCATACCAAAAGGATAACCGTTTATGAATACCTTTTGGGTATTGGCGAGCATTATTTCTTCTTGGAGCGAAACACCATATTCTTTGTAGTCCATTTCCTCTGGATGAAGAAAAGCAAGGTCTGCCTCGGGATTGGCCATGATTACTTTTGCCACATACCTGTCTTTTTTGTGATTTTCTACGGCCACCTTTTTTTCACCTTGTACCACGTGATAATTGGTAATGATATAGCTGTGTCCATTTATAATGAATCCACTTCCTGTTCCCGAAGCTGTTATGACTTTAAATACTGATTTATGAATATTTTCCATGGGTATTTTATTAATGGTTATCCAAACAATTTTGAGAAGAATCCCTTTTTGGAGCTGACATGCGACGCAGTTCCTACCGTACCGTCCAAGAAACTGCGATAAGTCTCCAATAACATCGGCGCCGCCTCATCAAGACTTTTTCCCGAAACCTGCTCCAGTACGTTGTAGATGGCATTTTTGTGGTGTTCTTCTACATTAAAGCAGTAGATGATATACAAAAAGGAGTATTGCAGATAGTAGCAGAGCATTAAGTCATCATTCTTTTGGACATAACTGTTCACATTCTTCTCAAGACTTTTGGCATGCTGCTGCAACTTTGAGGTGGAAGTCCATGCTTTTATGGAAATCAAGGCATCGGCATGATAAATATTGTCCAAATATTCCTCTTTGGTCATTTCACACAGTTTTTGCATAAATCCAAAAGTTTTGTCCACCCTTTGTTGAAAGCTTAAGTTTCCATTCATAAGTGTGCTTACATAGCCTTCGAGTTGTGTCCTGAGACTGCCATGTACACAGGGAATATTCACAATCTTTAGCATTGAAATCAACGAAATGTCCCACTGAAAATCGTTCCATCGCTTTTCTTGAAAAAGGGCACTGTAATTTTTGTAGTCATCCAGGATATTCTCAATTTGAAGCCAAACCTGTTCCTTTTCTTCTGAAGTCAATGGGGTTACTTTGGGCTCTTGGTAGAATTCAGCTTTATATTTTTCTATGAACTCATCGTCGTAATTGTCTGCACTTATGCAAATTTCCCTCAGCAAATAATAGATTTTGTAGGGCTGACAAAGCTCTATCGGGGTTTTGTATTCAAACCAGAGCGTATCGTTGTGCAAAATAATCTGTGTCAGTTTCAAAGGATGAAAATTGACCTCGGCAACTTTTCTGTACAGAGCAACTTTGTTGGTCTTCTCCGTTGTCTTTAGAAAAGGGGCCTTAACGGAAAAAGTATCATCCGTAATAGTGAGGTGGATTTCCGTGGAGCCTTGACTTTGGACAATCTCAATGTCTTTGTCAGTATCCTTGCCCTTTAGCAATGCTGGATTGATATAATTAATGGTCTCGACCAATGCCTTTTTGTAGTCTTTGGCATCATGTGCCTGTGTGGCCGTTTCCCAGTGCGATACATCAATAAATGGCTCACCCTTACTTTTAATAGGTCTTTGGAACCTAGGAAGTACATATTTCATAGATTTAGGTTAAGAATTATAAAATCAGATTCGGGGGAGGTTGAACCGCTGTTTTTGAAGAGGTTGTGGTAAAACAGCAATGCTAATATCGTCTTTTTTTAATTAGTACCTATTCAAATTAAAAAAAATATAAGCGATGGATTGTGGGTTAGGGGGGCTAACCCACCGCCGGTTCCAGTAGGCGTAGTTGTTTTTTATAGGCATTAAAGTAAGCCTCAACGCCTATGGGGAGGGTCGAGTTTTGTGGTATGTGCCCAAAGCTCATGCCATAGGCGGCGGGAATGCCCAATGGGGAAATCCTGTCCATGATCACTTCCCTTAACGTAAAGTTTTCGGTAGTACGTTTACGGTCGCACCCTTTGCAAACACCAAAAATGATTCCCTTGGCCTTGGTAAAGCTTTCAACATCGGTAAGTTGGGTAAGCATACGGTCAATGCGGTACGGGGCTTCCTCCACATCTTCCAATAGTACGAGTTTGTCCGTAAAGTCGATTTCATAAGGAGTGCCTATCATGGCGGCCACCAAGGTTAAACTACCCCCTACAAGTTCGCCTTGGCCAATACCAGCGGTGATCGTATATCGGTAGTATTCGCTGTTGCGGTATTGTTTCGGGTCTTTTAATATGGCATTTTTGATGGGCAGTGTTTGCTGTGGTTCCATCAATACCTTTTTGAAGTAAACCTGACTGTACTCATCATCCAGCGTTTTTCCAACAGGTCCGTGAAAACCAATAAGACCGGTTTTTTTATAAATGGTGTTGATCAATGCGGTGATGTCGCTAAAACCAATCAGTGCTTTTGGATTGTTTGTGATGCTGTCATAATCCAATAAGTCTAAGATACGGGTGCATCCATAACCGCCTCGGGCACAAAGAATGGCATCAATATCCGGGTTGGCAAACATTTCGTTCACATCTTTTGCGCGTTCCTCATCGGTATCGCTGAAATAACCGTAATTACCTTTTATACGATCGGTGTGATAGGTTTTGAAACCCATTTTTTGCAGCGTGTCCAAAGCCAGGTAGAGTGCTTCCTGTTCAATGGCAAATCCAGGGGCAACAAGGCCAATGGTATCCCCTAATTTTAATTTTTTCGGTTTAATTTTGGGCTTGGGGTCAGAGAAAGGTTGATTGCCCCAAGTGGTTTGGTGTAAAAGGGTTGCAGCTCCCAGAGCTGTTGCCGATTTTAAAAAGCTTCTTCTTTTGGACATTATCGAATTATCAATACAAATATAAAAATGCACAAAATTTAGAAGAACAGCATCAACTAATCACTGTTTCTTTCTTCTCTTCGTAATTGTCTTTGGATTTTTCTGATGGCCGATTCGATGGATTTTTCGGGTTCTATTATATTGTATTCGCCCCAAAAATCAGGATCCGAGAAGCCGGAGGCCTCATCACTTAGGATAATGGACTTTCGGATTTGTTGCCGATATCTGGGCCTTTCGGTCTTGCTTACTCTTTCCCAATCGGTGATGGCCATTTCAGCCGTCATACTGTACTGTGAATTAAACCATTTATCGGCCCAGTCCACTTTAAATTCCATAAATACACTGCTATAGCCGTAATGCCATTTCCCGTCTTTTTCCCGATAATCAACACGGTAAGAGACCTCTGTGGGCCACACATCCACTTTTGCAGGCTTTCTGCGCACAAAAAGTTGGGCAGCTTTGTTCCTATCTGTAATGTTCAGGGAAAAAATGGCGCCTGTTAAGATCTTATTCTCGACATCGATGTACAGTTCCCCACGATACAATGGTTCTAAAATACCTTCATGCTGATTAAATTTGATGACATAGATCAATCGGTCATTGGTCATTGTGGAGCGATCAAAGGTAAATTTGTAGTTGGATAGGGACTCTTCCGAGAATATATATTCCGGGTACTTCATCATATCTACATACAGGGTGTTGTAAGGTCCACCCTGAAGCTTTAGTGCCACGGTATCCAACTTGCTGTAATCAGTGCTTTTTCGCGCTTTGTAAAGCTCAACGGCATCATCGCGGGTGGAACTATAGGGTGTTTTGTAAACATTGACCACTGCTTCGGCCAAAGATACGTTCTTTCTTCGTCTTTTTATGGTTTCTCGATAAAAGGCCGTCATCAAAGCGGGATCTTCAAAATAATTCTCATCCCTGTTTTTTAGGGTCTCCTTGACCAAGGCCAACGCATCTTTTGGGGCGTTCACATTGATTTCTGAAAGCCTTGTAACGGACACCTCTAGGGATATTTCGTTTTTTTCGCGTTCAAGGCTGGCAATGGGAACCTTTTTGGTTTTGTAGCCCAAAAATGAAACCACCACATTTTTGTTGGTGTATTCTTTGGGTACTTTTAAAAGAAAGTTTCCTTCTGTATTGGTAATGGTACTTATGTTGGTGCCTTCTACGGTAAGTGTGGCAAAAACCAAAGATTTATTGCTCGATGCTTCCTTGACCTCACCACTGTACTCATTGAAATCGACCTCTGCACCATCTTGTTGAAAAGCAAAGGCCTCTCTTGGACTTAACAGTGCCATAGCGCATAGTGCCAATGGCAAAAATGCATGGTGTTTTATGTTTAAAATCAATGATGGGATTCTCAGCGACATATCGGCAATTTTTCTTTGTTACTTTTTATTAAATATACAAAATTTCGGGCACAAATTTTCGTGCCATTTTAGTTAAAAAACCGAACAATCCACTTAAATCAGTTTGTAGGAATTTTAGTCTACCATAAAGAGCGCATTGGCAAAAAACAGCTTGCCGTTTTCCCAAAATCCTCGGAACAAGGGGTTGTCCACCAAATAAATTACATGGCCGCGACCAACGTTTTCGACCCCGAATATTAAGGATTCGGAAATCTTTTTCTGTGCCTCTATACCTGCAAAACCAGAAAAGGGTTTGGTGTTTTGTTCGAGGTACACGGCATTTCCGTTGTCCAGATATTCATAAGCACTGCTTCCGAGCTTTAAAGAGAAATAATCGGAACCATAGCCGTAGGCCAATGGATTGGAGCTATCCACCTTAGTCTTAAAGATTGCGCCGGTAATCGCTCCCTTGATGCGTTCCCGCTCCCAATCTTTATAGGGTTGGGGGGTGTTTTCGGTGGAATCTTTTTCCACTTTCTTTTTCTTGATCCCAAATCCCTTTTTACCATCAAGGGCATCGATGGACCCGCCCATGGCAATGATTTTTCCGCCTTGTCTTACCCAATTCTTTAGTTTGGATAGTTGATCTTCGTTAAAATGGTTGCCGTAACGCCCATCCGGCAAAACCAAAATATTGTACTCGTTCAAGTCCACCCGGTTTGCATAGTCATCATCAATCACGGTGAGCGGGTAATGCAATTGTTGCTCAAAAAAGTGCCAAATTTCCCCGAATCGTAGTGTTGAGGTGGGGCCACCGGATAAAACGGCAATCTTTGGCTTGCTTATCATTTGAATGGAAGAGGAACCAAAATCTTTCCCCGAATCCACAAAACCTGTACTTGTGGAAGTAATCTCCTTTTTAAATCTAGCAGCAATGGTTTGCAGGGTTTGGATAAAATCTTCCTTGTTTTCGTTATCACCTTTGGTGATGATCAAGGTGCCACGCGCAAAGGATTTACCTTCGATACTAAAAGGGTGATCTGCTTTGCGAACCCTTATTCCCTCGTTTAGTAGGGCCGCCAAAAATCGGGCGTCGTCCATGCTGTTCCAATCGGTCAGATAGGCATAGCTTCCGCTATTGATACCTGAAGGTACCATAACTTCTTCTGTATTTTGGGAAGATATTATAGACGTGGAGGCAATGGCGTCCAATCCATACGCGTAGGGCAGCGACCAAGCGGTGATATCGTAGGTCAACGAATCCGAAAGTTTGGCATTGGGCTCGAACAATACCTTTACCAAGGTGCCTTTGGGCTGGTCGGTGGACACTACCATGCCATTTTTGTTGATGGACAGGTTGCCACTTTCGCCTGTCGTATAGTGATGTCCCCTGAAAGAACCACTGGAAAGATTGCCGTATGCAATGTTGTGTTTGTCCAAAAGGGATTTAAGGGCATCCAATTTGTCCTTGTCACCTTTTAGCACATAACTTTTGTACTTAAAATCCTTATTTTGATGGAACTTCCTGAATTCATCATTTAACTTCTCCGCATTCTGGGAAGATACCTCCACGGTGGAGAGCCCCGTTGTAAAGTGATGGGCGATTCGGTCTTTTAAGGTAAGGGTGTCACCGATAGCAGTGATAATCCCAAGCCCGGCTCTGCCACTTCCACCTTGTTCGTAGGTCATTCCAACAGAGCCGTTGTAAATGGGGTAGGTATCACCATAGCTGGGGTACAAAAGGTCAAAAACCTCTTTGGTGAAGTAAAACCAACCGTTGGCATCAAAATATTTGGCGTGGTTTCTACCAAGGGTTACTTGAAAATCACGCTGAAAATCGGTGATCACCTCGTGATAGGGTTCTGCCGCAGGTGCAAAATAATAGGGATTGTTCACCCCCTGCTCATGGAAATCCACATGGATGTGGGGCAACCATTGGTTGAACATTTTTAACCGTTGCTGGCTTTCTACCTGGGTAAGCCACGCCCAGTCACGGTTCAGGTCGAACATATAGTGGTTGCTCCGTCCACTCCACCAACCTTCGTGGTGTTCCTTGCTGTTGGGATCCACTTGATACGGGCTGTTCTTATATTGATTGTACCAGTTGCTGTATCTGTCGCGCCCATCCGGGTTAATACACGGATCCATGATCACCACGGTGTTTTCCAGATAAGAACTTTTTTTGGTCAAAAGTTCATAAATGGTCTTCATGGAAGCCTCTGTGCTCACACTTTCGTTACCGTGTACATTATAGCTTAGCCAAACAATGGCTTTGGATGCATTTCCCGTTCCTTCGGTATCTTTTAGGTGCTCTTGCCTAATGCTTTCCAGGTTGGCCAAGTTTTCTGCGGAGGAGACGTAGGCCAAGATCAAAGGCCTGCGCTCGTAGGTCTTGCCATAAACGGTAAGCTGCACCCTGTCCGGGGCAGATTCAGCCAAATACTCGTAATAATCCACCACTTCGTGATGACGGGTAAACTGTGTTCCGAGTTCGTACCCCAAAAATTCTGAAGGGGATTTTAGTTGTTGTGCCGATACGGAAATTGATACGAAAAGAATGAGGGAAAATAAAAATCTGGTCATGCTTGGGTTAATTGGTTCTACCAAATCTACTAATAAATTGAGGCAGAATCCTAATTTTATTGGGCCCAACCCGCTAATATTGCATAAAATTCAATTAACGTATTTTTGGGATGAGAAAAAAAGAAGAGACTTATCTTTGAACACCTCATTGCAATTTTTAATGGAAGTAGAATGTATACCCTTTAAGGAGACCGGTTATTTTTCCCAATTAATTTGTGACTATCTCGATCAGAAAAAAGAATTATCCCCTTTTTTTAATAGATATCCTTTGCCCGAAAACTTTGGTGATCAAATCAAAGAAAAGGCCACAAACTATCCCAAAGCACATCGAAAAGTCTTGGTCAATGCTTTAAAGGAGCAATACCAAGGCGTTGAGGTTTCCAAGGCAACGCAAAAAAATAGGGATGCCTTGTCCAAAGAGACCACATTTACGGTGGTAACCGGGCATCAGTTGAATTTATTTACGGGGCCGTTGTACTTCCTTTATAAGATTGTTTCCACCATCAATTTGGCCAAACAGCTCAACAAAGAGCATCCAAAAAACCACTTTGTGCCGGTATATTGGATGGCCACGGAGGACCATGATTTTGATGAGATCAATTATTTTAACCTGCACGGAAAAAAGGTGCTTTGGAACAAAAAGGCATCTGGAGCGGTAGGTCGATTATCTACGGAAGGCCTGGAAGAGGTGTTCGAGATATTTTCCGCGGAACTTGGAAATTTAGGACTTACAGAAAAGCTGAAAGACCTGTTTAAAAAAGCATATTTAGAGCATTCAACCCTTACCGAAGCCACCCGGTATCTTGCCAATGCACTGTTTGGTGACCAAGGTTTGGTGATTGTGGACGGCGATGATAAAGATTTGAAGGAATTACTCGTTCCCTATGCCAAAAAGGATATACTGGAGCACACGCCCCATAAAAAAATATCGGAAACAATCGATGCATTGGGAAAGGTTTCCACAGACTATACCATTCAAGTAAACCCAAGGGAGATCAATTATTTTTATTTAAAGGATGGTCTGCGAGAACGGATTATCCTAAAAAAAGGGAAATACCATGTGATCAATACGCATATTGATTTTACTAAGGAAGAACTTTTAAAGGAACTTGACGGGCATCCCGAACGGTTTTCGCCCAATGTAGTGGCGCGACCTTTGTACCAAGAAGTGATTTTGCCCAACCTGTGCTATATTGGCGGGGGAGGGGAATTGGCCTATTGGTTGGAGCTTAAATCCTATTTTGATGGGGTTGGGGTTACATTTCCTATGTTGATGCTTCGAAATTCAGCTTTGCTGATAACGGAAAAGCAATCGGAAAAAGTGGAACGGATGGGATTGAAGGTTTCCCATTTATTTATGAAGCAGCATTCGCTGATCAATAAAAAGATACGCGACATCTCCAATATCGATATTGATTTTTCGCCCCAGAAACAGTTGTTGGAAGAGCAGTTCCGGTACATGTACGAACTGGCCGAACAAACCGATAAAAGCTTTTTGGGAGCGGTAAAGGCACAGGAGGTAAAGCAGAAAAAAGGCTTGGACAACTTGGAAAAACGGTTGTTGCGAGCCCAAAAAAGAAAATTAAAGGACCATGTGGTGCGGTTGACCGATCTTCAAAATGAGTTGTTCCCCAACCGATCGCTTCAGGAAAGACAGCTTAACTTTTCAGAAATTTATCTGGAAATGGGAGAGGATTTGATTCCTTTGCTGTTGGAGACATTGGACCCCTTTTCCAAAGGCTTTACAATTTTAAGGCACAATTGATTGCTGCCTGATACCATTCAATACATTGATATTTTTCAAAAAAGCTTGCAACCAAAGTAGGGTATTTATGCTCTGGGTTGTTCCATAGGTGTAAATAGCTATGAAAATTTAAATTTTGAGTTGGTTAACTCATATGTTTAGGTTGGTTTTGATTTTATTTTTATTGAAAAGCCCTGGAGTGGTTCCCAGGGCTTTTTGTTTTTATGGCTTAAAATGATTTTAGAACAAATCCTTGAAATGTGACTTTACTTCGAACAGCGTAGCCTCCTTCATGGTGTCGAACCTAATATCGGCATGTCCCACGCGCTCTTCGGGACCTATGCCCACACTGTGAAAGTTGCCGGCTTTGGCGGCATCTATCCCTTTCTCGGCATCCTCAAAAACAATGCAGTTTTCTGGGCGCAGCCCTAATTTTTCCGAAGCATAAAGGAAAATATCCGGGGCAGGCTTGCTTTTGGAAACGCTATTGCCATCACCGATTACATCAAAAAAATGGGTGGCCTTGAGCTGTTTCAACACTTTTGGGGCATTTTTACTGGCACTACCAAGGGCAACGCTAAAGCCCTCAGACCTTAAATGAGTTAAAAGTTCCCTGGCGCCAGGCAAATAATCCTCTTGGGTCATGCTATCCAAACTTTCAACATATATGTCGTTCTTTTTTGTGGCAAGTTCAAGAATGGTCGCATCGTCCAAGCTAAGCCCGTTATGGTCCATTATCACCTTTATGGAATCCATTCTGGATATTCCCCGCAGTTTTTCATTAAGGGCACGATCAAATTGCCAACCCATATAGTCCGACAATTTTTTCCAAGCAGCGTAATGCAGTTCGGCAGTATCTGTGATTACGCCATCCAAATCAAAAATAAATCCCTTGATCATGGTCAGTGTTATTTAAAGGGCAAAGAAATAATGAAATCAGTTAAGAAAAAAACTAGATAAGCGTGTACTTTTTTCAAAAGAAAGTGTAGGCAACTTTGGAAAGATTGAGTTGTTGATAACCCGTTGGAATAACTTCATGGAAAAAGTTGTATTAAATATCCTTTAAAAGATACTTTTGCAACTAAAGCAAATTCCTATTTTTGCCCATGCATAACAACGTACTCATCCTAGACTTTGGTTCCCAGTACACACAACTGATCGCAAGACGCGTTAGGGAACTCAACATTTACTCAGAAATTAAACCCTACAATAAACTGCCCGAGGATTTATCGGATTACAAGGCGGTTATCCTTTCCGGTTCACCTTCTTCGGTGCGCTCGGAGCATGCCCCGCATCCCGATTTGTCCGAAATAAAAGGCAAGAAACCTTTGTTGGGCATTTGCTATGGTGCACAATATCTGTCCCATTTTCATGGTGGTAATGTTGCTCCGTCCGCCACTCGGGAATATGGGAGGGCCAATCTCTCCTATGTAAACTCAGAAGATGATTTTTTACAAGATATTGGTGAAGGAAGCCAAGTGTGGATGAGCCATAGCGATACCATTAAGGAATTGCCCGAAGGAGCCATTCGTTTGGCCAGTACCCACGATGTGGAAAATGCAGCTTACAAGATTGATGGTGAAATGACCTACGGGATTCAGTTCCACCCTGAAGTATACCACACCACCGATGGTAAAAAACTCTTGGAAAACTTTTTGGTGAACATTGCTGGATTAAAACAGGATTGGACGCCGGATGCTTTTGTGGAAACAACTGTAGAGGAACTAAAAAAAGAGATTGGCGACGAAAAAGTGATTTTGGGCCTGTCCGGTGGAGTGGATTCCAGTGTGGCCGCCATGCTATTGCACAAAGCAATCGGAGATCATTTGTACTGTATCTTCGTTAACAACGGTCTTTTGCGCAAAAACGAGTTTGAAAGTGTTTTGGACCAATACAAGCACATGGGATTAAATGTTAAGGGTGTTGATGCTTCGGCACGCTTTTTGGATGCCTTGAAAGGAGAATCGGACCCTGAAGGAAAAAGAAAAATCATCGGTAGGGTCTTTATTGAGGTTTTTGATGATGAGTCCCACAAAGTGGAAAATGCGAAATGGTTGGCACAAGGAACCATTTATCCGGATAGGATTGAATCGGTTTCGGCCAGTGGCGGACCATCAGCAGTGATAAAAAGTCACCACAATGTAGGCGGATTGCCCGACTATATGAAATTGAAAGTGGTGGAGCCCTTAAAAATGTTGTTCAAGGACGAGGTACGAAGAGTAGGAGCAAGTATGGATATGCCCGCAGAAATTTTGGGAAGACATCCGTTCCCGGGCCCCGGTCTTGGAATCCGTATCTTGGGAGATATTACTGCCGAAAAGGTGGCTATTTTGCAAGAAGTGGATGCCATTTTTATTGATGGACTCAAAAAATGGGGGCTTTATGACAAGGTTTGGCAGGCCGGAGCCATGCTTTTGCCCGTAGATAGTGTAGGGGTAATGGGAGATGAGCGCACCTACGAAAAATGTGTGGCGCTCAGAGCTGTTGAAAGCACCGATGGAATGACGGCCGATTGGGTAAATTTGCCCTACGAATTCCTGCAAAAGACCTCGAATGATATAATAAATAAGGTTAAAGGCGTTAATAGAGTGGTGTACGACATTAGCTCAAAACCACCGGCAACTATAGAATGGGAATGAAAAAACATATGTTACAACTGGTTTTTACCATGGTCTTTTTATTGGCCATGGTGCCGGTATCCGCACAAAACTACGCAACACATGCTGTAAAGGAAGGGGAAACGCTTAAAAGCATTTCTCAACAATACAGGGTAACGCCCTACAGCATTTTACAGGCCAACAAGGAAATCAAAAGTGCTTCCGATGTAAAGGAAAACACCATACTTATAATTCCTTTGAACGGAAAAGCTGTTGAAGATAAAACAAAGACCAAAGAAGAAGAACAAGAGGAAGAAGAGGTAAAGCCAATTCGTTTCATACGGCACAGGGTACGAAGAAAGGAAACCCTTTTTGGACTAACGCAGAAATACAACATTACCGAGGACCAGCTCAAACGGTACAATACCAAATTGTATTCCGAAACCCTAGAACGTAGGATGGTGCTCCAAATCCCTGTGTTTCCTGAGGTGGACCCCGATGAAGAAAAGGAGTTGGATTTTGAAAACTATACTGTCCGGCCCAAGGAAACCCGTTGGAGCATTGCCCACAAATATGGCATAAGTGTGGATAGCCTATTGGTGCTGAACCCGGAATTGGACAAGAACACCAACTATTTGGCCGCTGGCGAAGAATTGAAACTGCCAAGACCAAAAGGCGATAGCCTCAAGGAACAAGAGGTGGAATTGTTTACTTCCTATACCGTACCGCCAAAAATGACCCTTTACAGTTTGGGAAGGGAGTATGGTATTCCAACGGATTCCATTGTAAGGCTCAACCCCGAGATCATGAAAGAGGGTGGCCTAAAAGAAGGAATGGTGGTACGACTTCCCAAAAAGAAGAACAAAGAAGGCGAGGTAAACACAGAAAACTTTATTTTTTACGAAGTAAAGCCTAAGCAAAACATATTCAGAATTACCCAAAACCTGAAAATTACCAGGGATGAGCTGTTCCGTTTAAACCCGGCCTTGGAAAATGGACTAAAGGCTGGAATGGTCTTAAAATTGCCCAAAGAAAAGGCAGAAGAATTGGAAGTGAAGAATGCTTTGGTTCTGGATAAGATCAATTTGGTGGACAGCATTAATGTGGAAAACAGGCCCAAACTGGTTTTTATGCTTCCTTTCCGATTGGACAAGGTAAATGTGGCCGATACTGAAAAGGCCGAGGCACTGATCAAAAACCGTAGGGACATAGCATTGAGCCTTGGATTTTATACCGGGGCCATGGTGGCTTTGGATTCCATTAAAAAGTTAGGGGTCTCGGTGGATGTTAAAACCTACGATACCCAACTGGACCAAACCAAGGTCAAAGAAATCCTATTTAGGGAAAATCTAACCGGGGTAGACGCCATTATAGGCCCATTGGCAGCCGGGCCCTTGGACGAAGCAGCTGTTCAAGCTTCGGCAAAAAACATTCCTGTGATCGCCCCAATTGCTTCAGATAGTAAGTTGAGCCATGCCAATGTATTCTACTCCGTACCAAGGGATGTTGTACTACGGGATAAAATGCTCTCCCATATGGAAAAAATCCATAAGGGCGAAAACGTGATAATCATTGCGGATTCTACCCATCAAGTAGCGCATGATTCCATTTTGAGCAAATTCCCGGCAGCACAAATCGCAAAGGTAATCGACAACAAATCATTGCATTTGGATGAATTTTTGATCAAACTATCCGAAGACAAGGAAAATTGGGTGTTCCTCGAAACAGATCAGCCCAATATGGTGTCCAGCGTTACTTCTATCCTGAACTCGGCCAACACAGCTTCCATGGTGGATTCCGAAGAGACCAAGAAAATCAAGGTACGCATGTTTACCACGAGTTATAACGATGCTTTTGATGATGAGGCCGTCTCCAGGACCCATCTTTCCAATCTTAGGTTTACCTTTTCATCGTTCTACCGGGCGTCCAAGAATGATGCCTTTACCAGGGCATACATGAAAAAGTACAATGGAAACTTACCGGATAGATATGCTGTTCGCGGTTTTGATGTAACTATGGACATACTGCTGAAACTCGCATACAAGAAGAACCTTTTCGAAACTTCGAAGTATATCGGTCTAACAGAATATGCAGGAAACGGTTTTGATTATTTCAACGACTGGACTTCCGGCTATTTTAACCGAGCCTGCTACATTATGCAGTATGATGACCTTACATTAAAAGAAGTTAAGCTCAAAAATGACGTCAAAAGTAACCTATAACGGAAACTTGCGCACTACCTGTGTGCACATACGTTCCGGAAACGAGTTTATTACCGATGCCCCGGTCGATAACAACGGAAAGGGCGAGGCTTTTTCACCAACCGACACGGTGGCGACCGGCTTGGCCAATTGTATGATGACCATGATGGGAATCAAGGCCCGTGATATGGATGTGGATTTGACAGGGTCCACTGCCGAGGTAACCAAGCACATGGCGGCGAACCCAAGAAGAATTTCCAAAATCGAGGTAAAATTCGAGTTGCCGTCATCGGTGTCCGAAAAGCACAGGAAAATTTTGGTGCATACGGCCAATACCTGCCCGGTGCACTATAGCCTGCACCCCGATATTGAAAAAATAATCGAATTCAATTGGGTAAAATAATTTCCATAGGATGTATTTTTCTACTTGGTTTTTTGGGATTTGCACAGGAAATCGAGGAGGGTGTCCCTTGGAATGAGGACATACGGCTCACTTGGGCCGATTTTAAGGGGAAAGTACCCCCAGCGGAGGAATCTGCGGCAACCACTGCGAGCGGCATCAGCTATACCTATTCGGCCAATCTGTTGCACCACGAGGTGAATTTGGATTTTGAGGTAAACGCCTATTTCTACCCCAACGAGTCTTGGTACCGACCCGAACTGTGCAACGAGAACACATTGGCCCACGAACAGCTCCATTTTGATATTACCGAGGTATTTGCCCGTAAGATGCGGGAAAAATTACGTAGAACCTCTTTTTCCGATGATGTAAAGGCAGAGGTAAGGAAAATTTATTCCGATATTTTAAGGGAGCTGCAAACCTACCAAGAGCGATACGATTGGGAGACCAATTTTTCCCGAAACCGTGAGAAGCAGTTCGAATGGAACCAAAAGATAGCCGAAGCCTTAAAGGTTTGGGAATGATTCCTGCTTAAAATCGACCAATTTTTTTTGATTTCTTGATCGGGTACGATATATAGGACTAACTATCTGGAAACTATTTCTGAGCTTTACTCCAAAGTAATTTCAAAAAGGCAACCATGTTTTCAAGAGAACAGCAGGAAGAACCATTGCAATGGATTTGAGAGACCTAAGGCACTTTTGAAGCCTTGACCCAATATTTAGAGTTATGCTTGGCACTGTTGTTCTATCCGCAGAAGATACCTTTTCCCGAGTTGGGATATCGGAAACCTACAAAAGATCCCATTTGTTCTTCAATGGTTTTATTTTTTTTTGGCGGAAATTTTTAATATGTTTAATTGATTATAGATTTTTTCTTCTTTTAGACTCTTTATCTTCTAAAAAAGAAATTATTTCCCTTTTCTTTTTACTCAGTACCCTTTCAAAAAATTGAGTTATTGAAATACCAAAATAGTCACATAAAAGAAAAAGCTTAGCCACCCCAAAACTGGGTTTTGACTCCATACGTCCCATGTTTAATGTAACCTTGTATATATTTGCAAATTCAATGTTAACGTCCGATTGAGATAATCCCGTAGGTTTTCCTTGAGAAATACCTTTCTCCATACGAAGTTCCTTTAAGACCATTTCTATAGAAGTTGTAAAATGTAAAATTTCTTCTTCCTCAACCATGATTCCAAAAGACGTTAATAATTAAAATTCCGTCAACGACATTTGTGTCGTTAAAATGTTTTGAATATATTTGAACATCCTTTTTTGTTAAAGGATTATTTTTGCGATTCTTCGATTGATACATATTAGAAGCATTCGCTTGGAGTCTCACACTGAAAACTGGTAATTTTTGCTACGAGACAATAAGCAGTTTGCTCACGACCCGGGCGTGGGCTCTCTTATCGTAGCAAGGTATACCAGTACCCCAGTGTGGTAAGTTGAGTTCCGCGCCTTTTTTTGGCATTTGGTTCATTGCAATATCTTCTTAGCGTTTTGTTTCTTTTGTTCATTCAGGATATCGCCCAACTATTTGGGTTATGGGAAACATTTGGCAACTTTTTTTTGTGGGGTTCACACCGTGTTGTTGTCCTGTTTTTGGGGCAGCGCATTCGGTGTTCGATATCCTGTTTAAAAAGAAGCCAAAGAACCCCGTATAATCCCAAGGCCAGGGTTGTGGGATACACGTTTTATTATTTTCCGGTTCACGATATCCTTTTGTCCCATCACCAACGACTACACTTTTAGGGCAACCGGCCCAATCACGAAAACATGGTCTTTTTTGGTTTAGGAATCCTATTTCTGGGTATGCTTTTACCTGGGCAGGATGGCCTATGTCCGAACCTTGATGTCCTTTAGGAAGTTACGGTTTTTCCGTGACTTATGGGGCAGTGTGGAGAATAACAACCAACATTTTAATCAAACGAACTCAATTTATGCAACTAGTAACACAACGCATGCGCAGGGGAATCCTGCATGTGCTCCTATATGCTTTTCTAATGCCCTTCTGTGCCTTTTATGTGCAGGCGGGCACTGTCTTGGAACCACCACAGGCCACCGTTTCCGGCACCGTGACCGATACTTCGGGGAGTCCCCTGGCCGGGGTGAACCTAGTGGTGGAATCCAAGAATGTGGGCACTATTTCCGGTTTGGACGGTTCCTTTTCCGTTCAAGCTTCTCCTACCGATGTATTGGTCTTTTCCATGGTAGGTTTTAAATCCCTTACCGTCCCAATAGCAGGAAGGAATGTGGTGAACGTAATAATGGAAGAAGATGTGACCCAATTGGGGGAAGTAGTGCTCAATGCGGGCTATTATACCGTTACCGAAAGGGAGCGCACGGGGAACATCGGTAAGGTGACAGCTTCCGAAATCGAAAAACAGCCCGTTTCCAATCCACTGTCCGCCCTTCAGGGGCGTATGGCCGGAGTGGACATTACCCAGAGCTCTGGCCTGCCAGGGGCGGGCTTCAACATCCAGATCAGGGGGCGGAACAGTATCGGTGCAGGTAACGATCCGCTCTATATTGTGGATGGGGTGCCCTTTGCATCGGATCCCATCAACTATTCCCAGACCTCAGGAATCCTAGGGGGAAGCATAAGTCCGCTCAACGGGATCAACCCTGCGGATATAGAAAAAATAGAGGTGCTGAAGGATGCCGATGCCACGGCCATTTATGGCTCCCGTGGTGCCAATGGGGTGGTTTTGATCACGACAAAAAAGGGCCGCTCCGGCAAGGCAGAATTCAACATCCATCTCAATACCAGTCTGGGCAGTGCCACCCGTTTCATGGACCTGTTGAACACCCCACAGTACTTGGAGATGAGACGGGAGGCCTTTGCCAATGATGGCATAGAGGATTACCCTGCCAATGCCCATGATGTGAACGGTACCTGGGACCAGGACCGGTACACCGATTGGCAAAAGGAACTGATCGGGGGAACCGTGCACAGGACCATGGCACGGGCATCCGTATCCGGAGGGAGCAATGGCACCCGCTACCTGATCGGCGGGAGTTACCAAAGGGAGAATACTGTTTTTCCAGGGGAGTCCGGTTATCAAAAGGGAAGTGTATTGTTGAACCTGGACCATAATTCCGAGGATGGACGTTTCAAGCTCCATTTTTCCGGGAACTACGTTGTCGACGACAACGACCTGCCCGCCGCTGACCTTACCCTTACCTCGCGTAGCCTGGCCCCCAATGCCCCGGCCCTTTATGGCGAGGATGGGGAACTGAACTGGGCCGGCAATACCTGGAACAATCCGCTTGCCGATCTGGAGAGCCGCTTTTCCTCCAATTCCAAGACCCTGACCACAAATGGGACCGCTTCCTATGCTGTCTTAAAAGGAATTACCGCCAAGGTAAACCTGGGTTATACGGATGCAAGGATGGATGACAGCAGGGTCCTGCCCTCGACAAGATACAACCCGGCCTATGGGGCCGATAGCCGGTATTCCTCGGTCTATAGGGGGACATCGTCCCGTACTTCATGGATCTTGGAGCCCCAGTTGCAATGGCAAGGAAGTATGGGACCATTACAATTGGATGTATTGTTGGGAAGTACTTTCCAACAACAAGATCAGCATCAATTGGGGCTTTATGCCCAAGGCTTTCCAAGTAATGAACTCCTTGGGGACATTTCAGCGGCCACTACCCTTAACATCAATTTGGATTCCGGGACGGAGTATAGGTACCAGGCCATTTTTGGCAGGATCAACCTGAACCATCGACAAAAATATATCCTTAACCTAACGGCGAGACGGGACGGTTCCTCAAGGTTTGGTCCCGGAAACCAGTTTGCCAACTTTGGGGCCGTTGGGGCCGCTTGGCTGCTCTCGGAGGAGAATTTTATCAAAGAGGCCCTTCCGGTGATCAGTTATGGTAAATTACGGGGAAGTTACGGCACCACGGGGAACGATCAGATCGGGGACTATCAATTTTGGGAGACCTTCAGTTTGGGCGGAACGAATTATGATGGGGTCAGTGTCCTACAGCCTACCCGCCTCTTCAATCCCGATTTTGGATGGGAGCGCAACGATAAACTGGAGGTCGGGTTGGAGCTTGGCTTTTGGAAGGACCGTATCCTGTTGGCGGGCAATTATTATCGCAACCGATCCTCCAATCAACTGGTGGGCATCCCCATGCCGGGCACGACAGGTTTCACCAGTCTCCAGGCCAATTTGGATGCCATTGTCCAGAACAAGGGAGTGGAGCTGGAACTCACTTCCCGTTTGGTACATACTCGGAAAGTAAAGTGGCAGCTCTCCATGAACCTGAGTCTTCCAGAGAACGAATTGATTTCCTTTCCGGGACTGGAGGCCTCAACCTACGCCAACAGGCTTGTGGTAGGGGAACCTCTTGGGATACGGAAACTGTATTACAGTACGGGGGTGGACCCCACCACGGGAGTGTATCAGTTCAGGGACTACAATGGGGACGGTGTTATTTCATCACCCAACGACCAACAATGGATAGCGGATATGGATCCCGATCTTTATGGGGGCTTGGCCAACAATATCAATATTGGCCCATTTGAGTTGGATTTTCTATTCCAGTTCACCAAGCAAAGACAATGGAACTATCTCTACAATGGCGGTTTCCCCGGTTCGATGATGAACCAGCCAGTGGATGTTCTGGATCGATGGGGGGAGGCGGGAGAAAACGCGCCCCTACAACGATATACCACGGGCAACAATGCTGATGCCGTGTCCGCTTTTTTCCGGTACAGTGGCAGCAACAGGGCGGTGTCCGATGGTTCCTTTGTCCGGTTGAAAACAGCCTCGGTCAGTTATCGGATCCCTGCCAAGTTGACCAAGGGCATGGACTGTAGGGTCTACCTCCAGGGACAGAACCTATGGACATGGACCTCCTATAGGTGGGGGGATCCTGAATTCATCGGGGTGGGACGGTTGCCCCCGCTACGGCAGATTACATTGGGCACACAACTTACCTTCTAACTCAAAATAATATTCAGATGAAAATACAACGAACAATATATCACCTTTATTTTTTGGTGTGGTCATTGCTGATACCGGGCTGCACGGATTTTGTGGAAACGGACCTGCCACCCTCCCAATTGACGGGCGAGGCCGTATTTACCGATAGGGCCACGGCAACGGCGGCCTTGGCGAACATTTACGCGGGACTGCGAAATCAGACCCTGATCACGGGCGGTTACCGGGGCATCGGAAATCTTTTGGGACATTACGCGGATGAACTGGATCACTATGGTGACGGCATTGGAACGATCTACAATTTTAACATCCATTCCGTTTTGGCCACCGAACCGGAGTTGGCAACGTTATGGAACAACAGTTACAACCTGATCTATGCCTGTAATTCCATTTTGGAGGGCTTGGAAGATAACACTGCCCTTTCTGAAATGGATAGGGAACAATTACAGGGAGAAGCCCTTTTTCTAAGGGGTTTCATCCATTTTTACCTGTCCCAGCTTTTTGGGGACATACCCTATGTGATGGCAACGGACTATCGTGAGAATGCCCAGATCGGGAAATTGGGAAGTTCCGAGATCTACGAACTGTTGGTTTCCGATCTGGAAAGGGCCATCGATCTGCTTCCAGAATTGTATGTGACACCGGATAGGATCAGGGTGAACCGATATGCGGCCATGGCCTTTTTGGCCAGGGTGGCCCTTTATTTTGGTGATTGGGACAGGGCCCTGTCCCTTTCAAACGATGTGTTGGCCAGGACCGATCTATATACCTGGGAGGAAGATCTGGACCAGGTTTTCTTGAAAGGGAGCAAGGGAACCTTATGGCAGTTGAAACCGGTAACTTCCGAAGGAAATACCTTGGAGGCCCAGACCTATATATTTGAATCGGGACCCCCTATCAACCAGGGAGCCCTTACCCGATCCTTTATGGACGGGTTCGCTCCCGGAGACCAACGGGCCGTACATTGGACCAGGGGCATAACGAATGGTACCACGGTTTGGCACCATCCCTACAAATACAAGGCCAATGCCCCTACTGGAAGCTCCGTGGAGCACTCGGTGGTATTGCGGTTGGGGGAACTTTATTTGATCAGGGCAGAGGCCAGGATGCAATTGGGAGCCCTTGATGGGGCCATGGCGGATTTGAACAAGATCCGTGGCCGTGCAGGCCTTTCGGATATGGAAGGTCTGGATAGGATGGGTGTGGAGGCTGCCCTTATTCAGGAAAGAAGATATGAGCTCTTTACGGAGTTCGGCCATCGTTGGTTCGACCTTAAACGCTTTCAAAAAGCAGGCGAGGTACTTGGACCGCTAAAGCCGAACTGGCAGGAGTACCATCTGCTGTTCCCCATACCACAATCCGAGCTTTTGGCCAATCCGAACCTAAACCCCCAAAACGATGGTTATTAGAACAGATCAAAACAAGGGGATATTGACTCTTGTCCCAGGAAAGGGAGAAAGGGAACCAAAGATAAACCGCGAGGTTTTGTTTTCATTTATTTTATTGATGTTAGCCACCTGCCCCTTTTGGGGGCAGGTAACCTCGAAAAAAGACCTGACCCCAAAGGACTATCATCGGTGGAGCACCCTTTTCCTGCCCCAAATTTCCGATAACGGCCAATGGGCCTCGTACACAAAGCAGTACGATTATGGACAGGACACCCTTTTTATCCAATCTACGGAAGGAGATACCCAATATGTCCATCCGGGCGGGGGACAATTGGAATTTACACCGGATGGCGGTAAGGCGATAATATCCAAGGAAGGATCATTGCAGTTACAGGACCTGCACAAAGGTGAAGTTGTGGACATCGGCCCCATATTGGGCCACGAAATGATATTGAATGGCAGGTGGCTCCTGATAAAAAAAGAGGGAGCTGAAAACGGTGGATATGATCTTGAACTGAGGTCCCTGAAAACGGGAAGGACATTTAACCTAAAGGGAGTGGACTCCCATCTCATGTCCCCTAAGGGAAACAAGCTCCTTTATACCATGAGGAAAAAGGGAAGATATGCCCTTCATCTATTGGGTTTGGGACCTAGTGGATGGGAACCCGTTGTATTACGGGATTCCAAGTTTCCCTTTCAACGATTGGTGTGGGGACCTTCGGGCAATAGTCTTGCATTCCTTCAGACAGATGATGAAGCCAATAATGACCTCGACCTTTATTTCCATGAGATAGGGCCGAAAACCAACTGGTCTCGGTTGGATGGGGAGGGTTCCTTTGGTAAACAGGGGCATCAATTGGCCGATTACCGTTTGCTGATCGCCCCCGACAATTCCAAGGTATTGTTTGGCGTCGAACCCAAGGGGCCTAATGATGGGGAAATAGTCGAACTATGGCATGCCCAGGACCCATTGATCTACCCACGGAGACAACTGTTGGGCCTGTTCCCTGACAAAGCCCGTGTCTGGGCATGGTGGCCTAAGACCCAAAAGAGGTTGCAACTTTCGACATTGGAGCATCCCTATGCAATTCCCCTTCCAAGGTTTGACCATGCACTTATCTATAACCCCTGGGACAATGAGCCACAATTCAAGCGGGATGCCGATAAGGACTTTTACCTAAAGGAACTGGACACAGGAAAACAGCAACTGCTGCAAGAAAAATTGCCCTATTGGGGCAAGTATGTGGGCATTTCGGAGAACGGGAACTACCTCAAGTATTTCAAGAACGGGGATTGGTGGGTGTACCATGTTGAAGAGGGAGTGCATGTCAACCTCACAAAAAAACTGCAAACGGACTGGTCCTTTTTGGACTATGGGCGGGAGGAGGATGAAGTGCCCTATGGCAGTCCTGGCTGGGACAAGGAAGGGAACATGATTTTGGTCTATGACCGATATGACATTTGGCGGATTTCCCATGATGGCAAACGGTACAAACGCCTGACCAAGGGAAAGGAAAAGGGCATACAATATCGGATCGATAGGAATGCCTCCTTCGAACATGACAATACATACTATTTTTCCAACGTTATGGACGGTATTTTTGATGGAGGAGAAGGATTGATCTTGAAGGGATCGGGGGATGACCTGGGTTCCGGTTATTTTTTTTGGAACAAGGAAAAGGGTCTGCAGACCTTGGTATACAAACCAAAGCGGATATATGGATTGAAAAAGGCAAAGGACACCCAGGATTATATTTATCTGGAAGAAACCTTTGAAGAGCCGACCCGACTGGTCCACCTCAAAGTGGGCCAGGACCCCAAGACCTTGGCGAAGCCCAATGCCTTTCAATCGGAATATGAATGGGGCAGGTCTTCATTGATCGGTTATAGGAACAAGGAGGGTGAAGAAATCGAGGGGGTATTGGTGTATCCTTCGGGTTATGAACCGGGGAAAAGATATCCGATGGTGGTACATATCTATGAGCAACAAAGGTATAAGTTGCATAAATCGGTAATTCCTACAGAGTATATTAAGGCGGATTATTTGAACCCATCTGTTTTTGCTGCCGAGGGATATTTTGTTCTTTACCCAGATATAGATTATGAGATAGGAAAACCAGGGGAGAGTGCCTTGGCTTGTGTAGTCTCTGCCGTCAATAAGGTGGTTGATATGGGTCTGGCCGACCCTCAAAGGATTGGGCTGTATGGAGCATCCTTCGGGGGTTTTGAGACTACCTATATCATTTCCCAAACGGACATTTTTGCAACGGCCATTGCGGGGGTGGCGATTACCGATCTGGTCAGTAGCTATCTTTCCATTGGTGAGGCCAGGGGACTTGATGAGGCTTGGCGGTACGAGCACCATCAATTACGGATGGGCGATAGCTTTACGGATAACTTTCAAAGGTTTATCGAGAACTCGCCGGTTTACCAAGCGCATAATATCAACACGCCCTTACTCGCTTGGGTCGGGAAGGATGACCGCAATGTACATTGGACACAGAGTGTGGAACTCTATTTGGCATTGAGGCGTTTGAAAAAGGACCATGTGCTCTTGGTCTATCCCGGTGAAAAGCATGCTATTATAAACATGAAAAAACAGAAGGACCTGACCCGCCGAATCAAAGAGTGGATGGACCATTATCTAAAGGACCATCCCAAAAAGGCCTGGATGATCAAAGAAGAGCCATAAAATGCTTGCAAAAAAGGGAGCACCGATTTCCCGGTGCTCCCCTACTGCACAGCCAAATTACCAGATCATAGCTGTTCAATCCCTGTAGAGATCCACACTACAACTGGTCAAACCCTCCAATCCAAAGGCTTGTTGCCCTTGGTAGGTACAAATATTGGGCAAAACGGTCGTTTCACATTTCAGCCCTGTGTTTTCACAAGGCTGTCCAGGCCCCATGGGGATATATGCATCCACAAGGGCGGAACCGTTTTCATCCTTTGCCTGGGTGGCAAAGGCCGCCGCCACGGCAAATACGATCGCTATGGCGGGCATGATTGTTTTAAAAAGGTTTTTCCTCATAATAATAAAATTTAAAATTAAGACCCATGCTTTTGTTCAGCTCCAACAACAAGGTGACAGGCCTTTGACCTTGAGATGGAGCATCCGGATATCTTTATCCGGCACTTTGGGCCTTTTGTCCCATCCGTGCCGGTTTTTCTATCTAATCTTGCAGTGGTGCAAGTGTTTCGTTTTGGGCATTTGCCCTTATGCCGTCAAAAGACGGTCCCTGCAGTTTATAGGTGACCAGGGTCTGGTCAAAGATCCCGATGAAATTTCCCTCGGCGACCAAAAAATCCTTAAGGGGTTTCCCACGGAAATGCTGCACATAAAAACTGAGGACATAGCTTACGTCCATTAGATCGTAAACGTCTATGACCGAAGCCCTTTTCCACATAAATTCGGATTCGTTCCTGCCCAGGAGATTTCCTTGGACAAAGAGAAGGCCGTTATGGACGGCAGCCCTTTTGTTGACGATCAGGGGTGGGGCCGCCATTTTTCGTTGATTGTTCTTTTGGAGGGTGGCCACCTTTATCTGGGGAAAGCTGATGGTATCGATGGTCCGGCCATAGCGTGTCCTTTGCAATAGGGTATCGGCCAAAATGATCTTGTTATGGTAATAATGCACATATACCACCTGGTTCGATAACGGGTCGTGCAACAATACCCCATCGGTATCAAAGACGCCGTCAACCTGTTTTTGTAGGAGGTCGGGTTTCAACGATAATGGGATGCTGTCCCCCAACCGGACCAGCCCAAGTTCATTTTCGTTGTTTTGGGTACTGCGTGCCCGTATGGCAAAAGTGTTGGGGGACAGGGGAACCGCCAATGAAAAATAGGCTTCGTCCCTTAATAGGGGATTGGCGGACCATGTATCGGTACTGCCCCTGAATATAATGGGTACCGTCCCGTCCATAAAGTAGAAATAGGGTGGGCGTACAATGGTCCTGATGGACCTAAAACCCATGTTTTCACGGGGAATCTTCATTTGGATGTGCAGGGTGTCCCTTAATGTGGTATCACTGACCACCATATGGAGCGGGGAAGTGGGATTGGCCAAAAAAATCCTGCCCTGGCCAGCACCGGCCAAATAATAGGAATTGAAGCCCAGGTCCAGTTCATAGGTACGTTTTATGGGGTGGTGGGGATAACGACGGGTGAAATTGTTCCGATGGTGGACCATATCCTCGCTCCATAGAAACAGGCCCGTCACCAAGGACATGCTTCCCAAGGCAAGTGCCCCTATGATTACAAGCAGTTTGCCCGTCAATCCCCTTGGTGCCCAAGGATGGTTCCGCTGTTGGTTTTGGTTTCCCCCGTTACTGCCCTGTGGGTTCGATAAAAGGATGCCGATCAGTGCCAAAAGCACAAATAGGAGATTGAAGACCAAATGTTCGGTCCACCCCAGATCCTCCAAAACGCCACCACAGGAGCAGGGGATGAAGTCGGTAAAGTTCAGGATGATGACGATATAGGCGGTGAACATGGACATAAGGAAAAAGGCGGAACACAGGCCCCAAAACCGGAGCCGGGGAACAAAAAGCATTCCTGCCACGATCAGTTCTGAAAGGGGAACTGTCCAGGCCACCCAATCCGCATGTGCGGTAAGAAGGGGGGATTGGGCCAATTGAATGCGAAAACTTTCAAAATCCAACAGTTTGTTGACAGCGGCATAAGCAAAAAGGATGATGTACAACAGACATATGACCTCCAAAGTAATCCTGATATGTTTTACGCTCCATTTCATTTTATTTGTAACCGTTTGATTTACAATGATAAAATTAAGGAGGATGATGGATCTGTAAGGGATTACTTCGTATCTGAGAAGGAGTATTTGTTGCCTGAGAGGGAATATTTTCGCTTTTTTTCTTAAAAAAATGTAAAAACCCTTACAGAGCTACATACGCTTTTGCCATTTACCCTTTTGTTTCCGTCAAAGTCCTCGTTGGCAATGGGCAAGGCGTTCCTTCAGGTCTCACCGTCTAGAATGCCCATAGTCGCACGGGTATTTCTGGACCGTTTCTCTCCAACAAGTTCCTTGAGCTGGCATAGCTCCGCCTCTATGACCTCCATGTGCCCGCACCTGCTCCAATGATGGCCAACCAACTGCCGGCTTTGGAATCAATTCGGCAACATGTACCGTTGAAAGCCTGTCTTGACAAGGTGCAATAGGGTGTGCCATATCGGACGGAGGCCATATTTACTCTTTTTGACGGGTTGTGGAATTTACGGAAATTGTTAAGGCTTATTTTAATCGGTTTACATTGATATCGAAAAAGCAAAGGGCAGTCGAGCTCCAAAAGAAAAGACCATCCGTTTCAAGGATGGCCTTGTTTATGATTAAAGGACAGAATTTTTAAATCATTTTCCATCCTTGTTTTCAACTAGTGAAAAAGTATCCGGTCTAAATATCACACCGCATAAACCCATCTTTCAACGCCTGGATCTTGTCATCCCAAGTAGGAATAAACTCTTGGGCCACGTACCCTGTAAAACCTGTATCGTGAATTGCTTTGATGATAGCAGGGTAGTACAATTCCTGGGTTTCATCAATTTCATGTCGCCCGGGAACCCCAGCCGTGTGGTAGTGCCCAAAATAAGGGTGGTAATTCTGTATGCTACGGATAATGTCGCCTTCCTGAATCTGCATGTGGTAGATATCGAACAACAATTTAAAATTATCGCTGCCCAAGTGTTTGCAAAGTTCCACGCCCCATAAAGAGTTGTCGCACATATAATCGGGGTGGTTTACTTGGTTAAAAAGTTCCATTTGGATCACTACACCGTGTTCTTCGGCCAAAGGCATAATCTGAGAAAGACCATCTACACAGTTTTGAAGGCCCACATAATCGTTCATCCCGTTGCGATTGCCACTAAAACAAATAAGGTTGGTATAGCCCGCTTCGGCCACTTTCGGAATCATTTCCGTGTAGTTTTTGATCAGCTGCTCATGGTATTTTGGATTGTTCCATCCCTCGGCCAAGCCAATTTCGGCACCGTTGCACATGGAGCAATGTATGTCGTATTTTTTTAATATGGGCCATCTGTCGGGGCCTACGAGATCAATGGCTTTAACGCCCAATTCGTTCAATGTCTTTAAAAAATCCTCCAGCGGGATGTCATTAAAACACCATTCGCATACACTGTGGTTGATATTGTGCTTGAGTTTAAAGGTTTTGGATTGCCCTTGGCTGGCCGCCATGGCAGAGGCTGAAGCCAGACCTGCAGACCCAACGGCAGCAGTGGCTATAAAATTTCTACGTTTCATTTTTCGGATTTGTTATGGGAAAGATAGTATTTTCGACCTAGATATGGAAATACGTCCCGATTCAAAACAGCTTTTGGAGCTGGCACATTACAAGATGCCCTTTGGTAAATTCAAAGGGCGTTACCTTGTGGATTTGCCCTTGCCTTATTTGGTCTGGTTCCGTCAAAAAGGATTTCCCAAGGGGAAACTCGGTGATTACCTAAATACGATGTTGACGATAAAGGATAACAACCTGGAACCCATCATAAGAAAGCTGCAAAAAGATTTTCCTCGCGAATCTTCCTGATTTTTGCCCAGCAATTAGTAATTTTACGCCCCGTAATAGAATGAGCAATATGTCAGATACCAAGTACATTTTCGTTACGGGAGGCGTTACCTCTTCGTTGGGTAAGGGAATCATCGCCGCATCCTTGGCTAAACTACTGCAAGCCAGGGGATACCGGACCACCATACAAAAATTAGATCCCTATATAAATGTAGATCCGGGAACGCTGAATCCTTATGAGCATGGCGAATGTTATGTGACCGATGATGGTGCGGAAACCGACTTGGATCTTGGCCATTACGAACGTTTTTTGAACGTACGTACTTCCCAAGCCAATAATGTAACTACGGGCAGGATTTACCAAAGCGTTATTGAAAAAGAGCGAAGAGGTGAATTTTTGGGCAAAACAGTTCAGGTAGTGCCCCACATTACCAACGAAATTAAGGAGCGCATCCAAATTTTGGGGAATAGTGGGGATTACGATATTGTTATCACCGAAATCGGGGGTACGGTAGGGGATATCGAATCATTGCCTTATATTGAATCTGTTCGGCAGTTGCTTTGGGAATTGGGCGAGCATAACGGTATTGTAATCCATCTAACCCTAGTGCCATTTTTGTCCGCGGCAGGGGAGTTAAAGACAAAACCGACGCAGCACTCTGTCAAAACATTGATGGAGAGCGGAATAAAAGCGGATATTTTGGTGTGCCGTACCGAACATCAGATTTCGGAGGACATCAAGGAAAAATTGGCGCTTTTCTGTAATGTTCGGAAAGAAGCGGTAATTCAATCCATAGACGCATCCACCATTTACGATGTTCCTTTGTTGATGCAGGAAGAAGGCCTGGATACGGTTACTTTGCAAAAATTGGCCCTTCCGGATGATAAAGAACCCAACCTAGATCAGTGGAAGGAGTTTTTACAACGCCATAAAAATCCAAAACATAAGGTAACCATCGGATTGATCGGAAAATACGTCGAACTTCCCGATTCGTACAAATCCATACAAGAGGCTTTTATCCATGCAGGTGCGGCCAATGAAGTGGATGTTGAGGTAAGATCGGTGCATTCCGAACATCTATCGGCCAAAAACATTGACAAGAAGATGATGGGCTTGGACGGCATTTTAGTTGCCCCCGGCTTTGGTGAACGTGGTATAGAGGGTAAAGTGTTGGCCGTTCGTTACGCCCGTGAAAACGATATTCCCTTTTTGGGGATTTGTTTGGGCATGCAAATGGCGGTCATTGAATTTGCCAGAACGGTGCTGGGTCTGGAAAATGCCAACTCCACCGAAATGGATAAAAATACGCCAGACCCTGTAATCAGTTTAATGGAAGAACAAAAATCCATTACCGATATGGGCGGAACCATGCGTTTGGGCAGTTGGGACTGTCACCTAAAAGAAGGCAGTTTGGTGGAGAAGGTATACGGTTCCTCCGATATTGAAGAACGCCACAGGCACCGCTACGAATTCAACAATGCCTACAAGGAGCAAATGGAGGAAGCTGGATTGGTAGCCTCTGGGCTGAACCCAAGAACAGGCTTGGTGGAAGTGGTGGAAATACCCTCACATCCATGGTTTGTTGGAGTGCAGTACCACCCAGAGTACAAAAGTACGGTTGCGAGTCCACATCCCTTATTTGTGGGGTTTGTAAAAGCGGTATTGACCCAAAAGCAGAAACAAAACAATGCCAGTTTGGCATAAAACGGGGTTTTGGGCATATATTTGCCACCTGAAATACCAATAAAATATTTCTACTAAATAATATTCATGGAAGAAAAGAAGCTGGATATTAAGTCCATTATTGGATTTGTACTGATTTTTGGGATACTCATATACATGTTTTACCAAAATCAGCCTACGCCAGAAGAGTTAGAGGCACAAAAAGCAGAGCAAGCACAGATAGAGGCAGAGGAAGCCAAAGCGGAGGAGGCGGTCAAAACTGCACCCGTAAAGGAAACCAAGACCATAGATCTTAACGATTCCACCGCTGTGGCCCAATACAAAAATACGGTCGGGGCATTTGGTTTCACCCAGACTTCGGATGGAACCACCACTCTGGAAAACGAAGTGCTCCAACTGAAAGTATCCAATAAAGGGGGACAGATCGTTGAGGCCAAAATGAAGAATTTTGTCACCTACGATTCCGTTCCCGTATATTTGGTAAAAGATGGCAATGCCAACTTTGCACTGAATTTTACCACATCGGACAATCGCGTTCTCAGTACGGCGGACCTGTATTTTGAACCGTCACTTACCCAAAGCGGGGACAACCATGTGCTTTCCATGAAGGCCAAAGTGGCCAACAATCAATTTTTGGAGTACCGCTACGAAATGAAACCAAAAGAATATTTGGTGGACTTTACCGTGCGTTCCCAAGGTTTGAGCGGAGTTTTCAATACCAGTAAGCCTGTTACCTTGGAGTGGGACCTTAAAGGTATTCGCCACAATAAAAGCGTGCAGTACGAAAATAGATATACCCGTCTAACGTACAATCACGATGATGGTGACATCAGCAAGCTTTCCGAGAGCAGTGATTTTGATGAGGAAACCGAAGTGGATGTAAAGTGGTTGTCGTACCGTCAGCATTTTTTTAGCTCTATTCTAGCAACCGATGAGCATTTTAAGACTGCCGATCTAACCTCCACAAACTTGGTCGAGGAAGAGAGCAAGGAACTCCAATTTACGAAAGCATATACCACACGGGCCCCTTTGGAGCTGCAAGGCGGTGAGCTCTCGCAGCATATGTACTGGTACTACGGGCCCACCGATGTAAAGGTATTGGACGATTATAAGGATTTGGGCCTTGCCGATTCCATTCCCTTTGGATGGGGAATCTTTGGTTGGATCAACCGTTACGTATTTACGCCCTTCTATACGTTCTTGAGCTCGTTTTTACCCTATGGAATTGCCATTGTTATTATGACGATTTTGGTTCGATTGGCACTTTCGCCCGTCACCTATAAATCGTATTTGTCGCAGGCCAAAATGAAGGTGTTGAAGCCGGAGATTTCGGAAATCAGCGAAAAGTACAAGGACAACGCCATGAAAAAGCAGCAAGAGACCATGAAGGTGTACAACAAAGCAGGGGTGAGCCCTATGAGCGGCTGTGTGCCCGCCTTGTTACAGTTGCCCATTTTCTACTCCCTGTTCATGTTTTTCCCGACTTCCTTTGCGTTGCGGCAAAAACCTTTTTTATGGGCAGAGGACCTATCGTCTTACGACACTATTTTTGAGTTGCCGTTCACCATACCCTTTTACGGAGACCACGTATCCCTGTTCCCGATTTTGGCATCCGTGGCCATATTCTTCTATATGCAGATGACCACGGGGCAGAGCATGCAGATGCAGCAACAGCCTGGGATGCCGAACATGAAATTTATTATGTATTTATCACCCGTTATGATGTTGTTCTTCTTTAACAACTACGCAAGTGGGTTGAGTTTGTACTATTTCGTTTCCAACTTGATTACCATCTTTATTATGTTGGCCATCAAGAACTACATATTGGACGAGGATAAAATCCATGCCCAAATACAAGAGAACAAGAAAAAACCAAAAAAGGAAAACAAGTTCCAGCGTAAAATGCGCGAAATGATGGAGCAGGCCGAAGAACAAAAGAAATCAGGGAAAAGATAGTACTGAGGTAAATACTTTTCGGTCCAAAAAAAACTCCCTCAAGATTTTCTTGGGGGAGTTTCCATTTATAGGTGTAGTTTGGAAAGATTTGGGACTCCAAAGATGCGACATCACGCCTATCCAAAAAATTAAAAGTTGTAAAACCGTCGGTTTTTGTGGGTAAATAATCCCTTGTTGATGTGTTATCGATGAACGGTAAATTTTACGCCATAAAAAACCCCCTCAGTTTGTTTTGAGGGGGCCTTTTGCATTATCCATCAATCAAAAACCAGTTAGTTTGAAGTGTCCGGGATGAGTACAGTATCCACTACGTGGATGACACCATTGATGGCTTGTACATCCACGGCATCAATACCAATGCCCATGTTTCCGGCACCGTCGGTAATATCTGCAATGTTATCACCTGTTCCTGGTAGGTTGATGGTGATCATATCGCCTTCCAAAGTGGTAGCTGTGGCTCCATCGCTCAAATCACCGGAACGTACATTGGCACCTGCCACCACGTGGTGTTGCAATATTGGTATTAGGTCAGCTTCGGCCGGAATACTGGCCAAAGCGGCAAAAGCATCGTTGGTAGGGGCAAACACGGTGAATGGATCGCTTCCCGCACCGTCTTGTGCTGATAATACGCTCACAAAATCCGTACTTGGCGTCAACTCTGTCAATGCAGATACCAAGGTGGAGAAATTAGGATCTGCAGCGGCAAAAGTTACCACTGTTGGCAGGTCTATAACAGCATCCACGGTATGGATTACGCCGTTGCTTGCCACAATATCCGCCATGGCCACGTTACTTGTACCGTTTAAGGTTACACCATCATCGGTATTAATGTATAAACTTAAATTCTCGTCAGCAGCATACTCAGCAGCCGTGTTCACATAAGCATTTGTCAAATCCGAAGAGAACGCAGCGGCTCCCACAATAACGTGATTGGCCAAAATAGCATTCAAATCATTGGAATTAGGATTGGTAAATGCACTAAAGGCATCGTTTCCGGGAGCAAATACAGTGAACGTTTCTTCTTCGTTGGATAGTAAATCGGTGAAGGTTGTGTTTCCACCATCGGTCAATGCACCTACCAAAGAGGAAAGTCCTGGGTTGGCAACCGCATGGTCCACAATATTTGGAATGTCTATTACGGCATCTACCACATGAACAATACCGTTGATTGCTTTTACATCCGCAGCTACTACGGAGGCAACACCATTAAAGGTTACACCATCGGAGGTATCGAAGAACAAGCTTACATTTTGCTCACCGGCCCCAGTGGCCAAAGTACTTGTGTAACCGGAACCAAGTCCTGTTAAGTCTGTTGAGGTAACTTCACCACTGATTACGTGGTTAAGCAATACATTGGTCAATACATCCACGGGAACGTCCTCTAGCGCTGCACCATCAAGGAAAGCCTCAAAGGCTTCATCGGTCGGGGCCAATACGGTAAAAGGTCCATTGCCGCGCAATACGGTGGGTAAATCCCCGTTGGCAGCGGTAAGGGCAGCAACCAAATTCTGTAGGTTTTCGTTGCCAATGGCCAAATCGGTAATGGGCATTAAGATAATGTCGGCCAGTTCATCCAAAATAGCCTGGGGCAATAAAACTTTGTCTATAATATGTACAACACCATTGGAAACTTCAATATCTGCGGTAGTCACCTCAGCGGCAACATCGGTTGCATCTTGAATAAACACGCCACCTTCGGTGGATACTTGCAAGGAGGAACCCTGCAATGTTGTAAGGCTCATTCCGTTGCTCAGATCGGTGGATAGGGCAGCATCGCCTACCACGTGGTAGGTTAAAATTACAGCTAGCAAGTCTTGTAGTTGTTGGGAGCTAAAATCGTCCAAGGAATCAAAACCATCCAGTTGTGCAAGCAAATCTGTAAATGCTTGATTGGTTGGGGCAAAAACCGTAAATGATCCTTCACCACTTAAAGCAGCAACCAAGTCGTTATTGGCACTCTCATCCGCTTTTTGAAGGGCGGCAACCAAAGTGCTAAGTTCGGCGGTTGCCTGTGCGGCTTCAACAATATTATCTCCTTCCTGTTCAGGAGGCATAGGTCCATTGTCATCATCGGAACACGATGTGAATCCAATGAATACTAGTAAAAGGGTCAATCGGGTTAAATGTTTTAAAGCTTTCATGTTATTTTAGGTGTTTGTTTAACAATATGAAAATATAATTAAACAAAACAACAACAATAATGTTTAACATTTTTAATTAAAACTTTAACAAAATTAGAATTCTAGGGATGTGTAGGTTATAATTTCATAGCTGTTGCTTTAGGATATATTTACCATTATTAATTAACGTCAATTCGTATTTTTGTAGCCTTAAATCATTGCAATGAAAAAGGTTGTTGTTGGACTTTCGGGAGGAGTGGATTCAAGCGTAGCTGCTTATTTGCTCAAAGAGCAGGGGTACGATGTAATCGGTCTGTTTATGAAGAACTGGCATGATGATTCCGTGACCATTTCGGAGGAATGCCCTTGGTTGGAGGACAGTAACGATGCATTAATCGTGGCCGAAAAACTGGGAATCCCTTTCCAAACCGTTGATTTGAGTGCGGAGTACAAGGAGCGAATCGTGGATTATATGTTCAATGAGTACGAGAGAGGGAGAACCCCCAATCCGGATGTGCTGTGCAATCGCGAGATCAAGTTTGATGTGTTTATGAAAATTGCCCTGCAATTGGGTGCCGATTATGTGGCTACGGGACATTATTGCAGAAAGGGAACCATCAAAAATGATGATGGTACGGAAACTTACCAGTTATTGTCCGGTAAAGACCCGAACAAAGACCAATCCTATTTTCTTTGTCAATTGTCGCAAGAACAGTTGTCCAAGACCTTGTTCCCAATTGGTGAATTGTTAAAACCTGAGGTTCGAAAAATAGCGGCAGACAACAATTTGATCACGGCCGATAAAAAGGACTCCCAAGGATTATGTTTTATCGGAAAAGTGCATCTGCCCGAGTTTTTGCAACAAAAATTAAAACCCAAAAAAGGGGTGATCGTGGAAGTGCCTAGTGATGCTGCACAATTTTCGATTACTGTTCCAGCATTTCAGAATGAGCGGGAAAAATTGGTTTTCCAAGCCGAAAAGCCTGTATATTCAGAAACAGACGGTAAAGTGGTAGGGGAGCATCAAGGTGCGCACTACTTTACCATAGGGCAACGCAAAGGCCTCAATGTTGGCGGAACCAAAGAACCTTTGTTCGTCATAGATACCGATGTGGACAAGAACATCATCTATACCGGTCAGGGGAAAGCGCATCCGGGACTTTTAAGAAATACGCTGTTTATAAAGGAAGATGAACTCCATTGGGTACGCCCGGATTTGGCTTTGAAGGAGGATGAAACCATGGAAGTTATGACGAGAATTCGATATAGACAGCCATTGCAAGCGGCAACACTCTACAAAGTAGGGAACGGTTTGTACGTGGACTTCAAGGAAAAACAGTCCGCCATTACCGAAGGGCAGTTTGCTGCGTGGTATAACAATGATGAGTTGATCGGTTCAGGAGTGATCTCGTAACCGGAATCCTTATTTATTTTGTTTATTTTGGTGGAAATCTGAATCAAAACCTTCATGCAAAATAGAATCACGCAACTTTTCGGAATAGAATACCCTATCATTCAGGCAGGAATGGTCTGGGCTAGCGGTTGGCGGTTGGCCTCTGCGGTTTCCAATGCAGGTGGATTGGGGTTGCTAGGAGCGGGAAGTATGTATCCCGAGGTGTTGGAAGAGCACATCATAAAATGTAAAAAAGCATCCGATAAGCCTTTTGGGGTCAATGTTCCCATGTTGTACCCCGACATTGAAAAGTTGATGGACATTATTGTTGACCAAGAGGTGAAAATTGTATTCACTTCTGCGGGAAATCCGAAAACGTGGACCAAATTTCTTCAAGAGAAGGGAATTACCGTGGTTCATGTGGTAAGTAGTGTAAAGTTCGCATTGAAAGCCCAAGAAGCCGGAGTGGATGCCATAGTGGCAGAGGGTTTTGAAGCTGGTGGACATAACGGAAGGGATGAGACCACGACCATGGTACTGATACCTTCGGTAAAAGAAAAAATACAGATACCCCTAATTGCCGCTGGAGGTATTGCCACGGGCAGGGCCATGTTGGCAGCTATGGTTTTGGGTGCCGATGGCGTTCAGGTAGGGAGTAGGTTTGTAGCCTCCCCCGAGGCATCGTCCCACGAACTCTTTAAGCAGCGGGTGGTTGATGCACAAGAAGGGGATACCCAATTGACCTTGAAGGAATTGGCACCAGTAAGATTGCTCAAAAATAAATTTTTTAGAGATGTACAGGATGCCTATGCCAAAGGAGCTTCCAAAGAAGATTTAAAAATCTTACTGGGAAGGGCCAGGGCCAAACGCGGTATGTTCGAGGGGGATATGGAGGAAGGAGAACTGGAAATAGGCCAAGTTTCTGGCTTGATCCATAACATAACACCTGCAGCGGAAATAGTTAAAGAATTAATGTCCGAATTCAATCAGGCAAAAGCTGAAGTTCAACACTATTAAAGTACTACGCTAAAAGTTTAGGAAACTTTTAATACTTTTACGCTGCGCAATGAGAACACTAATCCCCACACTACTCTTTTTTGTGCTCGCCTCGCATTGCTATGGGCAAGTGGAGCGGGACAAAGCACTCCATTTTTTGGGAGGTAATCTCTTTGGCCTTGCTGGGGCCGGAATAGCCAAGCAAGCCACGGATGGCAATCGAATATGGACTTTTGTAGGTTCGGTAGCCGGGAGTACCCTTATTGGTTTGGCCAAAGAAACCGTGGATGCAGGACAACGACCAAATGGTTGGGACAATGATGATCTCGCCGCTACCATTTTAGGGGGCGTTACCGTGGGCGTTACCATAGACCTTTTCTCTAAAAAGGATGATAGAAGGCACTTGCGCGGCCGTTATTCCAACCTGAACGTAAAGAAGCGAAAGCAATTTCTTCACCCAAAATCGGAATTTGTTGTGTTGGATGGCAAACTCCCGTCATTGAATACATTGGGGCTTTCCAATCGGGAGTTTAGTGTTGAATAATATAAATCGTGTATTTTTTGTCACCTCGAGCGCAGTCGAGGGGTCTCTAATTGACGTAGTATACCTTGGGTCTCGACTTAAGTTTGTCTTGAATGGAGTCGAAAGGATCGACCTGACATTATCTAAATAATCCCCCTTGCTTTTATTTCCAGGTATTTATTGATGGTGTTGACAGTCAATTCTTCGGGTTTGGTCAAAATGGTCTGTATGCCATATTTCTGAAGTTCTTTCTGCATCAGCCGTTTTTCCAAAGAAAACTTCTCTGCAATGGTTTTATGGTAGATGGCCTGTAAATCTTCCGCATCTTCTGCAACAAGGGATTCCAACTCCGTATTTTCAAAGAAAATAACCACCAATACATGTTTTTTGGCCATGGCCAGTATAAAGGGCAGTTGACGTTTTAAGCCGGATATGTGCTCAAAATTAGTGTAGAGCAGTAATAGACTTCGTTGATTGACCTTTCGTTTTACCTGGGCGTACAATAAACCAAAATCGGAATCGGAAAAAGCGGTGGAAATATTGTACAGGTTCTCCATAATGGTATTTAGGTGCGTGATTTTCTGCACGGCGGGAACAAAGGTTTCAATCTTTTTGGAAAATGTGAGCAATCCTGTTTTATCGTTTCGTTTTAGGGCAACATTGGAAAAGGCCAAGGCCGAATTGATAGCATAATCCAATAGGCTCAAACCATTAAAGGGCATTTTCATGACCCTTCCCGTATCAATTATCGAATAAATGGGCTGTGACCTTTCATCTTGGTATTGGTTTACCATTAATTGGTTCTTTTTTGCCGTGGCTTTCCAATTTATGGTTCGTACATCGTCCCCTTTAATGTATTCTTTGATCTGTTCAAACTCTTGGGTATGTCCAATGCGTCTTATTTTTTTCAGCCCAAATTCCGTCAAACGATTGCTTGTGGCCAAAAAATCGTATTGCTGCATTTGTATGATGGAAGGATACACCGGTACCATTTGGTCCTTTTGGAACACAAACTTTCTCTTGATGATGCGTAAGGGAGAGGATGCAAATACAATCAGGTTACCGAAAACATATTCGCCACGTTCCACAGGACGTACCGAATATTCGAAAAAATGTGGTTCGCCCTTTAGTAATTGGGTTTTATGTTCAAAATCCCTTTTTTGGAACTGAATGGGCAATTCATCGATTATGGAAACGGCTGTCCTGAAAGGGTATTTGGAACTTAGATGTACCGATAGTATATTTTGATCGCTGTTCGATAATTTTTGGGGCAGGTTCCGCTGGGCTTTGATGGCCTTGGGGGTCGAGAACAATAAATAGAGGTCGAACACAAGGAGTGCCATCAAAAGAAACACCAACAACCAAGCTATGGGGTATAAGAGCGGTACCCAATAGGAAATTACAAAGCATGCGGAAAGCACGGCGATGTACCTGAAAAAAGTGTTATGGATGTATAGCGACCGAATGAATGCCATGTTTATCGGGGGATTTCAACAGACTCCGTGATCATGGAAACTACATTTTCGGTGGTCATGCCTTCCATTTCCCTTTCCGGGGTTAAAATTACGCGGTGGTTTAGCACGGGTACCAAGGCTTTTTTTACGTCTTCGGGAATAACAAAATCCCGTCCTGAAATGGCTGCAAATGCTTTGGCCGAGGTCAACGTGGCAATGGAAGCTCTTGGTGAAGCGCCCAGATACAAATGTGGATGGTTTCTTGTTTGTATTATAATGTTGGCGATGTAATCCAATATTTTTTGCTCCACGACCACTTCGTGAATGTTCTTTTTGAACTCCAACAGTTTTTTAGGGGTAAGCACCGCCTTAATCTGGTCTTGTGGTTTTTCGCCCTTGCGTTCGTGGTGGTTTTGTAAAATCACAACTTCTTCTTCAACGGACGGATAATCCACTTTGATCTTAAAAAGGAATCGGTCCAGTTGTGCTTCGGGCAGGGCATAGGTTCCTTCTTGCTCTATGGGGTTTTGGGTGGCCAATACCATAAATGGTTGCCCCATTTTGTAGGTAGTGCCGTCCACGGTGGCCTGCCGTTCTTCCATCGTCTCAAAAAGGGCCGCTTGTGTTTTGGCCGGGGCACGGTTTATCTCATCGATCAAAATAATATTTGAGAAGATGGGGCCTTTTTTAAACTCAAACTCCGTGGTTTTGGTATTAAAAACGGAAGTTCCCAAAATGTCACTTGGCATTAAATCGGGCGTAAACTGAATTCGGCTGAACTCCGTTTTGAGCGTTTTTGCGAAGAGCTTGGCGGTCACGGTCTTTGCAATGCCGGGAACCCCTTCGATCAGCGCATGTCCATCGGCCAAAATGGAAATGATCAGAAGTTCTATAAAATCCTTTTGGCCCACGATAATGGTGGATAGTTCTTTTTTTATCTGTTCCACGGTATCCCTCAATGCTTCCAAGGGAACCCTATTGTCAAAGTTCAAGTCGTTATTTTCCATCAACGTTTGCTTTAAATGCTTCTATTTTTTGATTCAGGTTTTTCAATTCAATTTCGGTTACGTACTGTTTGGTCCTCAGTTGTGAAATCATGCCTATCAAAGCTTTTACATCTTTCAGATCGGTATTGCTCCGCATGGCCAGGTTCCGCAAGAATGTTTCGTCTTCCAAATTTTGGGTGGAAACATGCAATTTGGTACGGAGGTATTCCAAAAAGTAATCAATTTTATGCTTTGTTATCAGGTGCAGTTCCCCTTTTTCAAAATACATGTCGGCTATGGTCCTCGTAAAGGCCAAGGTCTGGTTTTTTAACGGGGGTAGAACAGGAATGGCACGTTGTTTCCGCTTTCCTTCAAAAATAATGTAGATAAGGGCACCGATAAGAACAAGGTAATAGGCCCATTTAAATTCTTTGGTATTCAAAAAGAGGTACATGGGCGAGGTGTAAAAGGATTTTCCCGATTTGTGGAAGTTGTCCATGTAGATTTGTCCTTTACCGTCCAGATAAGACAATAGGCCCGCAGTATATGCTTGGTTATCATCCTTTAGGATAAAGTAGTTGGTAAATGCTTTTGGAAAGCTGGTCAAAACAATCGTTCCCTTGCCAAAAGATTGTTTTATGGTGTTTATATGTTTGGTGATGGTGTCCGTACTATCCGCTTGGGCATACACTTGGCCAAGAACCGTTGTCTGTAAGGTATCTATTCGTTCAAAACTAGGGGTGTAGTAGTCCTTGCCAAATGTTGCTGTTTTGTTCTTGAATTTAGGATTTACGAGCTCGTGATAAAAAAGAGGCTCCAAACCATTATTATAAACACTGCCTTGTTCCAAATGTAAGGTGTCCAGCAATTTTTTTTCAAAAGACCTTGAAGCAACAAATAGCATATTGCCTTGTTCCACCCATTCCAATAGGGAGTACAATTCGGCCTCTTCAAAAGAGACGGATTCGTTCACAAAAAAGTACGTGCCTTTTATGGAGTCGGTACGGCTTAGGAATTCGAAAGGCGGTTTATGGATTTGTTGTATCGCATCTGGAAAGTGCTTTTCCATCAAATTGTTCAATACAAGGGTGCCATAAGGTATTTTATGATGGGAAACATAAGATGGGAACCAGTTGATTTTTTTTGGTTTGTTATATTCCATCAAAAATATGGCCCCAAGGGTCAGCACACCGATCGCTATGTAAACCCATCTCTTTTTAAGCATCTGTAATTGCTTTTTTTAAGGAATTAAATACAACTTCTGCCTTTTGGTAACGTTCGTGGTCAATATCAAATTCCCCATACCAAACGTAGTCGTAGAGCAGGGTAGCCTTTCCAAAGGCATTTTTTAGGGTACTTTCGGAGAGTTCCGCTATGTAATCATCATTTGTTTTTTGTTGTTGCCAGTCTATCAATTCCCTTTCCGATAACAATTGTAAGATGTAGAGGTAATAGTACCGAATGGCGAGCCTGTAATTTTTATCCGCTAGGGCATTTTTGATCAATTGTTGTATGTCCTCGTTTTTAATGATGTGTTCTTCCTCCGATAGGGACACCACATTCGGGTTTTTCTTGTTTTTGCCAATCCCGTACATATTGGAGTTGACAAAGAAACGAATTACCAGATATAAGAATAGGGCAAGGAGCAAATAGGGGAGGATCTCCAAAAAAACGGCCAAATAGCCTTCGGCGTTTCCCACGCCAAAAATCCATTCAAAAAAGCGGCGCAACATGGTATAGAACCAATTGGTGAGGTCGGTCCACCAACTGCTTTCGGTCTTTACTTCCTCATAGTTGAACGCGCTATCGTTCTTGTAAGTTTCGAGGTCTTCTTTACTAAATTCAATGGGTTCAATGTCCGATTCATCATATTTGACAATGGAATCGTTTTGGGCAAAAAATATTGTCCAGGATAAGAGTAAGTATGATAAAATCAGTTTTTTGCGCATCTATTCCTCTGAAGGTTTCCCAAGGCTTTCAATACGTTCAAAAGTACCTGTAAAATTTTTCTTTTCGTTGAGGTTGAAAAATATCAAGGATGTGGACACTAAAAAAATAATGTTCATCAGGAACCTGATCAAGGTGCTCAAAATATTTAGCAAAAGATAGATGGGGTCGTTAAAAACATTGAAATTCTCAGCATCCATTTCGCCGGAAAACACGCCCATTTTGATCCAGGTGTAGATAATAGTCGGCAAACTAAAGGCATAGGTGGCAATGGCAACGATAATGTAAACCACAAAAAGGGTCACAAAGGTCATCCACCAATTTTCTTTGATCAAGGTAAAACTATATTGGTAGGATTCCATGGTATCCTTTTTAAGGAATACCAAAATGGCGAACGAAACGGATAAGGGCACGGCAAGGTAAATCCCGGGAATCAAACAAAATATTGCGCCTATCATTACGGACAGCCCGACCAAGATTCCCAAACCGATCAGGGACCAAAAAGAGCCATATACGCCTTGACGGATTTCATCATAATTTACGGCTCCTTTGTTGTTTATGTATGATTTTATGTAGTGCAAGACGGTTCCCTGTGCAAGAACATAGGCCGCAATGGAACTAAGTATCAAGGCCAATATGGCAAAAACCATAATAAATGGCGAATAGGTTTGGGTTGCCGTTGGATTGCCAATGGGACTCAGGTTAAAAATATCTCCAATGGTAAACATATAAAAACCCATGGAAACCAGCATGATCACAATGTAGGGGCCTACAATTTTTAAAATGGTGCCAAAAAAAGGTTTAAACTCATTTCTGATAAAGCCAAAGGAATCGGAAAGAATCTCTCCCAATTCACGCTGTTTTTTAAATTCGATGTAGTTATTGGTTGTCTGCATGAGCGGTTTTTCTATGGATTTGGTATGGATAAATGATGTAGTAAAAAATTATTAAGGACAACGATCCCAGTATGATGAAAATTGCCAACCCATCCGGCATTTCCGTGTGTCTGGTGACAAACCCTTCCAAAAAACCCGCAACAATAAAAAAGGGAACCGTGCTTACCATTATCTTCAGCCCGTTTTTAACCCCTCGTTTAAAAGATTCCAGTCGCGTATAGGTGCCCGGAAAAAGTATGCCATTGGCCAAGACCAGTCCGGCACATCCTGCAATGATTATCACCGATATTTCAATGGTTCCATGGATCCAAATGGTTCGGGCCGATTCCCATAGCAGCCCTTTTTCATAAAAAAAGTATTGGAAACTCCCTAGCATGATTCCGTTCTGCAGTAAAATGTAAAGGGTGCCAACTCCTAAAAAGATGCCAAAGGCAAATGCGTAAATGGCCACTTTAATATTGTTGACGGTAATGCCCAAAAACATATTGAACGCCCCTTGATCTTTGTAAACCGCCATAGGGTCGCCCTTTTCAATATTTTCCAGCGTCATGTTCACATAGCCATTGCCCAGTATGGATCGCACAAAATCACCCTCGTTGGCGGAGGAAAATGCACCAATCGACACAAAAAAGGCAAATACCAAGAAAGAAATCAATAGTTCACGGTGATGGGCTTTGAACATGGTCGGAAATTCTGTTTTCCAAAAATGGACAATACGGTTTCGGGATTCCCGTTTGGTCTTATATATTTTTTGATGGGCTTGCGAGGCAAGGGTGTTCAGGTAAACTTGTGTGTTGCTCCCAGGGTAAAAGGTCTTCGCGTAACTCAGATGATCGGTGATCTCAATGTAAAGATCCGAAAGCTCATCGGGGTGAAGTTGCCCTTTATTGAGCAAGGCATTTTCAAAAGCGGCCCATTTATCCTTATTTTGCCTAACAAAAGCGGCTTCGCGCATTAAATTTGATGGTTTGTAAGTAAAGAAACTAAAATATGGAACAATTTCAAATAGAAACGGCCCAAAATATAACCATCAACCAAAACACATCCCACCTTGGTGAGCGCATGCTGGCCTATATTATCGATAGTTTCATTATTTTGGTTTACACCATTTTGGTTTTTGTTTTTTTGATGTCCATTGAGGTTGATCTGGACGATCAATGGGCTTTTTATTTGATACTTACCTTGCCCGCCTTTTTTTATTATCTGCTTTTTGAGACCTTGATGGATGGCAAGACCATAGGAAAGGGGGCCATGAATCTACGGGTGGTAAAACTGGATGGTTCCAAACCTAATTTTGGGAATTATTTTGTGCGATGGGCCCTTCGCATTATTGATGTAGGCCTTACCTCAGGTGGTGCTGCCGTGTTGACCATTCTAATTAGGGGAAAGGGGCAGCGAATCGGTGATATTGCTGCAGGGACCACGGTGATAAGTGAAAAGAAGCGAGTGTCGTTTTCCGATACCTTGTTAAGGGAACTGCCCGAAGATTACAAGCCAACATTTCCGCAAGTAACTGTTTTTAAGGACCAGGAAATGCAAACCATCAAAGAGTTGTACGATAAGGCCAAAATCAACGGCAACCACAATATTATAGTTTCGTTGGATAAACGCATCAAAGAAGTATTGGGGGTACAGACTGTTCTGCAGCCTATCGAATTTGTAGATGTTGTCATCAAAGATTACAACTACTATACACAAAAAATGTAGTCATGCTGTATCAAACTATAGATATATTGGGAACTGTGGCCTTTGCCATTTCCGGGGTTTTGGTCGCTATGGAAAAGCGTCTGGATTTATTTGGCGTGCTTATCATTGCATTTGTCACCGCAATCGGTGGCGGGACATTGAGGGATTTGATGATCGGTAACACTCCCGTGGGCTGGATGCAGGACCTTACCTATGTGACCACTATTTTTATTTCGGTAGTTTTTGCCATCATATTCGTGAACAAGCTCAAATACCTCAGAAAATCGTTGTTTCTGTTCGATACCATTGGTATTGGGCTTTATACCATGGTTGGGGTGGAAAAGGGCCTGGAAGCGGAACTGTTGCCCATTATGTGCGTATTTTTGGGCACCATGACGGCCTGCTTTGGTGGTGTGATACGGGATATGCTCTGCAACGAAATCCCGATTATTTTCCGAAGGAAGGAAATTTATGCGACCACTTGTATTTTGGGTGGTGCCAGTTATTTTCTCTTTATGCAATTTCCGATAAAGGATAGCTACGCCTACGTAGCAGCTATCTTGGTTGTGATCTCATTAAGGTTGGTTGCGGTTAAGTTTGATGTTCGCTTGCCTAACATTTATAAAAAGGAAGCCTGAGAAACCTTCCCTAACTTTTCTTCAATAGTGGTTAATTATTGCTTAGTACCATTAACTCCTTGTTAATCAATTTTACTTTTTCATTAGTCGTAATCCCTTGTGTATACCGCTACATTGGCACCCAAGTAACATAAACAACCAATCAGTAGTACAGGTATGAGAACATCACGATCATTGATCATTACATTTTTAGGGCTGATTTCATTTCTTGGAATCAATCAGGCTAGCGCACAAGGGTGTGTTGCCATACGACATTTTTCCTCTTGTGTAGGGAATACTTTGGAGAATAATTTATTGGGTCCGGGAGACATTCAAATTGGAAGCAATTACAGATATTTCAAATCCTTCCGTCATTTTAGGGGAACCGAAGAGGAACCGGACAGGGTTTCCAATGAGACCGAAGTTATCAACCATTCCCATTCTTGGGATTTCTTCTTGACCTATGGAATATCCAACAGATGGTATGCCAGTATTACCATCCCCACCGTTATAAATACGCGTTCCTCGTTGTACGAACACGGACGCGATGAGCGTAACACCACTTTTTCCCGTGGCTTGGCCGATATTCGGGCAGGTGTTGGCTATTGGCTTTTCGATCTTGAAAAACACCAAAACGGAAATTTAGCATTGGGTTTAGGGCTTAAGCTACCAACGGGAAGCTACAATGCGTCCGATATTTTTTACAATGTTGGACCCGAAGGTGGGCCACAGGTGAGACCCGTGGATCAAAGTATTCAGCCCGGGGATGGCGGATTTGGAATAACCCTGGATTTTCAGTTCTACCAAAAAATTGCCGAACGGTTTTTTGCCTACGGAGGTGGTTTTTACTTGATCAATCCGAGGGAGACCAACGGTACACGGACATTTAGGGAAACTTTGAGCCCAATTTTGGAAAATGAGGCCATTATGGCCGTTCCAGACCAGTTTTCACTCCGCGCTGGAGTAAGCCATAGTTTGAGCAATACCATTTCAGCTTCATTGGGAGCACGATACGAAGGTGTGCCTGTAAAGGACCTTATTGGTGGTAACGAAGGTTTCAGAAGACCAGGGAACGTACTCTCCATTGACCCTGGAATTGCTTTTATGAAAGATAATTTCTCCTTGAACCTGAATGTGCCGTTCGCAGTGAGAAGGGAGCGTCCGCAAAGTGTGACCGATTTGGAAACACAACAGATGACAGGAGAGCCCAGACAGGGAGATGCCGCTTTTGCAGATTATTTGATCAATGTAGGGGTCTCGTACCGATTTGCACGCAGTAAGGTAAGGGTTGATCCGGAACTCATGAACGAATTCAATAATTAAAGGGTTGAAAAATATCAATGGACAAAATTGTAGTTTCCCAAATTCAAACTCTTTTTTTTATATGTATTTTATCCTTTGGTTTTCACGCCCAAGGTCAAGAGAATTTAAAGGGAAAAGTGATAGATGCCACTGATGGACAACCCTTGATCGGTGCCCAAATTATTCTGAAACCTAGCAATAAAGGAACCATGACCGATGATTTTGGGAATTTTGAGGTCCAAGCAGGTTCCGATGATAGATCAGTTGCCATAAAGTATTTGGGTTATGAGGAATGGGAAGCACCGATACCTCATAATCATGATTTGGGAACCATAGCATTGAAAAGATCCAATACCACATTAAACGAAGTAATTGTAAGTGCTTCCCCCAAGAATTTTAAAAGTGAGTTCAAAGGGAGCAATTTTAGGATCAATCCCGTTTCATTGAAGAACATCAATCCGATGAGTACCGAAGAGGTACTGCGGACCATTCCGGGAGTCAACATAGTCGGGGACATGGGTTTGTCCAACCGACCGAACATAAGTATTCGAGGTTCTTGGGGCAGGCGTTCCAAAAAGGTATTGTTGATGGAAGACGGTACCCCGTCCGCTCCAGCACCTTATATTGCCCCTGGAGCCTATTACAATCCCGTGAGCGATCGAATTACTTCCATTGAGGTGTACAAGGGAGCGGATTTACTACGGTATGGCCCCAATAATATGTACGGTGCTGTCAACTATATTACGGCCCTGCCACCACAAAAACCGACCCTGCGATTAAAATTGACAGGTGGTCAGCGCAACTATACTTCAGGGCTATTTTCTTATGGAGGTACTTGGAACGATATTGGCGGATTGGTCGAAGGTGTTTATAAGAAGTTTGACGGGTTTACCGATAATTCATCTGTCGAGATCTTGAACCTAAATGCCAAGATTTTTGCCAAACTGTCCAAAAATCAATCACTTTATTTCAAAGTCAGTGGGCAATTTGAGGACAATCAAGCCTCTTTGAGCTCTCAGACCCCTTTTACTTTTGAAACGGACCCGACCCAAAATCCATTGGATGCTGACCAATTTGTTATGAGGCGTTATGGTGTTGACATTATCCATAAATGGCTTCCAAAGGATAATTTGAGCTTTACCACAAAAATGTATGCATCGGATTTTGAACGGGATTGGTGGAGACAGGTTACCGCCAAGGTTCGGGCATCTGAAGTTCAGGATTATGTAGGGGCTGAAATTTTTAACGAGAGATATGGATACTTAGCGGGAAGAACATTTGATGACGAGGACTACGTTATCGTCGGTCGTGTGGAAAACGGAGAGGAAAGCACTACGGACAGTCGATGGATTTACCGTGTTTCCGGAATCAAGGAAACCGTAAATGTGGATTGGGACGCCTTTGGGGCCCCGAGTGCGTTCGAAGGAAGCATCAACCTACATCGTGAAACCTTCAAGGATGTCTTCTTGGAGGCGGACAATTCCAGATGGGCCAGATATGGAACAGCGACCAAGGATTTGTGGTATCGCTTGTGGTCGGCCAATGGATATGTCCGCAATGAGTTCCATTTTGGAAAATGGGGGGTCACGCCCATTCTTCGCTTCGAGCATGTGGATATGTTTAGGCAAGACCTTTTGGCTTTGTCACAAAACCCTGATTTGGAAAGTACCACGGAAGGTAGGGAGCCTAATGTGTACGATCAATTTTTACCTGGAATTACAGTAAACCACGATTACGGCGAAGGTGAGTTTTATGGAAGTGTGTACCAAGGGATGATAGCCCCTTCCAAGGTATTCGGATTTTTGGTGGAGCAAGATGGTGTTGTTACCAACCCATTGGAGGGACAGAGCATCAATATAGAACCGGAACTCAGCTGGAACAAAGAAATTGGTTGGAGAGGCAGCCTGCTGGACAATGGTGTCCAAGGACAGCTGACCTATTTCCATAATGCGAGCAGAAATTTTTATGCCGGTGGTCGAAATGAAGTGTTTACCGAATTGGGGGAAATCAATGTGCAAGGAGTCGAAATGGCCGTCAATGTAGAACTTTTGAACATAAATGGGCATCAATTACACTTTTTGGGCAATGTAACCTATATGGATTCCAAGGTAAAGGCCGGCAAATTGGAGGATAGAGATCTCTTTTCACAGGTTATTCATAGTGCAGCTACCCAAGACGAGTATGTGGATAAGGTAAACGCAAACAGGAATGCGTATGAGATTTATGTGGACAATGGGAGCGAAGAAGTCTTATTGAGCGACCAAACCGTGGATGCTTCACAATTTTCCAACATTACAAGGAGTGTCATTACCTTTGGTAATGAAGGACTTTACGATTCGGAGGCACCTTATACGCCACATATTAATACGAGCTTTGGTCTTAATTATGATTGGGACCGATTATCGAGCGGATTCAATGTGCACCACGTGGGCAAACAATACACCGAGTTTCACAACTTTGTGAACGAATCCGCAGATGGGGCTATTGGCCAATTGCCATCATATACCACCATTGATGCCTTTGTGAACTATGACCTGACCATCGGCAAGAAAATCGATGCGACCATTTTTGTCAACGGAAAGAATATTACCAATACTGTTTACAGAGCTTCACGGTTGAACAGAGCTACTTCAGGAGTTTTTGGCGGTGGATTTCGTCAGATCATATTTGGAATCAACATGAAAATTTAGAATAGAGGTATGAACCATTTAAATCCAACCAGAAAAAATCGTTTTATCGCCATCACTATCGGCTTGGTATATTTTTGGTTTGGTACATTAAAATTTGTCCCAAACCTTAGTCCAGCCGAAGATTTGGCAAAAAGCACCATTCATCAACTCACTTTTGGATTGGTACCTGATGAGATTTCCATAATCCTACTTGCCTTTTGGGAAGTAGGATTGGGCTTTTTATTTGTGTTCGGTTTTTTTAGAAGACAAGCTGTAATAATGACTTTGGTCCACATGGTATGCACCTTTACACCGCTATTCTTTTTTCCGGGCGATGTTTTTGGAGACGAGCCATTATCCTTGACCCTTGTTGGGCAATACATTATGAAAAACCTCATAATTATAGCGGCCCTTGTTTCCATTTACGAAAGAAAAAGGGTTTCCGAAAAGTCCGGAGAGCCAATAAGAAAGCAAAAATACAGTTTGTCGAACGGTATATTAATCGGCAAAAACCTCTTCAAAAAAGTGTGACATACGCTGCCAAGACCGATCACTGGCCAAAGGGTTGTACATCATGCCATCGTCAGGTGCATTGGCATTTGGGTTGGTGAAAGCATGCCCCGTATGGCCAAAAACATCCATTTCCCAAACCGCATTGCGTTCGGTGAGTTCGTAACCCAAGGAAACAATATCTTTTGGAAATGCCAGCGGGTCCTCCCAACCGTGAAGCACCAATATTTTTGCCTTGATGTCCCCTTCGTGATCCAGGCCAGGCGGGTCAAAGATTCCGTGGAAACAGACCGCTCCTTTGATATCTATGCCGGAACGGGCCAAATCCAAGGCGCATTTTCCACCAAAGCAAAATCCTATAATTCCGACCTTTTCGGCCTTGGCCAAATCATGTTCTTTTATTTTGTCGAGTGCCAAAAGTATCCGATTTAACAATTCTTGGCGGTCGTTCAACATTTCGTTCATTAATGTTTCGGCTTCTGCGGCATCCTTGGCTCTTTTGCCTTTTCCGTACACATCTATGGCGAAGGCCAAATAGCCTTGCTTGGCCAGTTCTACGGCTTTGTCCGCTTCAAAGTCTGATTGGCCTACCCATGTGTGGGAGACCAAAACCACAGGGCGTTTGCCCTTAATGCTATCATCGTAGGCAACCACTCCTTGGTAAGATTGCCCACTAGCTGCATAAGTAAAATTGTTAGTCTGTATCATGCTGAGTTTAGTTACGGGTTGAGGGCAATTAAATTATACTATTTTTTGATTCCTTTACAATACTTCTGCTTTGAGGATATAAACATTTTGCCATGGCCAATCACCGTCACCTACAGGAACATTGTTTATGGCATCCACCACATCCATTCCTTCCACTACACGTCCGAAGGGCGTGTAGGATCCATCAAGATGGTAAGATCCTGGATTGGTTACCACAATGAAGAATTCGTAGGGAGAAGCTAATTTGTGTGGATTGTCCCTTTCGCTACTGGGCATGGAAATGGTTCCTCGGTGGTGCTTGTGGCCTTTATTGGCGTCAGGTGGAAGGAGATATCGTCCTATATCACCACGCTTGCTCGCTGTTTTTCTATCATCGGAGTTGCCTCCTTGTATAATAAAATCCTTCACAACCCTGTGGAACTGGGTACTGTCAAAATACTTTTGCCTGGCCAAATAAATAAAATTGGCTTTGTGATAGGGTACATCATCATACAACTGTACGGTAAAACTGCCCATGGTAGTGGTAATCTTTACTTTGTCTTTTTTTAAGTTTTTTTCGTAATCGAAAAAGAAGTCAATTGCATTTTCCTCTGTGAGTTTGAAAGGTTCTTCTTCTTCCTCGATTTTCGTGGAATCCACTGTTACTTTTGGGACGGTATCGGTATTTGTAATATTTTCCTGAACTTTGTCCTTGTCCTTTTTAGGGGATTCTCCACAGGAAACGAATAAAAAAAATAATATACTTGTAATTAAAGCCGATTGTCTCAATAGCATGGATTTTAATGAATTTTGTGAACTAGCTTTAAAATTAAAAAATCTACCACTTCCTGGAGAGGATTCGCACAATAAAATGTCACCAGAGCTACGTATCCAATGGTTGAAGGACAACCGGGTGCAGGATGCCAACCCTAGAAGAGCCGGGGTAATGGCTCTGTTTTATCCGGATTTGGAACAAGAGACCCGTTTACTTTTGATACTTCGTAAAGTTTACCAAGGCGTGCATTCCAACCAAATCGGATTTCCAGGCGGGAAGGTGGAGAAGGAAGATAAAGACCTGATGCAAACTGCCTTAAGGGAAACCTATGAGGAAGTTGGCGTACCCCCTACTAAGGTCGAAGTAATCAAAGAACTCAGTGAAGTGTATATTCCGCCCAGTAATTTTTTGGTAAGGCCTTACATCGGAATCTATCCGAATCCGGGACCATTTGTTAAGGAAGAAAGCGAAGTGGAAAGCCTAGTCGAGGTGTATCTGAGGGATTTCTTGGACGACTCTAACCATATTGAGGAAATTTTGAGCACTTCTTACGCAAAAAACATACATGTACCCGCCTTTAAATTAAACGGTTACACGGTTTGGGGAGCTACGGCCATGATGTTGAGCGAAATCAAGGCACTTTTACGCCAAGTGCTTTAGCTGCTATTTTGTAAATTTGCTGCCAACAATCAACACTTTACATGGGTCTGTTCAAAAAAAATCCTTTTGGTCATATTTTATTTTTAAAACGATGGCTGATCCGTATCGCCGGTATGATGACACACCAGCGTTACAAAGGATTTAATACTCTCGAGATCGAAGGGTCGCAGATTATCCGTGATTTGCCCGAAAACAATGTGCTCTTTGTAAGCAACCACCAGACCTATTTTGCCGATGTGGTGGCCATGTTCCATGTTTTTAATGCCAGTTTGAGCGGGAGGGAAGACAATATTAAAAATTTGGGCTATCTCTGGAACCCCAAATTGAATATTTACTACGTAGCGGCCAAGGAGACCATGAAAAAGAGTCTATTGACCAAAATTTTGGCCTATGCAGGTTCCATAAGCATTGAGAGAACTTGGAGGGCCGATGGTCAAAATGTGAACCGACAGGTGAAGTTCAGTGATATTTCCAATATTGGAAAAGCTTTGGATGATGGATGGGTAATAACCTTTCCTCAAGGCACAACAACACCTTGGAAACCATTGCGAAAAGGTACCGCTCACATCATCAAAAAGTATAAACCCGTTGTGGTTCCCGTGGTTATTGATGGGTTCCGACGTTCGTTTGACAAGAAAGGGCTTCGTGTCAAGAAGAAAGGGATACTTCAATCCATGCAAATTAAAGAGCCATTGGATATTGATTACGACAACGAGTCGATTGATGCCATATTGGAAAAATTGGAGTACGCCATTGAGCAGCATCCATCTTTCCTAAAAGTAATTCCTCAAAAGGAGCTTCTTGCCTACGAGGAGGAAAACCAAAAAAGACGCTACAGTTATAAGGGCAAGTTGGACGATTAGACCTCTAACCTTTTAAGGTCGTTATAGTTTTTTCTAAGTCTTTTTAGTAAGATACCGTAAAGTAATTTGTAGAACAGCCATATTAAAAATAGGATAGCGGCTATAAATACCACGGATATCCCGATCACCATGGCCCAAAATGTTATGCTGTCCCCGTCTTTGGATGCAGCTTCAACAATTTTCTGTCCCTCGGAACCATAAAGGAGTGCCCCGTACATGTTTATGATCAAATAGGTGGTGAAGATGATAAGATTGAACCAGACATATTGTGTTACGGTTCGTTTTACCTTTAATATGGTCCGCATCAAATTCTTGGAGGAATCCGTGAATGATATTTTTTTGTAATTAATGTAAAACTTATAGATAAAGTAAAGGATTATGGCGTAGTTGATGATGTTCAGGGCCATAACGACCTTATAGATATGCATGTCCTTTAGCTCCTGCATGGTTTCTGGACCGCTAAAAATAATATTGATACCCGCCCAGAACACAAACTCTATGATGCTGATATAAAAAATCCATTTAACTATGGATGATGACTTTTTCTTGGTCATCGGATAGATTTGCTCATAGGACAGCTTGGGAAGGTCTGCTTCCCGCTTCTGCCAATCTTTTTTCAAGAGCTCCAGTTCATCCAGCATAATCAAGGATTTAATATGGTTCTTAATTTATTTTTTACCCTGCTCATCTTCACTCTCGCATTTACTTCTGTAATACCCAAAGTTTCGGCTATCTCCGTGTAATCCTTGTCTTCCAGATAGAGGAATACCAAGGCCTTGTCAATATCACCAAGCTGTTTTATGGCGTCGTACATCAGTTTTAACTGCCGTTCTTCCGTATCGTCATAATCCGTGGCCTTGATCTTATGGAGGACCGACTCAAAATCTTGGGTCTTTACCCTTTTTTTTGATTTTCGGTACAAGGTAATGGCCGTATTCAACGCCACACGGTACATCCATGTACTAAACTTGGCATCTCCCCGAAACTTTGGATATGCTTTCCACAATTGAATAGTGATTTCTTGGAACAGGTCGTTATGGGAGTCTTTGTCGTTGGTATAGAGACTACATACCTTATGGACAATATTTTGATTGTCCTCAAGTTCCGTCACAAAACGATGTTCCAGTTCTTTGTTCACTAAACGGTTGGTAAAGTTGCTTTAATTATAAGTATGCAGAAAGCAACATTTGTTACAGTGTTTGATGAAAAATCTATTTACGATAGTCCAATGCAGGAGGTCTGTTGCCCAACATGGGAATATATTTGAAGTCTTTTCCCCTTCTTTCCTCCAATTCCTTTTTGGCGGCCTCTATTGTTTTTGGGTTTTCAAAAATATCCATTGCGGTAAGGGCTATGGTTTTGGCGGCTACCATCATTCCTTTGGAGCCAATGCTCATACCTCCGGCAGCTACGGCTTGCCAACTGTGTGCAGGTGTTCCGGGTACCCATGTCGCCGTTCCCAGCCCAGCTGTTGGTACGGTAAAACTAACGTCTCCCACATCGGTGGAACCAAATGCATTGGCCGTTTCTTTGTAAGGTTGGATTTTTTCGGCAGTGGAAATGTCCGGTGCATTTTTGCCCAAAGTTTTGGATATTTTTTCGGCAAAGGCCTTTTCCTCATCATTGTAAGTAACCCCACCTACTTTCACCAAGTTGTCGTACATTATTTTTTGCACGGTCAGGTTGGGCAGGAGTTCGTGGGTTCCCCCGATCATTTCATATTCCATGGTAGTTCCTGTTCCCATCGCAGCTCCTTCCGCTGCTTTTACGATCCTATCAAAAATATCCACGACCACATCCCTGGTGTTGTGTCTTGCATAATAATAAACTTCGGCAAAGTCGGGAACAACATTTGGCGCTTTACCTCCATCGGTGATTACGTAGTGGATTCGTGCATCTTCGGGGATATGCTCGCGCATCATGTTTACCATGGCATTCATGGCCTCTACGCCATCCAATGCCGAACGTCCCATTTGTGGTGCGGCTGCGGCATGTGCAGAAACCCCATGGAACCTGAATTTGGCGGATTTGTTGGCCAATGCGGCACCGGCACTGGCGGCATTTGCCGAACTTGGGTGCCAATGCAGGGCTACGTCCACATCATCGAACACGCCTTCGCGAACCATATAAACTTTACCGGAACCACCTTCTTCTGCCGGGCATCCGTAAAAGCGAATGGTTCCTTTAATGTCGTTGGCATCCATCCAGTCCTTTACCGAAATCGCCGCAGCGGTGGATGCCGTTCCAAACAAGTGGTGCCCACAGGCATGACCGGCAGCCCCACCAGCGGATTTTTTCTCTGGAACAGCCTCTTGAGAAAGGCCGGGCAAGGCATCGTATTCCCCCAAAATACCAATTACAGGATACCCAGATCCATATTCGGCTTTAAAAGCCGTTGGGATACCAGCAATCCCTGTTTCGATGGAGAACCCGGCATCGGAAAGGGTTTTTTGTAAAAGGGCGGAACTTTGCTCTTCCAAATATCCCATTTCAGCCAAGTCCCATATTTCATGGGCAATTTCAGTGTATTTTTCAGATTTTGAATCTAAAGCCTTGATTACATCGTTTTTCTTTTTTTGGGCATGAATACCCATGGTGCACAACAATAGCAGCGCACCTAGCGGGAGAATTTTTTTCATGGGTTGAAGTTTTTTTGAGTTAGATGCTAAAGATACAAAAAAACCAAGCCTGAGATGACCCGCTCAAACAGGTAATACTTAAATTTGTCGGTATGTCGAGCATGAACATTCCTCAATCCAGTTATCCAAGAGTCGTAATTATAGGCGGCGGTTTTGGAGGCATTGCATTAGCCAAAAAATTAAGTAAAAAAGAAGCCCAAGTGGTTCTGTTGGATAAACACAATTACCACAACTTTCAACCCTTGCTGTATCAAGTGTCCACAGGTGGGCTGGAACCGGATTCCATTGCATACCCCATCAGAAAGGTGTTGCAGGGCTATCCCAATTTCTTTTTTAGATTGGCACAGGTGAAGGAAGTTAAAACGCATACCAAACGAATCAAGACCAATATCGGGGAGATTTTTTATGATTACCTGGTGGTAGCAACGGGTTCGGAAACCAACTTTTTTGGGAATAAGAACATTAAGGCCAAGGGTATGGCCATGAAAACCATTCCGCAATCCCTGAATTTACGAAGCTTGATCCTGGAAAATTTTGAGCAGGCACTTTTAACGGATGACCTCCATGAGCGTGATGCCTTGATGAACTTCGTTATAGTGGGCGGTGGGCCCACAGGGGTTGAACTGGCAGGGGCTTTGGCAGAGATCAAAAAAGGCATTTTGCCGAAGGATTACCCCGATCTGGATACCCGTAGGGCACAAATAAACTTGGTGCAAGGCGGCGATAGGATTTTGCCGGCAATGAGTGAAAAAGCATCGGAGAAAGCGGAAAAGTTTTTGGAAGAGCTCGGGGTAAATGTTTGGAAAAACATCCGTGTAACCGATTACGATGGCAAAAAAGTAACCACAAGCACCAAAACAATTTTTGAGGCAGAAACCTTGGTGTGGGCCGCGGGAGTCAAAGCAGTGGGACTAAAAGGTTTGGATGTTGAGGAACTTCTTAGCAGGGACAAACGTTTAAAAGTAAACGAGTTTCATCAAATTGTGGGACTGGAAGATGTTTTTGCCATTGGTGACGTGGCGCAAATGGAAACGGAGGAATTTCCTTATGGACACCCTATGATGGCCCAACCTGCCATACAACAAGGGAGGAACCTTGGGGACAACCTGGTTCGATTGATAGAGAACAAACCGATGAAACCTTTTGTTTATAAAGATAAGGGCAGCATGGCAACCGTAGGAAGGAACAAAGCGGTGGTGGATTTGCCAAAATTCCGGTTTCAAGGCGTATTTGCTTGGTTTGTTTGGATGTTTGTGCATCTATATTTTCTGATCGGTTTTAGAAATAGGGTAGTGGTCTTTATCAATTGGGTGTACAATTATATTCGATTTGACCGTGAGGCACGTTTGATTATCCGACCTTTTAAAAAACAGAACAAAGTAGAAAAGAATACCCTGATGCAGGACTGATGTAGTTTGCTGAATTCCAAACATCAAGGTTAAAATTTAGCTAATGGTTATGGTGGGTTGTTCAAGCTTTGGTAAATTGTAGTAAAACACTTACCATGAACAGATTAGCCTTTTTTCTCATCTTAGCCATGTTGTTCAGTCTGACGATTCACGCTCAAAATAGTACTGTTATTTCCAAAACCGCGGAGTCTCCAATCTATATTGAGGGTTTTAATTATCCAAAATTTGATGAATTATCACATTTTGCCTGGTTCAGTATCAATTTTGAAGCTTTGGAGGGTACAGAAATTCAAGTTATTGGCGAACATTACCGACGCTACCACGCAGACAGGTTCAGTTTAGGTACACAGCTAAACCAAAGGATCGGAAAAAAGCTTTACATGTTGGGAGGATATCAAAAAGAATGGGATTTATACAATAGTGGCAGGGGATATCCAAATCCCGACCCGCGCCATGAAATTTTTCTTGGTATGGAACATCAAGTTCGTGAAAATATGCTTTTGGATGTAAAGCTCGTCCGCCCGATCAAAGCATCCAATTTTTATAGTATGGGGCTGGAAGGAGTGGGCACACGACTTGAGATGGGAACCCGAATAAAATTTTGAGATTTTTTATCTTCTCGGATGAAAATTTTTGAGAACCTGCGTCAAATGTGTACGGTTCACATGCATGTACACCTCGGTAGTGGTAATGCTCTCATGCCCCAACATTTGTTGTATGGCCCTAAGGTCGGCACCATTTTCCAAAAGATGGGTAGCAAAGGAATGCCGAAAGGTATGGGGGCTGATATTTTTGTCCAACCCAATTTTTTCTGCAAGTCTTTTAACAATGGTGAAAATCATGGCCCGGGTCAATTGGTTGCCCCTACGGTTTAAAAAAACAAAATCCTCGTGTTCTTTTTTTATGGGCAAATGCACCCGAACCTCTTTCCAATATATGTTGATGTATTTTTGGTTCACATCACTGATCGGAACAAAGCGTTGTTTGTTCCCCTTCCCCGTTACCTTTATAAAATCCTCATCAAAATACAGGTCGGATAGTTTTAGATTGATGAGTTCCGATACCCGAAGACCACAACCATATAAGGTTTCCAGAATGGCCCTGTTGCGTTCCCCTTCGGGTTTGGATAGGTCGATGGCGGCAATCAAATTGTTTATTTCCTGCTCGGAAAGGGTGTCGGGCAACTTTCTTCCAATTTTTGGGGTTTCGATAAGATCCATGGGATTATCCTCCCTGTAATCCTCAAAAACCAAATAGGTGAAAAACCCTTTTAAACCCGAAATAATACGTGCTTGCGTTCTAGGGCTCACTATTTTGGCAATATCATAAATAAACTGTTGGACCGTTTCTCGAGGAATCAACACTGGTTTTTCATCAATTGAATTATCCTCAAGAAAATGTACGAGTTTTTGAACATCCATTGCATAATTTGAAATAGAGTTTTGGGAAAGACCTCGCTCTATCTTCAAATAATTTTGGTAATCTTTTAGTGCTTGCTGCCAGTTCATACCACCAAATATAGTGACATTCCATTTTCACGATTAATTAGAAGTATGCATTGGTCAATTCAAATTACCCTTTGGTCAATTGGGGTGATTAAAAAACCACAATTTTCAATACTTTCCGAATAGAAATTGAATGGATAAATAATTGAAAATGCTCATTTTGTAGGAAAATTATATCAAAAGACACTTTTTTACCGATGATGACGTTCTGTTGTTAATAAAATTTTAACAATGAAGAAAAAGACATTTGTAATGGCGATCATAGCCTTGGTTGCCGTAAGTTTTTCGTCCATGGCGCAGCGAGTGGATCGGACAAATTTTAAAGCAGGGGTTCATTTAGGGATTCCATTTGGAGATATTTCCGATTTTTCAAATTTTGAACTTGGTCTGGATTTAGGATATCATTGGGGAGTTTCGGAACTCATTGATGCAGGTATCTCCACAGGATTTATGAATGCCTTTATCAATAACGATACAGCAGATTTTGGTCCTGTGGTAGTGGAGGGTGACTTTCCCAATATCCAATATCTTCCTGTAGCGGGTGCTTTTAGAATATACCCCACCTACGATTTTAAGATCGGTGCCGATGTAGGATATGCCGTTGGAATAAATGATGGTAATACAGGAGGGCTTTATTTAAGGCCCATTATTGGTGCCAACCTCAATAGCACCACCGAAATAAACATTTCTTATGTAAAAATAAGTGATGATTACGATTTCTCGATGGCGACATTGGGAATTTTATTTTTGTTTTAAAAAGAAAAAGCAACTGTTTTTAACCCCAAATCTTGCAGTTTAAACTATGAATATTAACCATTAATTACACTTAACAAATGAAAAAATTACTTTTAGTTGTTGCTTTGTTTATGCTTGGTAACCTGGCCGTTAAGGCCCAAACAAATTACAGGGCTGCCTTGGGGTTGGGCATTGACCTTTATGATGAAGCTACCTTTTTTGGAGCTACCGGTAAATATTTTTTTTCCGATAATCATGTAGGTCAAGCGGATTTGGGCTTTGAGGATAACGCGACGATTACCACTTTTCTGTATTCCTTCCACAAAGGATTTTTTAGGGCACCTGGCTTACGCTGGTATGCTGGTGTGGGACCGAGTATTATTTTTATTAAAAACTCGGACAACATTTTTGCGCTGCGACCTCATTTAGGACTCGACTTTAAGATAGATGGAGTTCCCTTTGTGCTTAATTTTGATTGGCGTCCATCGGTGGTACTCAGTGATGTAGGTGAAAATGAAGTGGCAGCTTTTGGATTTGGGCTTCAATTCGCCATAGAATGATGATTTCTTAAAAAAACACCTAATTAAATAAACATTTTATTTTTTTAAGCTAAAAAAATGACATTGCTATATTTGTAACCTTAACTAAAATTAAACCTTTAATTATGAAAAAAGTATTTGTATTGACAGTTCTTTTTGTCGGATTTGCTATGGTAAACACCTTTGGACAGGAAGGTTTTGCAGCCAAAGCAGGATTCAACAATGTATCCATGAGTTTTGACTCGGGCGATGAGTTTTTCGGGGATGTAAGTGACAGTGAATTGGGCTTTTATCTCGGAGGTGGATATAACTTCTACCTCTCTGAAGAATTCGACATTGAACCTTCTTTGCTTTTGAGTTTTGTGAATGATTTGACTTCTTTATATGTTCCCGTAATGTTCAAATATAAAGTTGCCGACAAGTTTAACATCCAAGCAGGTCCACAAATCAATTATTTGTTGGAAGACATTCCAGACGGTGAGCTTGGAATTGACGTAGCTTTTGGAGGTGGTTATCAAATTGATGACAATTGGTTTGTTGAAGCCAGATACGGCCTTCAAATAAGCAGGGGAGGTGATTTTGGGGATGTTGTGGATATCAATACCCTTACAGTCGGTGCTGGATACAGGTTCAACTAATCATCTGCCACCAAAAGTATAAAAAAGCGAGAGGGCTTCCCTTTCGCTTTTTTTGTGCTTGAAAAAATACCATATTTTTACAGCTATGAAACTAATGATCATCAACGGACCCAACCTCAATTTACTTGGGAAAAGAGAGCCCGAAGTATACGGGAAAACTACTTTTGAAGATTACTTTAAACAATTACAGGAAAAGTTTCCCGATGTAGCATTGGAATACTATCAATCCAATATAGAGGGGGAGCTGATCGGCAAAATACAGGAAGTAGGTTTTGATTACGACGGTATTGTTCTAAATGCTGCTGCCTATACGCATACTTCTGTAGGCATTGGCGATGCAGTTAAGGCGGTGGAAACTCCGGTAATCGAGGTGCACATTTCCAATACGCACCAGCGTGAGGAATACCGTCATGTGTCTTACATATCACCTGGGGCCAAAGGTGTTATCCTTGGATTTGGGCTCCAAAGCTACGATTTGGCCATCCAGAGTTTTCTAGGCTAAATCTTTCAAGTATTTTTTATCGGCATAAAAGGTACCGAATGGGAGCAAGGATGCAACAAAGAGTATAATAAACCTTTTTAGTTTCCATTTTCGTTCCCAACAAAAAACTATGGCCACCACTACATATAGAATAAACAATATTCCATGTGCCATACCAACAACTTGGTTCGGTTCAGGAATATCTGCCCAATGCTTTAACGGCATGGTCATTCCGAAAAGGAGTAGATAGGAAATACCTTCTAAAATAGCAGTGGCCCTAAAAATCTTCAGCATAGTCTATAGGTGGATTACTTCATCATAAGCATCGGCAACGGCTTCCATTACCGCTTCGCTCATAGTTGGGTGTGGGTGAACAGCTTTTAATACTTCGTGGCCTGTGGTCTCCAATTTTCGGGCAACTACGGCTTCGGCGATCATATCGGTTACACCAACCCCAATCATGTGGCAACCTAGCCACTCACCGTATTTGGCATCAAAAATAACCTTTACAAAACCATCCGGGGTCCCTGCAGCTTTTGCTTTACCACTGGCGGAGAAAGGAAATTTCCCGATTTTAAGGTCGTATCCTTTTTCTTTGGCTTGCTTCTCTGTCAAACCAACAGAGGCTATTTCGGGGATACAGTACGTACATCCAGGGATGTTTCCGTAATCCAAAGCTTCCACATGCATTCCTGCTAATTTCTCCACACATATGATTCCTTCTGCGGAGGCAACATGTGCCAAGGCCTGTCCAGGTGTTATGTCACCAATGGCGTAGTAGCCGGGAATGTTGGTCTGGTAGTAATCGTTCACCAATATTTTATCTCTGTCCGTGGCAATCCCAACATCTTCCAAACCTATGTTTTCAATGTTGGTTTTAATTCCGACGGCAGACAGTACGATGTCAGCCTCAAGAACCTCTTCCCCTTTTTTGGTTTTTACGGTGGCTTTTACGCCATCGCCAGAGGTGTCAACTTTAGTGACCTCTGCAGAAGTTTTGATTTTTACGCCTGATTTTTTGAAGCTGCGCTCCAATTGCTTGGAAATATCTTCGTCCTCAACAGGAACAACGTTCGGCATATACTCCACAACGGTAACTTCTGTGCCCATGGAGTGATAGAAATAGGCGAACTCCATACCAATGGCGCCACTGCCCACCACGATCATTTTCTTGGGTTGTTTTTTCAAGGACATGGCCTCGCGGTAACCGATTACCTTTTCACCATCCTGTGGAAGACTTGGCAGCTCACGACTGCGCGCTCCGGTGGCTATTATAATATTGTCGGCTGAATACTCGGTGGTGTCACCGTTTTCGGCCTTTACTTCAACTTTTTTGCCAGGTTTTACCTTTCCAAACCCATTAATGACCTCAATCTTGTTCTTCTTCATCAAGAATTGAACACCTTTACTCATTCCATCGGCAACCCCACGGCTTCTTTTTACAACGGCATCAAAATCATGTGCAACATCCTTGGCGTTCAAACCGTAGTCTTCGGCATGTTTTAGATATTCAAAAACCTGAGCGGATTTTAGAAGGGCCTTGGTCGGGATACACCCCCAATTAAGGCATACGCCTCCCAAACTTTCTTTTTCTATAATGGCTGTTTTGAAACCTAATTGCGACGCCCTGATGGCAGTAACATATCCACCTGGACCACTTCCCAAAACAATTATATCGAACTTGCTCATTAGATTTTGATTTTAGTTGTTAGATTAGAAATATGCCGTCTCGGCAGGTGCAAAAGTACGGAAAACCATCCCCATTTCCCAAGTTGAAAAAAGGCAAATATGGATTAGTTTGTGAAACGGCCAAAAACTTGCGCTTAGGGCGAAAGTTATGTTGGGAACCCAATTTATTCCTCAGGATCAAAATCAATGCTCACCGAGTTGATGCAATAGCGTTGTCCTGTAGTTTCTTTGGGACCATCATTAAAAACATGTCCCAAATGACTCCCGCAATTGGCGCAGACCGTTTCGGTACGAACCATGCCATGACTGGTATCACGAATGTATTCAATGGCACCGGCTACGGCTTGGTCAAAAGAAGGCCATCCGCAACCACTTTCAAACTTGTGTTCGCTTTCAAATAGTTTGGCATTGCATGCTTTGCAGTGGTAGTCGCCATTTTCAAAATGGAGGTCGAATTTGCCCGTGTAGGGGCGTTCGGTTCCTTTTTGCCGTAAAACATAATATTCCTCAGCGGAAAGCTCTTGTTTCCACTCCTCTTCGGTTTTGTTTACGCCGTATTTTTTGTCCATAAAGGTTTAAGTTTTTTTAGTTGTTGTCTGGAATAAAATCAAGAGCGGCCCCGTTTATGCAATGCCTTTTTCCGGTGGTGTTGCTGGGCCCGTCGTTAAAAACATGTCCCAAGTGGCCGCCACAGACCGCGCAATGCTCCTCGGTGCGCGGCACCCCTATTTTATAGTCGGTATCGTATGCTACGTTGCCCTTGATCTCTCGGTCGAAACTAGGCCATCCCGTTCCGGATTTAAACTTATGCTCACTTTTGAAAAGGGGCGTGCCGCAACCTGCACAAACATAGGTGCCTTTTTGCTTGTTATCCAAAAGCTCGCTGGAAAAAGCGTTTTCCGTTGCAGCTTTTCGGAGTACGTAATACTCCATATCGGTGAGTTCCGCCCTCCACTCGGCATCGGTTTTATTTACTTTGAAGGCTGTTTCCTTGGTAGTTTCTTTTTTCTCTTCTTGTGATGTGCCTTTACATCCGGCAAATACGACTAAAAGAAGTAATAGCAATCTTTTTCCCATGATTCGTTTTTTATGTGTTTGGACGGAATTGGATAGGAATCCTTTCAAAAAAAGCCAATAAAAAAGTCCCATTGATTACCAATGAGACTTAAGATACTATTTTTATGGGATTTAGTGAATGTCCAATTTCATGATTTGTTCTTCATCAATATTAAGCTTGGACATGACATTGTCAATATTTGAAGCATCAAAATCGGCCGATTCGGCAAACTCGCTGGGCACAAACACGATCCTGAACAATTGATTATCAGTAAAATCTGTGCTTATGCCTGATAGGTCAAAATTTCCATCAATAAAGATTTCCAAGTCCACAAAAGTGTGTGCAAATACATATTGAATGGTACCTCCCTCCAAAAAATAATTTTGAGGCAGTTGTGTCCAGGCATCGGCAGTGGAACCATCGCTAAGGTCGATAACACCATCGTGTCTGTATACCAAAACGGCATCAGATTCAAATACTTCGAAATCGGTTACATCTGAAAAAGTGATTAAGGTGCTAAAAAGGTTGGCCTCACCATCGTAGCCAAAGTTTACACCCTCCACTTCAACAACCTGCCCTTGGATACCGTCAAGGCCGTCTTGTCCATCTAACCCATCAAGCCCATCAAAACCGGGTGGGCCTTGAGGACCTTCGCATGCTGCGAGGACAAAAACGATTACGACACCTAAAATTGTACTAAATTTATTCATGATTTTGGATTTTTAGTTTGTGTTCATTTTATCTGTTGCTGCATTAAAATCAAAAAGCGTTCCATTTTAAAAAAAAATGTTGTTTCCAATGCCAAACCTCTTGTTATAATCGTATTCTTGCTCAAAGATGCTTATTATTGTATAGTACTAAACCCAGATATATGTCCAAGGTAGTTCCTCATAGTTTTTTTACAGAATTTGATATCAATCTTTTTAAAGGAGGCAAACACTTTCGGCTCTACAAAAAATTGGGGTCGCACCTTACGGAGGTGGATGGTGTTAAAGGTACGTATTTTGCTGTTTGGGCACCTTCCGCTAAATCCGTCAGTGTGGTTGGCGATTTTAATTACTGGAACGCTAGCCAACACCAATTGAATGTGCGTTGGGACAGTAGTGGTATATGGGAGGGATTTATCCCGGGAGTGGACAAGGGCACCAAGTACAAATACAAAATACACTCCAACAACAACGACATTTGGACAGAGAAAGCCGACCCCTTTGCGCGTTTTTGTGAACAACCACCACAAACGGCTTCGCTGGTTTGGGACGACGCCCATCAATGGAAAGATGGGGACTGGATGGAAACCCGCGAGAAAAGGAACGGCTTGGACAGGCCCTATTCCGTCTACGAAGTACATTTGGGTTCCTGGAAGAAAAAGAACGGCTGGGAATCGCTCAGCTATCTGGAGATGGCGGAGCAATTGGCCGATTATGTAGAGGAAATGGGCTTTACCCATGTGGAGTTGATGCCCGTGATGGAATATCCCTACGATCCTTCGTGGGGGTATCAAATAACAGGGTATTTTGCGCCTACTTCGCGTTTTGGCAAACCAGAGGATTTTAAGGTTCTGGTAGATGCCTTGCACCAACGCGGTATCGGTGTTATTTTGGATTGGGTGCCGTCGCACTTTCCCGAAGATGCACATGGACTTGGCTATTTTGATGGATCGCACCTATATGAACATCCGGATAGGCGAAGGGGGTATCATCCCGACTGGAAAAGCCTTATTTTTAACTACGGAAGAAACGAAGTACGCGCCTTTTTGATAAGCAACGCCATTTTTTGGCTCGATCAATACCATGTGGATGGATTACGGGTCGATGCCGTGGCATCCATGCTTTATTTGGACTATTCTCGCGAAGACGGTGAATGGGAGCCCAATATGTATGGCAATAACGAGAATTTGGAAGCTATGTCCTTTTTGCGGGAGATGAACCAAGAAGTATATGCCAGCTTTAAAGGAGTGCAGACCATTGCCGAGGAATCCACGGCCTTTACGGGAGTAACCAAACCTGTTCATTACGGCGGGCTGGGCTTTGGAATGAAATGGATGATGGGCTGGATGCACGACACCTTGGAGTTTTTTAAAAAAGACCCCATTCACCGATCGTATGATTTAAATGCCATCAGCTTTAGCCTTACCTATGCCTTTACCGAGAATTTTATGTTGCCCTTTTCGCACGACGAGGTGGTGTATGGCAAACAGTCCTTACTGTATCGAATGCCCGGGGACGAATGGCAACGTTTTGCCAATCTGAGATTGCTCTTTGGGTATATGTTCACCCATCCAGGAGGAAATCTCCTGTTTATGGGGGGCGAGTTTGGACAATCTTCCGAATGGAATTTCCAAGAGGGTCTGGAATGGGACTTGACACAATATGATCTCCATTCAGGTATACAAGATACCATCAAGGACCTAAACAAAATGTACAAGGCCCAACCGGCGCTTTACGAAAAGCAATTTAAGCCAGAGGGATTTCGGTGGATCGAGTACAACGACCGGGAAAACACGGTCATATCATACATTAGAAAGGGAGCGGACCCTAAAGATGATTTGATCGTTGTTTGCAACTTTACCCCTGTGCCTCGTGAAAACTATAGGTTGGGCATTCCAAAGACTTCGACCTTAAAATTGCTCTTTAATAGCGATGATAAAAAATACTCGGGCAGCGGAGTTGGAAAGAAAACAATAAAACCTTCCAAAACCGCATGGAATGGGTACGAGCAATCCGTTTTGATGAACCTGCCACCCTTGGGTGTGGTCGTTTATAAATAAACGGGCGACTAAAACGTTGTAGTTGATTGCTTTTCAAAACATATTTTTAATTATTCAGGCTTTTGTAGTTCTTTTGCTAGCCTCAACTGATTACAGATGATAACCAATACGGAAATTGAAAAAAGAGGGAATCAACTCCCCAATCACATAGTCGATTTTAAACAAGAAAACGACAAAATATATTTCACCACCCAAAACGGTGTCATTCTACAAGTCACCATTCTAAGGGACAGTGTGGTCCGCTTTAGGTATGCTACGGAATATGTTTTTGAACCCGACTTCTCCTATGCCATAAACGAAGATGTCAACCTTGGGTACAACGAACTTACCGTAGAGGAGGAAATACCGGAATATGTCATAATCACGTCCAAGATTAAAATATATATCAACAAGGCCAATCTCAAGGTTCAGATTGTTGATATGGATGATGTGATCCTTACAGAAGACGAACTAGGTTTCCATTGGGAGGAAAATTTTGACTTTGGCGGGAACGTGGTAAAAATGAGCAAAGTATGCCATTCCGGCGAAAGTTATTATGGAATGGGGGATAAGGCATCGCACACCAACCTAAAAGGAAAAAGGGTGAACAACTGGGTAACGGATTCCTACGCCTATGGCAAAGATCAGGAACCACTGTACAAATCCATCCCTTTCTATATTGGGCTAAAAGAGAACATAGCTTACGGTATATTTTTCGATAATTCATTCAGTACGTATTTTGATTTTGCTGCCGAAAAACGAAATGTCACCAGTTTTTGGGCCGATGGGGGCGAAATGAACTATTACTTTTTCTACGGCCCCAAAATGAAGGAGGTCGTGGAATCTTATACCGATTTAACAGGTGTTCCCGAACTTCCCCCGCTTTGGGCCTTGGGTTTCCATCAATCCAAATGGAGTTATTTCCCCGAACAAAAAGTGAAGGACATTGCTTCAAATTTTAGGAAATTGAACATACCCTGCGATGCCATCTATCTGGATATTGATTATATGGAAGGGTTCAGGTGTTTTACCTGGAACAACCAATACTTCCCCAATCCCAAGAAAATGATCGAGGAAATGGAGGATGATGGCTTTAAGGTCATCACCATGATAGACCCCGGAATTAAAATAGATCGCGAGTATTGGGTATATCAGCAGGCCATGGACAACGGATTCTTTTGTAGAAGGGCGGATGGCCCCCATTTTAAAGGCAAAGTATGGCCGGGCGAATGTAAGTTCCCAGACTTTACCAATCCCAAAGTCCGGGAGTGGTGGGCGGACCTGTACAAAGAAATGATCGCGGACCTGGGCGTTAGCGGGGTTTGGAACGATATGAACGAGCCCGCTGTGATGGAGGTGCCCACAAAAACCGCCAATTTGGATGTGAGGCACGATTATGACGGGCATCCCTGTAGCCATAGAAAGGCACATAATGTATATGGGATGCAGATGGTGCGCGCAACCTACGAAGGTGTCAAAAAATATATGTTCCCCCGCAGGCCCTTTGTACTTACCAGGGCGGCATATGCCGGTACCCAGCGCTATTGTGCCACTTGGACAGGCGATAATGTCGCCACATGGGAACACCTATGGATTGCCAACGTACAGATGCAACGTTTGTGCATGAGCGGGTATTCCTTTGCAGGTTCCGATATTGGTGGATTTGCCGAACAGCCCAATGGCGAATTGTTTGCCCGTTGGATGCAACTGGCCGTTTTCCATCCATTTTGCAGGGTACACTCAAGTGGTGACCACGGAGATCAAGAACCTTGGTCGTTCGGTGATGAAATCACGAACATAGTAAGAGCGTTTATCGAGCTGAGGTACCAACTAATGCCTTACCTCTACACCATGTTCTATAATTACATCAAAGAAGGTTTTCCGATGCTTCAATCCTTGGTTTTTTACGATCAGGAAGACCACCAGACCCATTTCCGTACCGATGAGTTCATATTTGGAAAACAAATGTTGGTATGTCCGGTGCAAGAGCCCAATGCACAAGGTAGGAGAATGTATTTTCCAAAAGGGAATTGGTACAATTACTGGACGGATGAATTAATAGCGGGAGGAGTTGAGCGTTGGGTGTCTGCAGAAATCCACCGCATTCCGTTGTTCGTTAAAGAAGGCGCCATGATTCCTAAATACCCGGTACAGCAATATATTGGGGAAAAGGAGATTGAAAAGTTGGGTATTGATGTGTATTATAAAGAAGGTACCGAAAACTCCGTAGTATACGAAGATCAACAAGAGGGTTACGATTACAAAAAAGGAAGATATAGCCTAAGACGGTTTAAATTGACGGGCAAGGAAAACGAATTGATCATTCAGCAGTTTAAGGATGGCAATTTCATTACACCATACAACAATTTTAAAATGACCTTCCACGGACTCCCGTTTACCATTGAAACCGTGGAGCTTGACAATGAAGAAGTCGATTTGAACGATATTAAGTTGAATGGCAATAACTCGATCGAAGTTGGTAAGGATTTCACGGAGCTTCACATATTCGGAAAATAAAATTTTGTAATTTTCATAATACAAAACAATTTTACCTATGAAAAAGCTTAGTCTTACCTTTTTGGTGTTTTTGGCAGTGATGGCTTGCAAGACCAATCCATTTACTGGAAAGAGCACACTTAATTTTTATGACAATAGCCAAATGTTTCCCATGGCTTTCTCCCAATATGATCAGTTTTTGGAAGAAAACAAAGTGGTTAAAGGAACATCCGAAGCCCAAATGATCACAAGGGTAGGGCAGCGGATTGCTTCAGCTGCGGAACGTTGGTTGGACGCCAACGGATATCCAGGGTATTTAAAGGACTATCAATGGGAATATAATTTGGTGGAGGACGAAACCGTAAACGCGTGGTGTATGCCGGGGGGTAAGATTGTGTTTTACACCGGTATTTTGCCGATAGCACAAAATGAGACTGGTATTGCGGTTGTAATGGGACACGAAGTGGCACATGCTTTGGCCGATCATGGTGCCCAGCGCATGAGTGCGAGCACCATACAGCAGATTGGTGCGGTGGCCGGAAATGTGGCCATAAAGGATGACCAGACCAGAGGATTGTTCAACCAAGCCTATGGTGTGGGCTCCCAAATTGGGGTAATGCTTCCCTTTAGCAGAAACCACGAAACCGAGGCCGATAAAATAGGATTGCAGATTATGGCAATTGCCGGATACAATCCAGATGAGGCCGCCAAACTCTGGCAGCGCATGAAAGCGGAATCGGGCGGACAGGCTCCTCCGGAGTTTTTGAGCACGCACCCGTCCAACGATACCAGAATCAACAATTTGACCCAATGGGCACCTGCTGCAAAACAAGAAGCACGTAAATTTGGGGTAACATCGTTCAAATAGATGTAAAGAATAATTAGTGAATGTCATTTCGAACTAAACGAGAAACCCGACCGACATTGAAAGGGTTTTTCAAAAAAGATTCGAAGTGACATTTTTTTGTAAATAAAAATTATGGCACAGACACTGGCACTCAAAGGAAGCAAAAAACTATTGAATGCTTGGGCGTTTTACGATTGGGCCAATTCGGTGTACAGCTTGGTCATATCCTCCGCAATTTTCCCGCTTTTTTATGGGCTATTGTTTAGGACCGCAGGCATAGAGCAGGTCACTATTTTTGGTGGTGAAATCGCTAGGGCGCCATTGATCAGTTATGTAACCTCTCTGGCCTTTGTTTTTATAGCCATTGTAACCCCTCTCGTCTCGGGCGTGGCGGACTATTTGGGGAACAAAAAAGTATTCCTCAAGTTCTTCTGCTATTTGGGAGCGGGCTCGTGCATTGGATTATATTGGTTCTCTTTGGAGTACATTTATTTTGGTCTCGCCTGTTATTTCTTTGGGCTTGTAGGGTTTTGGGTCAGTTTTGCCATCAACAATTCCTATTTGCCTGACATCGCTTTTCCGGAGCAACAGGATAGCATAAGTGCTAAAGGTTTTTCTCTCGGTTATATTGGCAGTGTTATATTATTGGTGTTTAATTTGGCTATGGTGATGGAACCCGATTTTTTCGGCATCACGGATAGTGGCGGGGAGCTTGCGGAGATCAAGGCCATGAAGTATTCCTTTATCTCTGTTGGAATTTGGTGGATACTCTTTAGCCAATACACTTTTGCACATTTACCCAAAGGGTACAAGCGCGAAGGAGAACGCCATCACATCATCCTGAATGGTTTTAAAGAGTTAAAACAGGTCTGGCACCAACTTGGACATAATAGGAAGTTGAAACGCTACCTAGGTGCATTTTTTACCTATAGTATGGCGGTACAGACCATTATGTTGATCGCCACCTATTTTGGGGAAGAAGAAATTGTATGGGGTTCGGACGATGAACGTACCATGGGATTGATTGTAAGTATTTTGCTGATTCAGCTTGTAGCTATTTTAGGGGCAACGGTAACCGCAAGGGCGTCCAAGGCTTTTGGCAATATTCGGACACTTATCGTGATCAACGTAATTTGGACATTGCTTTGTGTGTATGCCTATTTCCTACAGACCCCCATGGATTTTTATATTGCCGCTGGATTGGTCGGTATTGTGATGGGAGGGATTCAGGCCTTGTCCCGTTCCACCTATTCCAAATTTTTGCCCGAGACTACAGATACCACATCGTTTTTCAGTTTTTATGATGTTGCGGAAAAAATAGGCATCATCATCGGAACGCTTATGTACGGAATGGTGGCGCAACTTACGGGAAGCATGCGTAACAGCACTATATTCTTGGCCATATTCTTTTTAATCGGTATCTTTTTGCTGACTCGCGTCAATAAAAATAACTAGACACATGAAAAACTTCTTATTAATTGCCCTCTCAATTTTGTTGACAGGAAAAGGGCTCCATGCCCAAAAAAGTCTCCAGGAACGACTTGGATTCTCTGCGGACACCAAACTTTTGATTATTCATGCCGATGATCTTGGGGTGACTCACACCGTGAACAAAGCTACATTCAATGCCCTGGAAGAAGGCTCCGTGAACAGTGCCAGTATTATGGTGCCCACACCTTGGTTCCCCGAAGTGGCCCAATATGCAAAAGCAAACCCTGATCATGATCTGGGCATACACTTGACCTTGACCAGCGAATGGAAACTGTTACGATACGGGCCTGTGGCATCCCGCTCCAACGTATCAAGTTTAGTGGACGCCAATGGATATTTTTATAGCGATTGTAATGAACTTTGGGAAAATGCCAAGATAGAGGAGGTTGAAATTGAACTACGGGCACAGATTGATAAGGCGATTGCTATGGGAGTCAACCCAACCCATTTGGACAGTCACATGGGGTGTTTGTTCGCAACAGATCCCCGCTACTATAAATTATACACAAAATTGGGGAGGGAATATGGTATTCCTACCATGGTCAACCATCAAATAAAACAATTGGGAGGGGAGGCCGCCCCTGAACCCATGGCGGTGGTCAATCAAATTTTTGGGGCTGCACCCCAGGACTTTGATAAGGATGCCATGTCAGAATATTATGCTGATACGCTTAGGGCCATGGAGCCTGGAGTTCATGTAATGATCATACATTGCGCTTACGATGATCTGGAAAGCCAAGGCATGTCTTTTGAACATCCATACTGGGGAGCCAAATGGCGCCAAAACGATTACGATTTTTTTACCAGTGAGGAATGTGCCAAGATTTTGGAGGAAGAAAACATAAAGTTGGTCACTTGGAAAGAAATAGGTGAGTCAATGCAAGAATAGATGCAAGACAAGTTGCATAAAAAAGCCCTGAAACTTTCAGGGCTTTTTCATTTTTTGATTGATGATAAACCCGGTCTTATCCTTTGGTTATGTCCCCCGAACCGGAAGCTTTTGATTTTATTTTTTTAGGGTTGCCCCTGTAATGGATGTCGCCCGAACCGGACACTCTGGCATCAATGGATTGGTGGGCGGTAACTTTAATGTCAGCAGAACCGGAAACCGTTGCCTTCACAAAATCGGCCTCTAAGTCGTATGCTTTTATATCTCCTGAGCCCGAAACCGACACGGTAAAGTCCGTTGCCCTACCGGATAAGTTTATATCTCCAGAGCCTGAAAGTGCAGCTTCTACTTCTTCTGCTTCTACCATAAGGCTAACGTCGCCCGAACCCGACATGCTTGCATTGAAATGGTCGGACTTTATCATGGTTTTGCCTACAACATCTCCAGAGCCCGATAGACTCACAAATTCAATGGATTCCACTGGAACGGTAATATGAATGCCCTTGTTCCAACTGGATGGCCTGAGATTCATGCCCTTTTCCGCTTTAATGACCAACTTTCCATCTTTGACCTCCGTTTTAATGTGCTCCAATAAATTGGATTCCCCTTCGAGGGTAATTTCCCCTTCATTCCCCGATACCAGGTCTACATCAAACCAACCTGCAAGGGCGACGCCGTCATAGTTGCCTACGGAGCGTTCAACAGTTACGTAATCGCCATTTCCTTTAACTCGTTTTCCCCATTGGGCACTGGTACAGGCCATCATCCCCAATGTTAGCGTAAGTGTGATAAGTTTTTTCATGATCTTGTGTTTAAAATTGTTTTTGATTTGATGTTAATTTTGATAAAATGAGATTCCTCCGTAGTCACTGGTAATGCTTACCTTGTTTCCGGAATTTGCTTTTCCGTAGTAGCCACTGTAGTATTTCTCGGTAGATTTTTCTTTACTGATGTTGATTTCAAAATTCTCCTTGCCATTTACCCCGGCATATTCGGCAGAAATCTCAAAATCGAAATGGTATCCTGGGTCATAACCTATTTTAATGCCTGTGTAATCGGTTCGTATTTCCACGTTTCCGGCATCTGGGGCCAAACGGTCTATTTTTAAGGATCCATAATCGCCGTTTATGGAAACATTGCCGTGTACATTGCCCAGTTTTACGCCAATATAGTCTCCGTTGCCAGTTACATTTTCTACGTTGTTCACTTCGACAGATCCGTAATCGCTGGAGTACTCCAGATTTTTCATCTCTTCAACGACAGCATTGGTATAATCGGCCCTTATGTTCAGGTTCCCAGCTTTTTTGATGGTAAACCCGGAATAGTCCGCTACAATTTCGGCACTGTTCACATAATCAAAAGTAGATCGAGAGGTATAGTCGAACTTAAGCTCATTGTTGCGCCCACGAAGCTCACCGATTTCCAAATTTCCATAGTCGCAGCTAATCTTGGCATGGCCGTCAATACGGTCAAGGATAATGCTACCATAGTCATTGCTTAGGTTTACATTGTTTTTAACGGGCAGTTTAATGGTGTAATTTACCTGTACGCTCACTTTTTTGCGTTTTCCCCAGCTCCATCCCCAGCTATTGCTTTGGTCTCCAAATTGTGTTATGGCGGATACCATACTTGAACTGTTTTCAAAGTCCACATCAATCTCCTCCAGTCGCTCTTGAACGCGATCTTCATCGTTGCCGTTGGTTTTTATATGTACCTCGATAACCACACGGTTTTCGTTCCAAGAGGTAATGTTGAGGTTGCCATAACTGTTTTTTACCTTAAAGAGGGCATCGGAATTAACGTTGTACTCTTTTTTTATGGTTTTTTCCTTGGTGTACCTCCCGTTCAACTTCTGGTTATCCACATGGGCAATCGCAACAAGCGGTATCAAAGCCAAGGCGAAAAAAATGTATTTAAATGGTAAAGCTTTCATCATTTTGTGATTTTAAGTTCTTAATGTTTTCTATTTGGCTCAAAACTTCTTTTAAAAGGTCGATTCGTGTTTGGAAATTGGTAATCATGGCACTCAGGATAATTTTACTGTCGCCGCCGTTTACCAAATCCTGCTCAAGGGTTTCATAATCTTTGTCCAGTTTTTCCAATTGTGCCAAGGTGTCGTCCACCAATTGGGCCGTTTCCGGGGTTTTCTCCTCTTTTAGCTCTTCAACCTGTTCCTCTATCAAATTCGCAAAATAGAACTCGGTTTGGGAAACTTCGGGGGCAATTTTTGTTACCTGTTGCTTAATGCTGGGTTGTGGGCCAAAGGCTTGGTAGCCCAAGAGTGCCACTAGGGCAATGGATGCAGCTATGGACAAAGGTTTCCACCAAGATATTCTCTCATTTAGGACAATAGTGCCCTGATCTTTGTTCAGCTTTTCCAAAAAGCGTTCTTGGTGCCCACTTTGCGGTTCCGCTACATCAAACTCTCCGTGGAGTCTTTCAAACAACCTATCTAAATTATCTTTGTTCATAACTACACATTTACGGTCAACATTTTTCTCAGGTTTTGTTTGGCCCTCGAAATCGTGGTTCTACAATTAGCATAGCTAATGTTCATTATCTCACTGATTTCTTCGTAATCGTACCCTTCAATTAAATGTAAGGTCAAAGAAACTCTGTAATTGTCTTTCAAACTTTTCATGGTCTCCATCACTTTTTGAGCCTTCAGTTCTGTGTAACCATTTTGATCTGAAGCAACTCCATCATTATCTTCGACCTTGTACATTACATCATCCAAATCTGCAGCGCGTTTTTTCTGCTGCTTTTTGTAATGATAAATACTGTTATTGATCACAATCCGCTTTAACCATGCCCCGAAGGTGACGTCACCCTTAAAGGTATGCAGCTTGGTAAATGCGCTCAGGAACGATTCCTGCATCACATCTTCTGCTTCGGCGGTATGCTTTACAATCCTTAAAGCGGTGTTGTACATCGCTTTGTAATAACGGTTGTAAACCTCTAGCTGTGCACTTTGCTTCCCTTGCATGCACAATTCGAGCAGTGTGTCAATATGTTCATTTTGGTGGCTCAAAAAATGATTTGTTTGTCTTATAGATTACACAATTTAGCATTTGTTACACTTTTTTCTTAAAATTTGATTTTTAATGGCACAAGAATTGCCAATTAATGGGTGATAATAAGCTTGTGAATCGCCATAAACATTGATTTTGAGGGATTTGTACAAGCTTTAATGTTGAATAAAAACACGGGTCGTTTGTAGATTATGACAAAATGACCGAAAAGTTGATATGGGAGAGATGAAAATTACCAATTTTGACAATATAGATTTACAAGGGCTGGATGAAGATGCGGAGTTGATCCCGTTGTTGACCCCTGAGGACGAGGAACAGATGAACAGGGAGAGCCTGCCGGAAACTTTGCCGGTATTGCCCCTCAGAAATACGGTACTGTTCCCCGGAGTAGTAATTCCAATTACAGCAGGTAGGGACAAATCCATCAACTTGATCAAGGATGCCAATAATGGCACTAAGACCATTGGAGTGGTATCCCAAAAGGACGAAGGTGTTGAAAACCCCGGCCTTGAGGACATTAACACAGTGGGTACTGTTGCCCGTATCCTAAGGGTGCTTCAAATGCCCGATGGAAATACTACGGTGATCATACAAGGAAAGAAACGATTCAAAATAGATGCAGTTCTGACCGAGAAACCGTATATCACGGCCAAGGTGAGCGAGGCCGCGGAGGAGCGTCCCGATGAAAAAGGAAGCGAATTTGAGGCCATCATCGATTCCATCAAGGAGTTGGCATTTAAAATCATAAAGGACAACCCCAATATTCCTAGCGAAGCCACTTTTGCCATCAAGAACATTCAGAGCAATTCGTTCTTGATCAATTTTGTGTCTTCCAACCTGAATCTTGCGGTTAAAGAAAAGCAGCAACTTTTGGAGATGCCAAATCTTCAGGAAAGGGCATTGGCCACTTTGAAGTACATGAACATGGAACTTCAAAAATTGGAGCTGCGCAACGATATCCAGAGCAAGGTCCGCAGCGATATGGACCAACAGCAACGCGAGTATTTCCTCCACCAACAAATGAAGACCATTCAAGAAGAACTTGGAGGATTATCGTATGAGGAAGAGGTGGATGAGATGGCAGAAAAGGCCAAAAAGAAAAAATGGAGCAAAAAAGTACAGGAACATTTTGAGAAGGAACTCTCCAAAATGCAACGTATGAACCCACAAGTAGCCGAGTATTCCATCCAACGTAATTATTTGGACCTTTTGTTGGATTTGCCATGGAACGAATATTCCAAGGATAAGTTCGACCTAAAGCGTGCCCAAAAGATTTTGGATCGAGATCACTACGGCCTGGAAGATGTAAAGCGAAGGATTATTGAATATTTGGCGGTCTTGAAGCTGCGAAACGATATGAAATCGCCCATCCTTTGCCTGTACGGGCCTCCCGGAGTGGGTAAAACCTCTTTAGGGAAATCCGTGGCCGAGGCCCTTGGCAGGGAGTATGTACGTATGTCCTTGGGCGGCCTGCGTGATGAAGCGGAAATTCGTGGACACCGAAAAACCTACATTGGTGCCATGCCGGGTCGTATTATTCAAAGTTTGAAGAAAGCTGGAACTTCCAACCCCGTGTTTATTTTGGATGAGATCGATAAACTGGCAAGCAGTCACCAAGGGGACCCGTCTTCCGCGATGTTGGAGGTATTGGACCCTGAACAGAATAGCGAGTTCCACGATAATTTCCTGGAAATGGGGTACGATTTGTCCAAAGTAATGTTTATTGCCACGGCGAACAACCTGTCCACCATACAGCCAGCCTTGCGCGACCGTATGGAAATCATCAACGTTACGGGTTATACCATCGAGGAAAAGGTGGAGATCGCCAAACGCCATTTGTTGCCAAAGCAGTTGGAGGAGCACGGACTTTCCAAAAAAGACCTAAAAATAGGGAAACGGCAATTGGAGAAAATTGTGGAAGGCTACACCCGTGAGTCCGGAGTGCGTAGTTTGGAAAAACAGATAGCCAAAGTGGTACGTTATGCTGCAAAATCCATTGCTATGGAGGAGGAATACAATGTTACCTTGACCAACGAAAATATTGAGGAAATTCTCGGCCCGGCCCGTTTGGAACGCGATAAGTACGAAAACAACGATGTGGCCGGAGTGGTCACAGGTTTGGCGTGGACCAGCGTAGGTGGCGATATTTTGTTTATAGAATCCATTCTTTCCAAAGGAAAAGGTGCCATGAACATTACCGGTAACCTCGGCAAGGTGATGAAGGAGTCCGCCACCATTGCCATGGAATACATAAAATCCAATGCAGAAACCTATGGGGTCGATCCAGAGGTATTCGATAAATACAATGTGCACATTCACGTGCCCGAAGGTGCCACGCCAAAAGACGGCCCTAGTGCGGGTATCACCATGCTGACCTCGCTGGTGTCCCTCTTCACACAACGTAAGGTGAAGAAGAGCTTGGCGATGACGGGCGAGATTACGCTCAGGGGCAAGGTTTTGCCCGTGGGAGGGATCAAAGAGAAGATTTTGGCCGCTAAAAGGGCACGCATTAAGGAAATCATTCTGTGTGCGGACAATAAAAAAGATATTGAGGAAATCAAGGACGAATACCTGAAAGGGCTTACGTTCCATTATGTAACGGACATGAGTGAGGTTATCGACATTGCGGTTACCAAGCAAAAGGTCAAGAATGCAAAAAAACTCTAGTCTCAACTACATTTGATATATTCCAACTTCAAAGGCCTAAAGGACTTTTTGTAAAGGAATTCCCCCCTAAAGGCGACTTTAGGGGTGTTATCCCTATTTTTGTTTCAATGAAAAAAATAACAATAGCAATAGATGGATATTCCTCCACGGGAAAAAGTACCATTGCCAAAAGGTTGGCTTCTGCCTTAAATTATATATATGTGGATACGGGTGCCATGTACCGAGCGGTGACCCTTTTTGCTTTGCAAGAGGGCATCATCAACGATAAAGGGGAGTTGGATAAGGCCGCTTTGGTTGATAAACTATCGGAAATACACCTCAAATTTGTGCCCAATAAGGGAACAGGTCGCTCCGAAATGTTTTTGAACGATGAAAATGTGGAGCGGGAAATAAGATCTATGCGGGTGTCCGGTTTTGTGAGTCCCGTAGCTGCGATCAAGGAAGTCCGTGAAAAATTGGTGAAGATCCAGCAAGCAATGGGCAAGGACAAGGGCATTGTGATGGACGGGCGTGATATAGGCACCGTGGTGTTCCCAGATGCCGAACTAAAACTGTTTATGACAGCTTCGCCTGAAACTAGGGCAAACCGTCGCTACAAGGAACTATTGGAAAAAGGGGAGAAGGTCACCTATCCTGAAGTGCTTAAAAACGTAGAAGAGCGCGACCGAATCGACTCTACCCGTACCATTTCACCCTTGACCCAAGCTAAGGATGCCATTGAGTTTGATAACAGCGATATGGGCTTGGAAGAGCAGTTTGAACGGATTTATGATTATTCCAAACGGGTGATTGCGAAGGAGGGGTGAGGATTAGGGTGTTTTTTGGGTTGCACTTATCGGTTGCATTTAACCTTTGGTTACGGATAGCTTTACCAAAATATTCAGTGATATCGCGCTGGTAACTGACTTATTATTAATAATCCTGAACCAAAACTTCAGTTGGAATATGAAGCGTGGTATTCAGTTTTCGAATCATTCCTAAAGTCAACTTTCTTTTTCTATTTAAAATTTCGCTGACCCTACTTTTAAACCCCACAACTTCTGCCAAGTCTTTTTGTTTCATTCCCATTTGCTCCATTCGGAATTTGATGGCTTCAATTGGGTCTGGCATGTCGATTGGAAAATTTTCATTTTCGTAACGATCGATTAAAATCGAAAGGATTTCCAGTTCGTCTCCTTCCTCAGTTCCTTTTTTTGCATCAAAAATATCCTCAAGCCTGTTGAGGGCATTTTGATAATCTTTTTCGTTTCTGATTGGTACTATATTCATTTGTCAGATGTTGTTTGCGTCAATCTTGTCATATTCCGCGTGGGTTCCAATAAAACGTATCCAGCATATTTGATATTCAAAGTTGAACTTTACGATCAACCGATAGTTGTTTCCTTTGATGTTGTAAACAATTCTGTTGTCCTTTAGAATACTTGCGCTTGGATAATCATTTTTTAGTTCGTTTATGTTTTTCCATTCGGACTTTTCGGTTTCCCTGAACCACGCTTTTAATTGATCCTCTCTGTCGGCGTGTTTCTCCCAGAAATTCCGTAATGTGCGTTTGGCTATTACCCTCACATTATGATTGTTTGTCGCAAATCTAGCAAAAAGTTACCAAATTGGTAATTATTTTTGACTTATTCAGATTTAGGTTCCAAGTGAGTTCTTGCTCTTTTTTGTAAAAACCGCAAGTACTCCCAACGGGTGATTGCGAAGCAGTGCTTAGAATAGTTTCTGATTTTGGAGTTGCTCTTATACAACTTGTTGTAGCCAGTAGTTCTTCATTACTTCAAAATTAGGTTCGCTCTTTTTTCCAAATCGTCAAGGTCATTTTTTTCTTTTATTGTTTCTTTTCCTAATCGCAACACCATCTCAACATGATTGATTATCGCCTTTTTGTGACCTTCTCGTTTGGTGAAATTTTGGATGGTTATCAATGCTTCCAAAAGCCTTATAATTACCGAGGTGCTTCCTACTGAAAATTGTCTGATTTGATTAAATGCTGCATTTAATACGCCTTCAAAATCCAATACATCTGCAATAACTCTAAGATTTCCGTCTTCATCAACACGATACCTTGAAGGGAATTTGGCTTGTGCCAAGTAGCACATAGTCGCCGTTAGATTGTCAATACAGGCAATTGCGGTATATGGGTCGTTTACCCCTGGAGATAATGCCCTGGCCGCAATCTCTACCATTTGATGGATTGAAAATTCCAAATCCTGCTGGGAGGTCTTTATTTTTCCAAAAACAAATTGGTGTAGTAGCTCATCTATGGATTCTGCTTGCCAATCCATGTTTGAATAAATCACGCCAATTTCTTGGTCTTTCACTAAAAAGCTACCCGGTCTGTGTTTTAATTTAAACAAGGAATCATTATCAGTTATTATCTTTGATATTACTTCGCTGTCCAAGTATTGCAGATAACCATTTTTGGGAGATTTGATACCTGTTTGTTTTTGATAGTTGGAAATAGCAGCATCTTCATCGAAATCTTTATTGTTCTTGGGTTCATCTCCCATTTTTTCCGGGAAAAGCGTTTCTACTTGTTCCAAAATAAGGTTTGATATATCAGAAATAACCTTGTCTGCTTGAATACTTACTGCAATTTGGTGTATAAATACGATAAGCAAAGTAATATTTGCTATGGCCATTAAAATGGCAACAAGAATGGAAATGGATGGAATAAAAGTATATCCATTTCCGTCCTTTATAGCATTTAAAACCAAGAGGCAATATAGATATGTGGCAATGTATGAACCCAAAACTACTTGGTTGAGGCGTACGTACATAAAGTTTTTTATCAGTCTAGGGCCAAATTGAGAGGAGGCAAGTGTCAAAGCAACCAATGTAACTGAAAAAACTGTTCCTGCAACACCGATCATAGCACCTGAAATAGTAGATAAAATGCTTCTTGCAGAATCGGAGCTATTCACTAAAAAAAGCGAATCCAACCTTCTTGTGGGATGGTTATCATATTATCCAATGAAACTAAGCTTACTGACAATACTACTGCTAAACCAATAATTATAACAGGTACAAACCAGAACGTGGCAAGCAATTCTTTCCAGAAAAAGAGCAGTTTTTTCATTTTATTAAATAGAAGAACAGGGCTTAAATGATTTATACCGACCGATACCGAAACCAATTCGGCCCAGATAAATGAAGTTAGTATTTTTCTGATTAAAATTCCAGTTTGGATAGATGGAAGTATTTGCTGAGTTGGCAAAACACTGTTCTGGGTTTACCAAGAGTTCCCAAAATCCAAAAAAAACGCCCAAGGGGCACCTTTTCAAAAGTTCGTGGACATCACAATAGTTACAACGAGCTAACACCTTATTGAAGCCAGTTTTCTCAACGACTTATACTCGATAAAAGATGTATTATTTTCTCTTAAGTATTTTTACAATACGATTAATAGTAATTTCGGATAAATTCCACTCATATCCATTAAAATCTGTTGTGTTTATAAATTGTACGATAACTGCATCAATATCTTCATGATATTCTGCAAGGCTTTGATAGCCAGGAACCAAACCCCCATGTTTATACTCGTAAATGGATGAGTAGATTTCCTTTTCACCCTCTTCAAATACAGAACCATCGTTTAAAGCTCTTAAGAATATTCCAACATCTTCTGCTGTTGCTAACATTCCATTTTCATTCGTTTTAAAATCTTGTTCTATCCCAACATAATAACCACTCATAACATCGTCAATGCTTACTTCATTAAGAGAAAAAAATGTATTGTTTAATTCGAGTGGCAGCAAGATTTTCTCTTTGATATACTGCTCATGGCTATAGCCCAAAACCTTATCAATAATATTTCGAAGCAATAAATAATTAGTGTTTGAATATTCATAACCTTTATTAGGCTCAAAACTCGCTGGCAAATCGAGAACAAATTCAAGTGCTTTTTTTCCATTTTCTTGTTCATTTTCCCAATAGGCAGGGTTATCTGTGAAATTTGGAATACCACTTCGATGTTGTACCATCAGTTTTAAAGTGATTTTTTCTGCATTTTCAATTCTGCCTACAAGTTCTGGAAAGTATTCAGCAAGTGTATCATCTAAAGATAAATGATTGTCCTTGGCTAGTTTTGTGATGGCAACGGCGGTATACAACTTACTAATGCTTGCAATTTTAAATAATGATTTCGGGTCTGCCGGTATTTTGTTTTCTCGATTTTTCCAACCACCTGTATAAAATGCTGGTGGTTTTCCTGCTTCGTCCACATACACAATCATTCCATCAAAACCATGATTTATCGCTTCATCTACCTGTTCCTGAACCGTATTTGGCAATGGTAAAATCCAAGCCCATACCAAAACCCATGGTACGTAGAACAAAGAAATTAAAGTTCCTACTAGTAATACTATCCTAAGTATCTTTTTTTTCATAATGTTAGTTGCTTCTAATTAGCGCGAATTATATGTAAGTGCTACACGCAAAATTTCATCTATATACTAAGAATAGAAATTATAAACTTCTGAATTGTTGAATATTCTTGATGAGCTGTTCATTTCTTCAATAGGTAAAACTTGCTCAAAATTAGCTAAACATTGTTTCAATGATTTTTAGCGTACGATACCGAAACCAGTTCAGCACAGCTAAGTGAAGTTAGCAATTTTCATTTTAAAAGTTATAAACCAAAAAAAACGCCCAAAGGGCGCCTTTTCTATTCTATAATGTCACATCGAGCTGTCATCCTGAGCGCAGTCGAAGGAGCAGTCGAGATGTCATTTCGTTCACGATTAAAGTTTATCCTAAGCGCAGCCGAAAGGCTCGAACTGACAAATATTACAAATTCGGAATCACCAACACCTGATCGGGGTGGATTACGTTCGGGTCTTTTAAAATATTGGTGTTCGCATCAAAAATTTTGGTGTACTTCATCGGGTCGCCATAATAATGCTTCGCAATCTTGCTCAAGGATTCCCCGCTCTTCACCGTATGTCTGTGGTAAACGGATTCATCTTCCACAGTAATATTGGCCTTAATGTCCGATGGCTTTTCCCCACCAATTTCCTTGATCTTGTCCCACAATAGGTTTTTTTCGTATTGGGTCTTGGTCATCCCTTTTATCTTCAAGATGTCGCCTTCTACAACAACATCGCCATTTTTCACTTCCAATTTCTCACCTAGATCTAATACAGGTTGATATTTTGCTTTAACGCTCATAATTTAATTTTTTACAGTTAACAATTAGAACTTCAATATAATCAATATGCCGAAAATTTACTATTAAATAATTGTAATACTTTTTTTGCTGAAACCTTGCCTGTAGGCTTTGTATATCAAGAATTTAATTGTATTTTTGCACCCCTTTTGGCAAGGAGGCAAGAGAAAAAGGGAATTTTAGAAAATCATTATAAAAACCACTTCCGCGGTAATTGTTCAACTCTTGTAAAACGTGGAATACAAATTTTAATCAGCAGCATGGCTGAAGAAAAACAAAACGTTGAGGTAGAAGAAACTGCCGCAGCACCAGAAGTAAAAGAAACAGAACCCAAACAAGATCCTCAGGAATTTCTTGAAAATTTTGATTGGGACAAGTACGAAGAAGGAATTGAGCGCGTAGATGATACCAAGCTCAAGGAATTTGAAACACTTGTAGAGGAAAACTTTGTGGACACTGCCGATGAGGAAGTAGTGGAAGGAAAAGTAGTTCACATGACAGACCGTGAGGCGATCATTGATATCAATGCCAAGTCCGAAGGTGTAATTTCCTTGAATGAGTTCCGCTACAATCCCGACCTTAAAGTTGGTGATAAAGTTGAGGTACTTATAGATATCCGTGAAGACAAGACCGGTCAATTGGTGTTGTCTCACCGTAAAGCAAGAACCATCAAGGCGTGGGAGCGTGTTAACAACGCACACGACAAAGAAGAGATTGTTACTGGATTCGTTAAATGTCGTACCAAAGGTGGTATGATCGTGGACGTATTCGGCATCGAGGCATTCTTGCCAGGTTCCCAAATTGATGTGAAGCCTATCCGCGATTACGATCAGTACGTAGGCAAGACCATGGAGTTCAAAGTAGTGAAGATCAACCACGAGTTCAAGAACGTAGTGGTTTCCCACAAAGCTTTGATCGAAGCGGATATCGAAGAGCAGAAAAAAGAGATCATTGGCCAATTGGAAAAAGGTCAAGTATTGGAAGGTATCGTGAAGAACATTACATCTTACGGGGTATTTATCGACCTTGGAGGTGTGGATGGATTGGTTCACATTACCGACCTATCTTGGAGCAGGATCAATCACCCGAACGAAGTTGTGGACCTAGATCAGAAATTGAACGTTGTTATCCTTGATTTTGATGATAACAAGTCAAGAATCCAGTTGGGTCTTAAGCAATTGGAGAAACATCCATGGGATGCCTTGGGCGATGAGATCAAAGTTGGTGACAAAGTAAAAGGTAAAGTAGTTGTAATCGCCGATTATGGTGCATTTATCGAAGTTGCCGATGGCGTTGAAGGTTTGATCCACGTTTCAGAAATGTCGTGGAGTACGCACCTAAGATCCGCCCAAGACTTTGTAAACGTGGGAGACGAAGTTGAAGCTGTTGTATTGACCTTGGATAGGGAAGATCGTAAAATGTCGTTGGGTATTAAGCAATTAACGCCAGACCCATGGACAGATATCACTTCCAAATATCCTGTTGGATCACGTCACAAAGGAATCGTTAGAAACTTTACCAACTTTGGGGTATTCGTAGAGTTGGAAGAAGGAATCGACGGTTTGATCTATATTTCCGATCTTTCTTGGACAAAGAAAATCAAGCATCCATCCGAGTTTGTTGCCGTAGGCGATACCTTGGAGGTGGAAGTATTGGAATTGGACGTAGAAGGGCGCAAATTGAGCCTTGGACACAAACAAACCACAGAGAACCCTTGGGACAAGTACTCCGAAGAGTTTGCTGAAGGTACAGTGCACAAAGCTGCAATTGCAGAGGTTGTTGACAAAGGAGCTACCATTAACTTCAACGAGGATATCGTTGGATTTGTTCCACAGCGCCACATGGAAAAAGAAGACGGCAAGAAACTTGTAAAAGGAGAAGAAGCCGAATTCAAGATCATCGAGTTCAATAAAGATTTCAAGAGAGTGGTGGCGAGCCACACTGCAATCTTTAGAGAGCAAGAAGATAGAAATGTGAAAGCTGCTGCCAAGAAAAGAGCCGCATCATCCGATGAAGCTGCTCCGACCCTTGGAGATGCCAACTCCGCATTGCAAGCATTGAAAGACAAAATGGAAGCCGATTCCAAGAAAAAGTAATCGGACTTTTCAATGATACGAAGCCCCGCTGGAAACAGTCGGGGCTTTTTTATGTCGCGAACATTTTAAAGAATTGCTTACTTTTGTATTCAACCGAGTTGGTCGCACATAGCATATGAGTCAAAAAGTTCTGCTTACTTCAAAGGAAATCAACATCATACTGCACCGGTTGGCCTGTCAACTAATGGAAAACCATTTGGATTTTACCGATACCGCATTGATCGGTATTCAGCCCAGAGGCGTTTTTTTGGCAGAAAGGTTGGTAAAGATTCTCAAAAAAGAATACAAGATCAAACATATTGACCTTGGTTCCTTGGACATCACATTTTTTAGGGACGATTTTGGACGTGGAGAAATCCTAAAAGCCAATTCCACACAAATGGATTTTTTGGTGGAGGATAAAAAAGTGGTGTTCATTGATGATGTGCTCTATACCGGAAGAAGCATCAGGGCGGCACTAACGGCCATCCAATCCTTTGGAAGACCAAGCAACATCGAACTATTGACGTTGATAGATAGGCGTTTTAGCAGACATTTGCCCATACAACCGACATATAGAGGCAGGCAGGTGGATGCCATCAACAAAGAAAAAGTAAAGGTGATGTGGGAAGAGAACGACGGTGAGGATAAAGTATATTTAGTAAGCAAATAAAAGGGAATGAGCGAGTTAAGTGTAAACCATTTGTTGGGAATCAAATATCTGAACAAAAAGGATATATCGCTCATATTTGAAACGGCCGACCATTTTAAGGAAGTGATCAACCGTTCCATTAAAAAAGTGCCCACACTTCGTGATATTACCATAGCCAACATCTTTTTTGAGAACAGTACCCGTACAAAACTATCTTTTGAGCTGGCCGAAAAGCGACTTTCTGCCGATGTGGTCAATTTTTCCGCAGGACAATCATCCGTAAAAAAGGGGGAGACCCTCATCGATACCGTGAATAACATCCTGTCCATGAAAGTGGATATGGTAGTGATGCGGCACCCCAATCCAGGAGCGGGCATTTTCTTGTCAAAACACGTAAAGGCGGCTATCGTAAATGCTGGTGATGGTGCCCACGAGCACCCCACGCAAGCACTCTTGGATTCTTATTCCATCCGCGAAAAGTTAGGTGATGTGGGGGGTAAAAATGTGGTAATAGTTGGTGATATCCTTCACTCAAGGGTAGCGTTGTCCAATATTTTTGCCTTAAAACTACAAGGGGCCAACGTAAAAGTCTGTGGACCAAAAACACTTATTCCCAAACATATAGAATCTCTGGGAGTAGGGGTGGAGACCAACCTAAAAAAGGCCTTGGAATGGTGCGATGTGGCCAATATGCTCCGTGTTCAGAACGAACGTATGGATATCAGTTATTTCCCATCCACTCGTGAATACACGCAACAATTCGGGGTCAATAAGGGACTGTTGGACAGTTTGGACAAACAAATTGTGATCATGCACCCCGGCCCTATAAACCGCGGTGTGGAAATAACCAGTGATGTAGCGGACTCCGACCAATCCATTATTTTACATCAGGTAGAAAACGGAGTGGCAGTACGTATGGCAGTACTTTACCTATTGGCATCAAAAATTAAGTAAAAGATGATTTTCGACAAAGACGGAACAACAACGATTGTTTTTCAGGAAAAGACCACCTTAAGCGGTTTTTTGGAAAACCTCAACAAAGCATACCCAAAACTCAAGCACGACAATATTGTTGTCAACCTTTTTTCTTTCAATACCTTAAAAATTGCCGATTTATTGGAGTTTTTGGACATTTCGAACACCCACAAAGGTGCTGGCAGGTCATTTGTTTTGGTGACCGATAAGTTAAACTACGACGAGGTTCCTGAAGAGATTAGCGTGGTGCCTACCCTGCAAGAGGCCAAGGACCTTATCGAAATGGAAGAAATAGAACGGGACCTGGGTATATGAAATTGACCGTACTTGGTTGCTATGCCGCTACACCACGAACATTTACCAATCCTACTTCGCAGGTACTTGAAATAAAGAACCATCTGTTTTTGATCGATTGCGGTGAGGGAACCCAAGTGCAGTTGAGAAAATACAAGGTCAAGTTTTCCAGAATCAACCACATTTTTATATCGCATCTCCATGGGGACCATTTTTTTGGCCTTCCCGGTTTGATCTCAACCTTTAGGTTGTTGGGCAGGGACAAAGAACTGCACATTTACGGCCCCAAAGGAATCAAACAGGCCATCACCCTATTTCTAAAATTGGGTGATTCTTGGACCAATTACCCGTTGATATTCCACGAATTGGAATCCAAAGAATCCGAACTTGTTTTTGAAGATGGGAAAGTCACCGTGCGAACCGTTCCTTTAATTCACAGGGTGTATACCAATGGATTTTTGTTTCAAGAAAAGGAATCGCCAAGAACATTGAATGTTGTAGCTGCCAAAAAGTTCGGTATAGACAAGAGCCAGTTCAATAACATTAAAAAGGGCGTTGACGGTAAAGATGCCTCTGGCAACATCATTCCCAATAAGAAGCTTACGTTAGACCCGCCCGAGCCCAAAAGTTATGCTTTTTGTAGTGATACGGTCTATAACGAAGCTATTTTGCCCATTATTAAAGATGTGACAGTGCTGTATCACGAATCCACTTTTTTGGAATCCGAGGAACACCTTTGCGAAAAAACAAAACATAGCACAGCCAAGCAAGCCGCACAAATCGCCAAAAAGGCCAATGCCAAATTGCTGATATTGGGCCATTATTCCACGCGCTACAAATCCATCGAACTATTTAAAAAAGAAGCGGAGGAGGTTTTTCCAGTGGTGGATCTAGCCGACGATGGTAAGTCTTTTGAATTTTGAGTTGATTTATTGCAAAGCAACCAAAAGTTCAAATATGTATCTTATTTACAAAGCTTTATTCTATGAGCAAAGGATTTATTGGTTTCTTTATTTTTCTTCTAATAGTATCCTGTAATAAGGCGGACGAGCCAACCCAAGGCTTTGAGCCAAATCTTTTGGGTAGCTGGAGTAAAACGTACGAACAAGAACAAGGTATCATAATCAATAACTATACATTTAACGTAAATTCCACTTTTAAACGAAGAATTGAATGGTTTGGATTTAATGGGGCGCCTAAAACCGAACTTACCGAATCTTCAGAATACACAGGTACCTTTGAAGTTGAAGGAGATAGTTTGTTTTTTCGAAATTTGGAAGGCCAAGGTGGGTTTAACAGTAAATTTTGGATAAAAAACAATGTCCTTCATTTGGAATATATTACCTATCCGGCGGATGCTCCGGTTCTTACCCAAATTAAATACGAAAAAATTGATTGACGATTGAATAGGAATTCGATGTCCTTCAAATAAAAACAACTTCTTTTTGTACGTCTATCTTTGCTGACATTTGAATTTTCCCGAACTTCACGTCATGCAAAAAGACCTTGGTGATTACAGAAAAACTTACGAAAAAAGTGAGCTGACCGAAGCCTCTATAAAGGAAAACCCGTTGGAGCAATTTCAGAAGTGGTTTTATGAGGTAGAAGCTTCAGAAGGGGTGGACGAACCCAATGCCATGACGATTTCTACCATTGGATTGGATGGATTTCCGAAAAGCAGGGTGGTTTTAATGAAAAAATTCACCTTTGAGGGTTTCATTTTTTATAGCAATTACCAAAGTGAAAAGGGAAGGGCCATTGCAGCAAATCCGTCGGTTTGCCTGTCTTTTTTTTGGCCAAATATGGAACGTCAGGTCATCATAAAGGGTACCGCAGAAAAAATAGCCGAAAATCTTTCAGATGGATACTTCGAATCCCGCCCACATGGCAGTAAACTAGGTGCCATTGTTTCTGACCAAAGCAAGGTAGTTCCGTCCCGTGAATATTTGGAGGATAAGTTGAAGCAGCTCGAACAGAAATATGAAAGCAAGGAAGTGCCCAGGCCCGAGCATTGGGGAGGATATTTGGTTCGCCCCATTTCCATGGAATTTTGGCAAGGTCGCCCTAACCGATTGCACGATCGGATACGATACTCCCTCCAGGAAGATTTTGATTGGAAAATAGAGCGATTGGCCCCCTAACCTAACCCCTACAAGATGAAACAATTGATACTGATGAGACATGGGAAATCCTCATGGGATTACGATGTCTCCGACAAAGACAGACCTTTAAAACAAAGAGGAATCAATGACGCCCATTTGGTTTCCCAAACCTTTGCTTTGCATGCCCCTTCAATAGACTTTATTTATTCAAGCCCAGCCAATCGTGCTTTACATACCAGTATGATCTTTGTAAGAAATCTGGATTTTGACCTGTCCAGATTCAAGGTCAATGATATGCTTTACGATTTTTCAGGCAATAGTGTACAGCAATTTGTTCAGCATTTAGACAATAATTTGGATACCGTGGCCATCTTTGGTCACAATTATGCCTTTACCTCGCTTGCAAATACTTGGGGAGATCAGTATATTGAGAACGTTCCCACGGCTGGACTTGTACACATTACATTTGGTGTGGACGATTGGTCCAAAATATCCAAGGGAACCACAAAGCAAATGGTCTTTCCAAAACACTTGAAAAAATAGATGGTAAAAACAAAGAACGAATATATAAACCGGGAAATCAGTTGGCTTCACTTTAACGCAAGGGTACTGCAAGAAAGTAAAGATCATAGGGTGCCACTGATCGACCGATTACGGTTTTTAGGGATTTTCAGTAACAACTTGGATGAATTTTTTAAGGTACGTTATGCCACGGTAAAACGTATTGTAGATGCCGGAAAAACGGGTAAAAGTGTTTTGGGCGGAGAAAGGGCCAAGGATTTGTTGGAAGAAATCACCAAAATTGTGATCGATCAGCAGACCCGCAGCCTTGAAATTTTCCAACAAATTGACAGGGAGCTTCGTGAGGAAAATATTTTTATCATCAGGGAAACCGAAGTGAACGAAAGTCAGGCAGAGTTCATTCGGGATTATTTCTTTAAAAAGGTGAACCAGGAGTTGATGACCATTATCCTGAACGACCTTACCGAGTTTCCGCTCCTGAAGGACACCGCTGCCTATTTGGCCGTTAAGGTGGTTATGAAGAACGGTTCGGGCAAAGGAAAGCACAACAGGTATGCCTTGATAGAGATCCCGAAGGGAATCGACCGCTTTGTGGTATTGCCAAAAGAAGGGGAGAAGAACTACGTCATCATATTGGATGACTTGATCCGCTTTTGCTTGGACAGTGTGTTTACGATGTTCGAGTTCGAGTCCATTTCGGCCCACATGATCAAGATTACCCGTGATGCAGAATTGGATATAGACAACGATCTGAGCAAAAGTTTTATTGAAAAGATTTCTTCCAGTGTGGAGCACCGGAAAATCAGCGATCCCGTACGCTTTGTATATGACAAGAGCATAGACAAGGACACCCTCCAGTTCCTGAAGGAAAAAATGGATATTATGGACACCGATAGTGTGATTCCCGGTGGTCGTTACCATAACAGAAGGGATTATATGGGTTTTCCCAGTTTGGGGCGCCAAGACCTTATGTACGATAAGATAGAGCCCTTGCCCGTGAAAGGCTTGAGCATGAAAGGGAGTTTGTTGGATATGATTGCCCACAAGGATTACATGATCTACGCCCCATACCATACCTTTAGTTATGTGACCAAATTTTTAAGGGAGGCCGCAATGGATCCACAGGTACGCAGCATAAAAATCACCATATACCGATTGGCCAGCGACAGTCAGATTGCAAATGCTTTGGTCAACGCCGTTAAAAACGGAAAACAGGTAACCGTACAGATAGAGTTGCAGGCCCGATTCGATGAGCAGAACAATATTGAATACGCCAACTTTTTGCAAGATGAAGGCGTAAAATTAATCTTTGGCGTGCCCGGACTAAAAGTACACAGTAAGATTTGCCTTGTGGAGCGCGAAGAAAATGAGGGTATCAAAAGGTATGGCTTTATCAGTACCGGTAACTTTAACGAGTCCACGGCGAAAATTTATACGGATTATACACTGTTTACGGCCCATCAAGGTATCTTAAAGGATATGAACAAGGTATTCGGCTTCTTCGAGACCAATTATAAAATCAATAAATACAAACATCTTATTGTATCGCCCCATTACACCAAGTCATCTTTTATGAAGATGATCGATAAGGAAATCGCCTTTGCCAAGGCGGGGAAAGAGGCTTACATCAAAATAAAGATGAATAGCCTTACCTCTTATAAAATGGTGGATAAACTGTATGAGGCCAGTAGGGCAGGAGTTAAGATACAGATGATTGTTCGGGGAATATGCTGTCTTATTCCCGGTGTAGAGGGCATGAGCGAAAATATTGAAGCCATAAGTGTGGTGGACAAGTTTTTGGAACACCCCAGATTGTTCATTTTTGGCAATGATGGCGACCCGAAAATCTATATTTCATCCGCAGATTGGATGACGCGCAACCTGGACTTTAGGGTAGAGGTGGGCTGTCCCATTTACGACCCCGATATTAGACAGGAATTGTTGGATACTTTCGATATTTCTTGGAAAGATAACTCCAAAGCACGAGTGTTTTCCGCAAAACAGGACAATGCCTATAGAAAACGTGCCAAGGGGGAAGCCGAACTGCGATCGCAGGTTGAAATGTACAATTATTACAAAAGGAAATTGGAATCCTAACCGTGCATGGTCTCCTTTTTGCCGAGGTCTTTCATTAATTGTGCCTCGTACTCCAAGAGGGCTTCCCATTTTTGGTCCACTTCCTCTTTTTTGCCGTATTTGCGGGCAAACTTTAGGAACATGGTGTAATGGTTGGCTTCGCTGACCATAAGGTTCCGGTAAAACTCGGATAATTCTTCGTCGGCTATTTCTTCTGATAGCAATCTAAAGCGTTCGCAGCTTCTTGCCTCGATAAGGGCAGCATACAAAAGTTTGTGGACCAAGTGGGTTTCCCTGCTGCCGCCTTTTGGGAAGAATTTCATCAACTCGATAACATATTCATCCTTGCGTTCACGGCCCAAGACCCAGCCGCGCTTTACTATTTTATCGTGCACCATGTTAAAATGACCCATTTCCTCACGGGCAAGAGCGGTCATTTCCTTTACCAATTCCGACTTTTCCGGAAAACCAATAATCAACGAAATGGCAGTACTGGCTGCTTTTTGCTCGCAATACGCATGATCCGTAAGAATCTCTTCGATGTTCTTTTCAACAATGTTTACCCATCTTGGGTCAGTTGGTAATTTTAGGCCTAGCATGATGTGTATTTTTCCGCAAAGATAATCCGACAGGATTAAATAAATTCGTTGAACCCTCGTTATATTTGTAAAACCAACAGATTCTAGTCTATATCTTATGGCCAAAACCTCTAAAGATTATCTCTCCGATATTCTGCAATTAAATTTAAACGAATTAGAATTCCAATGGTTAACGGATGCTGTAGCACAAATTTCTGAAGCAAAAAGCAAAAAGGATTTGTACATGACCTACAGTCTGTGCACTTCCAAAATCCAAAATACGCCCATTGCTGATTTTGGTACTCGTGATTTTGCATGGAAAATTTATTTGGAAACACAAAGGGCATCCACCTTGGAGATTTCCAGAATTTTTATACTTTCTTCTGCCCTCGAAGCAGGGGATGAGTTTTTAAAAGCTGTACAGCAATTGATTCAGGTTGCTGATAAAACCGAATTGGAAACCTTTCTAAAATATTTGGTTTTGTTGCCAGAACCAAAGAATTTCAATTTTGCAGCCGTAGAGGCGTTAAGGACCAATATTGCTACGGTTTTTAATGCGATATCCCAATATAACCCATATCCGGCCCAATATTTTACTACGGCGGAGTGGAACCAAATGTACCTTAAGGCTGCTTTTATGCAGCAAGATTTGAAAAAGATACCCGAAATAGAGAAAATGGCCAACAAGGATTTGGCACGCATCATCTCCGATTATGCACACGAAAGATGGGCGGCATCAAGAGATGTGGACCCCATGTTTTGGAGACCTGTATCCAATTTTCTGGAAGGTAATCTAATTGATGACATAGAACGTTTGTTTAAAAGTGATACGGAAAGGGAACAAAAGGCAGCGACCTTGGTTTGTTTCCATTCAAACTCTGATGAAGCAAAAAAATTACTCAAAACCTATGATACCCACCTACAAAAAGTAGAAAAGGGTGAAATAACCTGGAAAAATTTATAAGATCATGGATGATACATTAATGATAATAGACCCGCACGTTCACATGACCTCAAGAACAACCGATGATTATGAGGCCATGGCAGCGGCTGGGGTTGTGGCTTTGATAGAGCCATCTTTTTGGTTGGGTCAGCCTAGGACTCAGGTAGGCTCATTTCAAGACTATTTTAGCAGTCTTGTGGGATGGGAGCCGTTCAGGGCATCACAGTTTGGGATAAAACACTATTGCACCATCGGGCTGAACTCAAAAGAAGCCAACAATGTGCCCTTGGCCGAAGAGGTGATGGAATTGTTGCCCCTGTATCTACACAAAGAAAATGTGGTGGCCATTGGTGAGATTGGTTACGATGACCAAACTGAGGCTGAAGACCGTTTTTTTCGGGAACAATTGGAATTGGCCAAGGCTTTTAATATGATGGTTCAGGTACATACCCCGCACAGGGATAAAAAAGCAGGAACCATCAAAAGTATGGAAGTCTGTCTGGAACATGGTATAGACCCGGGAATGGTGGTGATAGATCACAACAACGAAGAAACCGTTAAGGATGTGCTGGACCGAGGTTTTATTGCTGCATTTACCATTTACCCAAAAACAAAAATGGGCAATCAAAGAATGGTGGAAGTGGTAAAGAAGTTTGGCAGTACAAACATTATAGTAGATAGTTCCGCCGATTGGGGCGTAAGCGACCCGTTGGCTGTTCCAAAAACAGCAAATTTGATGTTGCAAAACGGAGTTTCCCGTGAAGATGTGATAAAAACGTGCTACCAAAATGCCTTGGACTTTTTTGGAAGATCCGGAAAAATGAGAGAGGAGCATTGGTTGAATCCAGAGGCTATTGACCAAAGAAAACTATTTAATGACAATAGTGTGCTTCGTGGTCAGGAGCCAAAGGTAGAGGACAACAAAATTGTTTAATGGGGCCACGTGTAAAGGCATATCTCCAACTGTGTAGGCCTCCCAATTTACCTACCGCCGCAGCCGATATTTTGGCAGGTATGTCCATATCGGGCCTATTTGCTGGAATAGGGGCATTTGCAATACCAACTGTGGATTTGTTTCCATTTTTCATGTTGATATTGGCCTCTGTGTTTTTGTATGCGGGCGGTGTGGTGCTCAACGATGTTTTTGATATTGCAATAGATAAAGTGGAGCGTCCAGAAAGGCCCATTCCCAGTGGTGTAGTTCCTTTGGGCAAAGCAAAGTCTTTTGGCTTTGGTTTGCTCTTGGTGGGAATCTACTTTGCTTTTTTGGTCAATGTCAATAGCGGTATCATTTCCATTTTTTTGGCTTTGGCCATTTTGTCCTATGATAAATTTGCAAAGCACCATGCTTTCTTTGGCCCCCTCAATATGGGAATTTGTAGGGGACTTAACCTTTTAATGGGTATATCTTTGCTGAATTCAATGGAAAACTGGCCCTATGTTTTGGTTCCCATCGTATTTATTTTTGCCGTGACCATGATCAGCAGGGGAGAGGTGCACGGAAAGAACAAGGGCAATATACTGCTAGCGGGTTTGTTGTACGTTGCAGTACTGTCGGGCGTGTTTTATTTGCATCAAGTGTATGCAAATGGCGACCTTTGGTATCTATTCTTTTTGGGGCTTTTTGCTTTTATGGTTTTTAAACCTTTGATCAAGGCATATCAAAATAATACACCAGAAAATATAAAGAAGGCTGTAAAGTCTGGTGTGCTGTCCATAATTTTGTTGGATACCGCTATGGCGGTTGCACACGCCAATTTAATTATAGGAGTATTGATGCTCTTACTGTTACCATTATCCTTGTATTTGGCCAAACAATTTGCAGTTACCTAGCTTATGAATAAAATTACGCTACCTACGATTCGACAAGAGTTTCAAGTAAGGTATACATATCAATTGCTTTTTACCCAGCATTTATTTGCGGTAGGGAATCCGTTGTTCAAAAATGTGTTGGCCGACTATCGCCCAAACCATGCTATCAAATGTCTTTTCGTGGTAGATCAAGGAGTGTTGGACCATCATCCGAATCTAGGAAAGGAAATCGAAGAATATTGCAACCACTTCAAGAATCAAATCCAATTTACTGATCTTATCGCCGTTCCAGGTGGGGAACAGTGCAAAAAAGACCAATCCAGTGTTAACAAATGTCTTGAAGCCATCAATAATAATGCTATTTGTCGACATTCATTTGTAGTGGTCATTGGAGGTGGGGCAGTGGTTGATATGGTGGGTTATGCCGCCACTATTGCTCACAGAGGTGTGAAGCTTATCCGAATCCCAACCACGGTATTGGCTCAAAATGATGCTGCGGTAGGTGTGAAGAACAGTGTAAATGCTTTTGATAAGAAAAACTTTCTGGGCACCTTTTCAGTTCCCTACGCTATCATCAACGACTTGGAATTCTTAAAAACCTTGGAACAAAGAGATTGGATAGCAGGAATAGCAGAAGCAATCAAAGTTGCCTTGATCAAGGACAAAAAATTCTTTGAATACATCGAATCCAATGCAGAAGCACTCGCCAACCGGGAAATGGAGCCCATGGCCTATCTGATTCACCGTTGCGCAGAATTGCACATGGAGCACATTGCCGAGGGTGGAGACCCCTTTGAAAGTGGTTCTTCCAGACCTTTGGATTTTGGGCATTGGTCCGCCCACAAGTTGGAATATATGACAGGGTACAGCCTCAGACACGGTGAAGCCGTGGCGATAGGTATGGCCATTGATATGGTCTACGCCAGTTTGGTCGGTGTGTTGCAAGATGATTTGGAGCGAGTGCTATCGGTCATGAAAAAAGTAGGTTTTAACTTGGAGGTTCCTTTTGAAAAAGAGGATGAAATTAAAGAGCTCCTCAACGGGATTGAAGAGTTCCGGGAGCATTTGGGAGGCGAACTCACCATTCCCTTAATTCCCAATATAGGGGCCAAAACCGATGTCCACAGTATCGATTATGAATTAATGGAAAAAGCAGTGCGAAGCTTTATGTACAAACCGCAAAACTCTTTATGAGGATCAAGGACAAATATCACCTGACCTATTGCACCAATATCCACGCAGGTGGAGATTGGGAAGAAACCTTTACCAGCCTAAAGCAACATTTACCAAAAATTAAGAAATCCGTTTCTCCAAACAAGGCGTTTGGTTTGGGGCTTCGATTGGGCAACACGGCCAGTTTGGAACTGGACAATGGGCAGCTTCAGGGCTTCAAAGATTGGCTATCCGAAAATGACTGTTACGTTTTTACGATGAATGGATTTCCCTACGGGAATTTCCATGGAGAACCTGTAAAAGACCAGGTTCACGTACCTGATTGGACCACACATGAGCGGTTGACGTATACCTTACGATTGTTCAAACAATTGGACTTTTTGGCATCGGAAGGCATGGAATGTGGTATTTCTACATCCCCGGTTTCTTACAAGCATTGGTTTGATGGTGAATCTGAAAAGCAACAGGCCTTTGCCAAAGGAGCTGAAAATATGGTCAAGGTTGCGCTTGAATTGTACCAAATTGAAAAGACAACGGGCAGATACATGCATTTGGATGTGGAGCCGGAACCTGACGGGTTTTTGGAGAATACCCAAGAAGTACTGGATTATTTTGACACATATCTGATTCCCGAAGCCATCAAAGCTTTTAAGTCACTCCAACTCCATGAGGATGAGGTTGAAAAGTTGCTCAAGCGGTATATTACGGTATGTTATGATGTGTGTCATTTCGCATTGGCATACGAAGCTCCAAATTTAACCTTTGAAAAGTTTAAGGCGGCCAACATTTATGTAGGTAAGATTCAAGTGAGTGCAGCCCTCAAAATAATGTATGACAGCGATAAGGAAGAGGAGTTGTGGAACACCTTGGCCCAATTCAACGAGCCCGTGTATTTGCATCAGGTTACGGAAATGGTGGATGGAAAAGTGAAAACATATAACGATCTGCCGATTGTTTTGGAAAAAAAGGCATCTTTTAAAGAGTTGCGCTCCCATTTTCACGTGCCCATATTTTTAAGGGATTATGGGTTGCTTCAATCCACACAAGACCAGATTGTAAAGGTGTTGGATTATTTGGAGGACAATTTTGTGAGCAATCATATTGAGGTGGAAACCTATACGTGGGATGTTTTGCCCAATGAACTAAAGGTGCCAATTACAGAGTCTATTGCACGGGAATTGGACTGGATGAAATCAAGATTAAAATGAAGAAGACCGTTGTAATCAACATAGTTGGACTTACCAATAGATTGATAGGTGAGCACACCCCATTTATAAAAACTTTTCTGGAAAAAGGAAAGGGCAGCGTGATTAAACCAGTTTTACCTGCTGTTACCTGTTCGGCCCAAAGCACCTATCTTACAGGCAAGTGGCCAACAGAACATGGAATTGTGGGCAATGGATGGTTCTTCAAGGAAGAGTTGGAGGTAAAGTTTTGGCGGCAGGGAAATCCTTTGGTGCAGTCCAATAAAATTTGGGATGAACTAAAAACATTAAATCCAGACTTCACCTGTGCCAATATGTTCTGGTGGTACAATATGTACAGCACTGTGGATTTTAGTGCCACACCACGCCCCAATTATTTGGCGGACGGTAGAAAGATTCCAGACATTTATACCTATCCGGCTGAGTTAAGGGATAAGCTTCAGGCGAAATTGGGAACGTTTCCGTTGTTCAAATTCTGGGGCCCCAAAACATCCATAGCATCCAGTAGGTGGATTGCCGATGCCACGATGGAAATGGATAGGGAAAGCAATCCGACCTTGACTTTGGTCTATTTGCCCCACTTGGATTATAACACCCAACGCCATGGACTGAATTTCGATGTTCTGCAGAAGGATTTAAAGGAAATTGATGCGGTGGTCAAGGATTTGGTGGAATATTACGAGGGACAATCGGCCAATATTGTTTTGTTGTCCGAGTATGGCATCACCAACGTGTCCAACCCTATCCACATTAACCGACACTTACGAAAAGAAGGGTATTTGGGTATTAGAGTAGAGCGAGGCTTGGAACTTTTGGATGCAGGCGCAAGCAAAGCTTTTGCGGTTGCCGACCATCAAATAGCGCATGTTTATGCAAAAGATTCCGTTGACCACGACAAACTTTATGAATACTTAAAAACAATTCCGGGGGTGGAAGAGGTTATTCCGAAGAGCGAAAGGGAAAATCATCACATAGATCACGAGCGAGCGGGCGATTTTGTGCTTGTGGCGGACAAGGATAGCTGGTTCACCTATTATTTTTGGGAAGATGATACCGTGGCACCCGATTATGCCAGAATGGTGGACATACACAAAAAACCGGGTTACGACCCCGTTGAAATGTTTACCGACCCCGCGGATAAACTCGTTATGTTTAAAGTGCTATGGAAGCTCCTAAAAAAGAAGCTGGGCTTTAGAACTGTAATGGATGTGATTCCTTTAAAGGCTGAATTGGTGAAAGGATCCCACGGAAGAATTCCGGAAGATAGGGAGGATTGGCCCATTCTAGTTACCAATAGCGGGAGCAATCTGCCAAAACAAGAATTGCTTGCAACGGAAGTTTACGAAGTGCTAAAAAATCATCTAATTAAATAAATATGGAAACTTTTTTCAAGATTTTCGCGGTAGTTTTCACGCTCTTGTTCGGCTATGCCATAGCAGTACAGTTCAATGATCCAGATGCTATAAAATGGATGCTGATTTATTTGGCTGCTGCGGTGGCATCAATACTTTTTCTATTGAAGAAGCTTAAGCCTGTCATCTATTTTTTGCTTACGATTTTCTTTTTGGTGCTGTTCTTTATGTATTGGCCAGAAACCTATGAAGGTGTTCGGTTGGACCAAGGAATGAAAACCGTAAATATTGAAGAGGGAAGGGAATCATTAGGCTCTTTGATTGCCGCGGTAGTGATGTTGGTGTATGGATTGAGAACGCGGTTTATGAATAAATCAAAAGTCTAGATCAAACTCTTTTCTGAGCAAATCCAAATTTGGGTTTTTCTCTCTTAGTTTTTCATACTTCTCTTCAGGGGTAAAGGCAAACTTTTTGGCTACCTCCTCATTCACGGTAATGTAAAGAGAAATGGAGTAGTTGTTCAATTTTTGTTTCAGGTAATCCAGCATCAAACTTTGTTCTCGCTCTATTTCCTTCTTCATTGTGCCATTGGGAAGCTCTATCCAAATGGTATTCTCGTTTTTGAGTTTTGGCACATCACTTTGTAGATTGCTCGCCAATATTTTTCGGCCCTGCTTTTCCAGTTGATGTACAAAATCATCCCAATGTTGTTGCATCTCTTTTTCTTCAAAAGCGTCTTTGGGCAGGTCCTTTTCGTCTATGCCCGGCGATTTTGAGTTCTCGTGCGCTTTTTTAACCTTAATGCTCGATAACGAAAGTCCGGAAACCCGCTTTTCTGAAGTCTTGATTTCGATTTTTTTAGGGCGATAGGGTTCCTTGGGTTCGCTTAGCTGTTCCTTTACCGCTTTTTTTGGTTCAGGAGCATTATTTGGAGTGGGTTGCTCGGTTGCTCGGTTATCTTCATTTGGTGGGGTAGGAGAGCCATTACTTTGAGGTGGCTTTGTACCGTTGGATATATTTGTTTTTCCTGCAAAATAGGAAGCAGGAATTATAAAATCAGCGTTTTTTTTTTCTCCATCGAAAGTGATGGAGGCTAATTTCATGAGGGTGAGCTCGACGAGCAGTCGCTGGTTTTTACTGGATTTGTATTGTAGGTCACAATCGTTCGCCAGATCTATGGCTTTTAATAGAAATTGTTTTGAGGCCTTTTTGGACTGTTCCTGATATTGTTGCGTTACATCTTCACCTACTTCCAACAGGTTTAAGGTATCGGGGTGCTGACAAACCATCAAATCCCTAAAGTGCGAAGCCAATCCAGTAATAAAATGGTGGCCATCAAACCCAAGTGACAGGGTTTTGTTGAAAAGTACCAGAAGTTCCGGAATATTGTTCTCCAGAATCAAATCCGTGGCCGAGAAATAGATATCGTAATCGAGAACATTGAGGTTTTCCGTTACGGCCTTTCTCGTCAATTCTTTACCAGAAAAACTGACTACACGGTCAAAAATGGACAATGCATCCCTCATGGCACCATCGGCTTTTTGGGCTATGATATGCAAAGCGCTCTCTTCAGCCTCAATACCTTGTTGCTCTGCTATATGTTTTAGGTATTCCGAGGCATCCTTTACCGTGATGCGCTTAAAATCAAAAATTTGGCATCGGGATAGAATGGTCGGGATTATTTTGTGCTTTTCCGTTGTGGCCAAAATAAATATGGCGTGCTTTGGGGGTTCTTCCAAGGTCTTCAAAAATGCATTGAAGGCCGATTGGGAGAGCATATGGACCTCATCAATAATATAAACCTTATATTTTCCGGTCTGTGGTGGTATGCGTACTTGGTCTATCAAACTGCGAATGTCGTCCACAGAGTTATTGGAGGCGGCATCCAATTCAAAGATATTGAAAGCAAAATCCTCATCTTCCCTTTCAGTGCCATCTTGGTTTATTTTTTTGGCCAAAATACGGGCACAAGTGGTCTTCCCAACACCTCTTGGACCGCAGAATAACAAGGCTTGTGCCAAGTGGTTGTGTTCAATGGCATTCATCAAAGTATTGGTAATGGACGATTGGCCCACGACATCTTTGAAGGTTTGGGGTCTATATTTTCTAGCTGATACTATAAATGGTTCCAATGCTGGGAAAATAGAATTACTACAAATATAAAAATAGCATTGGGCAAAGTTGACTTGAAACGCACAGTTCCCCCGTTTTTTATTAACAATTGGATTACCTTTGTAGTAGCAGGCCACCTTATCGCTGCAAGTATGGGCAACCTTACTTGAAGAGGAAAGTCCGGACACCATAGTGCGACATAGCGGGTAACGCCCGTCCGCCGTGAGGCGAGGACCAGTGCAACAGAAAGCAAGTACAGTTCGGCTGTAGTGAAATCGGCAAACTCTATGCGGTGAAACGTCATGTAAACCAATGTTTGAGGGCTGCACGCCCGAGTTGGAGGGTAGGCGGTTGGAACACTTGGGCAACCATTTGTCTAGATAAATGATAAGGAGTTCCCCAAATTAATTGGGGATGCACAGAATCCGGCTTATGGCCTGCTTTTAATATCTAGTTAAAGGTAAAAACCCTGCCTTTACCAGCAGGTATGCACTTTAGTGCAAGACTTCAGTTTCTATAAACATTTTAGTGCTCAGGGTTATTGAGTTACTGACTACTGGGGCATTGAAGAGGAATTTCTAAATAGGTAGTAATCAAATAACTCAGTAACCGTTTGCAATTTCGTTGCCTTTCTAAACCTATATACTTCAATTATACAGTGTTTTATGCTACTTCAAAAAAGCTGAAGATACTGCCCCCATATTTTCGCTGCTCCGAAAATTTGGGATGTTCGGATAGATTGGTTTGGTCGGAATGTTCAATGATTAAAAGTCCATCATCCAGCAATAACCCTTGTTCAAAAACCAGATTGGCAATGTTCAAAAATTGTTTGGTATCAAAATCATAAGGTGGGTCTGCAAAAATGAGGTCGAACTTTTCCGGTGTTTTTTGCAAAAACTTGAACACGTCGGATTTCACCGTGTTGATGGTAAAATCCAGTTCCTGTGCCGTTTTGGAGATGTAACGTACACAAGCTTGGTGATCATCTACCGCTGTAATCTTTTCCGTGCCCCTCGAAGCAAACTCAAAACTAATATTCCCTGTTCCTGAAAATAGGTCCAGCACTTTGAGCTCGTCAAAATAAAAGCGATTGTTCAAGATGTTGAACAAGGCTTCCTTGGCCATGTCCGTTGTGGGACGAACAGGTAACTTTTTGGGGGCAGTCAATCTTTTGCCCTTGTATTTTCCTGAAATAATACGCATTAAAGGGAGCTTAAAATGGAAAAGTCTATGCTTTCGTTTTCCAATTGGTCCATAGGGAAGGAAGGATTGCTGGGCGCAAAAACGGAAACGTTTTTAATGTATTGGTAGCAGAGGTCGTAGATAGGGTCGCCTTCTTCTATAGCTCCGAAGAGTTTAAGTTGAATTTTTTCCAAATCCATTTGTAATTGCTCCAAGCTGAACAACAGATAGTAAAGGAAATCTTCTTTGTTCTTGTACTCGAACTGGTTGTAGAAGAGCAATTTTTTATCGGACATCACCATCATTTCCATCTCGCGTTCGGATACCTGCACATAGCAAACCGGTTCCGAAGTAGTTCTGTTTTGGTTCAACAAAGTGTTGATGAGAACGGTACCGCTATGCTTAAATTCAAACTCCCCAAAAAGCTCAAAAATATAGTTGTTTACATTGGTGTAGGGAATGTAAACGTTCATAATTTCTTGGTTGGGAACCTCATCGTATGCAATAAGGTCGTTTGCCATGATCTTGGCGTTGAATTTTAGGTAGTTGGGCAGCTCTTCTTTGTTAAAAAGCGGCTTTGGCACCAAACCGAACATATTGTTTTTGTGGATAACCATAACCTCGGAAAAGTTCCTCCCTATTTCTCCCTGCTTACTGAGCTTTTCTTTTAACTCCTTTAGCATCAGGTAGGGGGTGAGCTGTGTTTGGAAATTCACCCTTTCAAAGGCTAAGATTTTATTGGTAATGGTATCCAGTGCACAAAAAGAAAGTCCATTCAAGCCAGCTTGAATGGACAGTTTTCTATGGGCGCTATTTGTATCGTTCGGTACTATAGCTAATTTATCTTTTTCCTATCGTATATAGGTGGCCAGTTTCCATTGGTACTAACATCGGTCAAGGAACCAACCTTTATTTCCGAACCATTAACTTCTTCAACACTCTGGTAAGAGTTTTCCTTTTCCACCAAGTCTTCTGGCTGATCGTAAAGCACAACATTTTTCTTGACCTTGGCTTCGAATACTGGGGCTTTATAACCACTTTTGTCGATAATGTCGGCCTTCATTTCAAACTTTTCATCGTTCTGGGCGTAGGGAACGTTCATCATTGTTTTGTAACGGTCATCTGCCCCAAAAAGGGAATCTTTTACCTTAACAGTACCCAAAGTGTCAATGATAATGGTGTCCTGTTGCATTTCAATTTGATATACCCTGTCGTACCTCATAAAAGAGGAGTCGCGCTGTGTGGTAATGGTATAGTTGCCGGTGTCTATGAACTTGATCAAGCTTTCAAAATCATTGGCATACTTTCCGTTTACAGTTTTATAAGCTTCTTGCGAGTCTCTAATGTCCTTTAACTTGTTGATTACTTTGGTGAATCTTTCATTTCTCACCTTGTTAAACTCAATAGGAGCGTTTATGGAATGATATATTTTATAGCCAAGGTAAATGCTCAGGATTCCAAATAGAATTATTAAAACGGGCTTTACTTTTTGAGGTAAAAATCTATCAATAACGAAAACAAGCCCTATGGTCACAAGGCATATTAATACAACAATAAGAATTAAGTTTAACATATCTGATACTGTCTTTCAAAGTTAATTTAGTGGTTACAGACAAATCTACAATATTTTTTTTATTGGGAAACTTTTTGCTTTAAAAAAGACCACTATATTTAGCACTCATGAAGGATTTTGACGCACCCACTTTTTTAAAGGTTTTAACTGAAAAATTTCCGCACGCACCTACCCAAAAACAAGGTCTTGCACTTAATAAGCTGGCTAACTTTGTTTTAGAGGGCAAAAAGGACAATGTGTTCCTGTTGAAGGGATTCGCTGGAACGGGAAAAACGACATTGGTGGCCACATTGGTGAGCAGTCTTTGGAAAGTTAAAATGAGTTCGGTTTTGATGGCTCCTACGGGCAGGGCGGCAAAAGTTATGTCCGTTTACTCCGGAAATAAAGCCTTTACCATACACAAAAAGATATATTTTCCGAAGAAGCAATCGGGTGGGGGAATCCAATTTGTTCTGGCCCCTAACAAACACCGGAACACCGTTTTTATAGTGGACGAAGCATCCATGATTCCGGATACGCCCGCAGATTCCAAACTGTTCGAAAATGGTTCGCTTTTGGATGACCTTATGTATTATGTACACTCTGGGCATAACTGTAAATTGATATTGATCGGGGATACCGCCCAATTACCGCCCGTAAAATTGGAGTTGAGTCCTGCGCTTGATGAAAACCGCCTATCCTTAAATTATGATAAGGAAGTGGAATGCTTGGAACTGGACGAGGTAATGCGGCAATCGGATGATTCGGGCATCCTTTACAATGCGACCAATCTTCGGGAGCAATTGCAATCCGAGTTTTTTGAGGACTTTAAATTTGATTTGGCCCATTACAAGGACATTGTCCGTTTAATTGATGGCAACGAAATACAAGAAGCCATCGATTCATCCTATGGTGAAAATGGAAAGGAACAGACGGCCATAATTGTACGCTCGAACAAAAGGGCCAATCTGTACAATCAGAATATTCGTGAACGCATTCTCTTTTTGGATAATGAAATTTCGGTCGGGGATTACATGATGGTCGTAAAGAACAATTACTTCTGGCTAAAACCCAATTCCGAAGCCGGTTTTATAGCCAATGGAGACATTATAGAGGTGCTGGAACTCTTTGCCATCAAAGAATTGTATGGGTTTAAGTTTGCGGAGGTAAAGGTGAAAATGGTTGATTATCCCAACCAGAAACCTTTTGAAACTGTTCTTTTGTTGGATACGATTACCGCGGTGACGCCTTCCCTCTCTTATGAAGATGGAAACAAACTCTACCAAGAGGTAATGAAGGACTACGCACACGAAAAATCCAAATACCGAAAGTTTTTAGGGGTGAAGAACAACAGGTTCTTTAACGCACTGCAAGTCAAGTTTTCCTATGCGATTACTTGCCACAAATCGCAAGGGGGGCAATGGGATACCGTTTTTGTGGAGCAACCCTATCTGCCCAATGGAGTGGACAAGGATTATTTGAGATGGCTTTACACTGCTGTTACAAGGGCAGAACGACAACTCTACTTGATAGGTTTCAAGGATGATTTTTTTCTTGACTAGGAAAAACCTATTTTAGACATCAGCATGAATATTGAACCAGATACCATAATAAGTTTGTTCCTCGGGATTGGATTGGCGGCCTCGGTCGGTTTTCGTGTTTTTTTGCCACTTTTTGCCCTAAGTTTTGCGGCATATTTGGGAGTTTGGGAACTTAATGATAACTGGCAATGGATTGGAAGTTTGACAGCTCTCATTACCTTGGGAGTGGCTACCATTGTTGAGATTTTCGCCTATTTCATTCCTTGGGTGGACAATGTTTTGGATAGTATTGCCATTCCCTTGGCCGGAATTGCAGGTACCGCCGTAGTGGTGTCCACAGCAGCAAATTTGGACCCCGTGGTCACTTGGTCCTTGGCCATTATCGCCGGGGGCGGAACGGCAACGGCCATAAAAGGGGCCAATGCAGCAGGTAGGTTAACATCCACCGGAACCACAGGAGGATTGGCAAATCCTTTGGTATCGACGGTGGAAACCGGGGCAGCTGTGGCCGTTAGTACGGCATCCATCTTGGTGCCGCCCATTGCAGCCATTCTGGTCATCATTATATTATTGGTCATATTCAGGATTTATAGAAAGATCAGACCCAAAAAATAACATTCATTTAAGCAATAGATATAAAGTGAATATAATTTCCATGATTCCCGCCCGCTATCAAGCCTCCAGGTTTCCCGCTAAACTGATGCAGGACCTTGGTGGGAAACCCGTGATTGTGCGAACCTATGAAGCAGCCGTTAACACAGGACTTTTTAACGAAGTGTACGTGGTTACCGATAGCCCAATAATCTCCGATGTGATCAAAGAGATAGGTGGTAATGTGATCATGAGCAAAACAACACACGAAAGCGGAAGCGATAGGATTGCCGAGGCTGTTGAGGATATGGATGTGGATATTGTGATCAATGTTCAAGGCGATGAGCCTTTTATTGATGCCGAAAGCTTGGAAAAAATTATTAAAGTATTCAAAAATGATACAGCGAAAGAAATTGACCTGGGATCATTAATGACACCGATTACCGACTGGGATGAAATATCCAACCCCAACACGGTAAAGGTTATCGTGGACCATCAAGATTTTGCCCTTTATTTTTCACGTTCCCCGATTCCTTATCCAAGGGACAAAGAAGTGGAGGCGCCCTACTACAAACATAAAGGGGTATATGTTTTCAGAAAGCGGGCTCTGATGGATTTTAAAAAATTGCCCATGTTGCCATTGGAGGCCAAAGAAAAAATAGAGGCCATCCGGTTTTTGGAGTATGGTAGGAAAATAAAAATGGTGGAAACCCATGTAACAGGTATCGAAATTGATACCCCCGAGGATTTAGATCGCGCTAGAAAAGTATGGAAGTAGATTTCTCCAACATAAAAACAATTGGTTTTGATGCAGACGATACCCTTTGGGTAAACGAAACCTATTTTAGGGATACCGAGGAAAAGTTTGCAGAACTCTTGGAAGGGTACGAAACCAAGAACAAGATAGACCAAGAGCTATTTAAAATAGAAATGGCCAACTTGGATATTTATGGATATGGTATAAAAGGATTTATGCTCTCCATGATAGAATCTGCGCTGGACCTTTCCAATAATAAGGTTTCGCAAGAAACCATTGGAGAAATATTGAACCTGGGCAAGAAAATGATATCCCATCCCGTGGAATTGCTCGATGGGGTGGAGGAAGTCCTATCCAAATTGGTTGGAAAATATAGGTTGATCGTTCTGACCAAGGGAGACCTGTTGGACCAAGAGCGGAAGTTGGAAAAGTCCGGGCTTTCCAAATATTTTCACCATGTAGAAGTTTTGAGCGATAAAAAAGAGAGCAACTATAAAAATTTACTCGAACATTTAAATATAGATGTGAGCGAGTTTTTGATGATTGGCAATTCCTTAAAATCGGATATATTGCCCATCTTGAATATTGGGGCCCAAGCTGTTCACGTTCCATTTCATACCACATGGGCGCACGAAATGGTTTCCGAGGACGAGCTGGTGAACAACCATCTAAAACTTAGTGGCCTCAAGGAAATTTTGAAGTATTTGAATAACTAATGAAGATAGAAAGCAATTTGAAAAAGCATAAAATAAACCCTGCAAATAAAACCACCTACCGGAACTTTCCCATGGTACCCAAAGTTATTTTTGGAGCCGGAAGTTTTTCCCAATTGGGCGATATTTTGCTGCCAATGCGAAAAAGCTCGGAGGCCCCCTTTATTTTTATGGTGGACGATTTCTTCGAAAACGAACAGTTCTTGGCAAAGGTTCCCTTAATGTTCAATGACGAGGTCATTTTTATTTCCGCGGAAGAGGAGCCCAAAACAGCACAAGTGGATGCGCTTGTTGCCCAGATCAGGGAAAAATACGGCGAGCTTCCATCGGGCATTATAGGTATTGGGGGAGGAACGCTATTGGATTTGGCCAAGGCCGTATCCATATTATTGAACAATAAAGGACTCGCCAAGGACTACCAAGGATGGGACTTGGTGAACAAGCCGGCATTGTACCATGTTGGAATCCCCACCATTAGTGGAACAGGGGCCGAAGTGTCGCGCACCACAGTATTGTTGGGACCAGAAAAAAAATTGGGGATCAATTCGGATTTCACACCTTTTGACCAAGTACTTTTGGATCCCGATTTTTCAAAAACTGTTCCCAAAGACCAATGGTTCTATACCGGTATGGATTGCTTTATCCATTGTGTGGAATCCTTAACGGGCACCTACCTGAATGCTTTTAGCCAGAGTTATGGGGAGAAGGCCATGGAACTTTGCCAAGAGGTATTTCTTGGAGATATTCCAGCAGAAGATTCCAGGGACAAGTTGATGATGGCATCTTGGCACGGGGGAATGAGCATCGCTTATTCACAGGTTGGGGTGGCACATGCCATGAGCTATGGTTTATCATACGTCTTGGGGGTAAAACACGGAATAGGAAATTGTTTGGTGTTTCAACATTTGGAAGAATTTTATCCCGAGGGCGTAGTGTTGTTCAATAAAATGATGGATAAGCACAATATTCAATTACCAAAAGGAGTTTGTGCCGACCTTACCCAAAACGATTTTGATGTGATGATTAATGTGTCCATGAGTTTGGAACCCCTTTGGGAAAACGCCCTGGGCAAGGATTGGAAAACCATAATGACGCCAGAGCGTCTTCAATCACTTTATGAAAAAATATAAGATTTGCTCTTGATAGGGCAAATGGTCAAAAAATGCAATGGCTTGCTAAATTTATTTACTTCAATATTTTGGGATGGAAGCTCAACGGTTCCTTTCCCGACGCGAAAAAGTGCGTTGTAATCGTTGTACCGCACACCCATTGGTTGGATTTCTTTTTAGGTCTTTTGATTCGGAAAGTAATCAACAAAGAAATCAATTACATTGGCAAAAAGAGCCTTTTTAAGCCCCCGTTCGGATGGTTTTTTAGGTGGACCGGCGGTGCGCCCGTAGACCGTTCCAAAAATTCCAATACGGTAGATACTGTTGTTCAGATTTTCAATTCCAGAAAAATATTCCGACTGGCATTGGCTCCAGAGGGAACGCGAAAAAAGGTGGAACATCTCAGAACGGGATTTTATCATATTGCTAAAAAGGCCCATGTGCCCATTGTGATGGTCGCTTTTGATTTTGGCAAGAGGGAAATCAAAATTGGAGAACCGTTTTTCACTACGGACAATCAAGAAAACGACTTCCAAAAAATTCAAGACTTTTATAAGGGGGTAAAGGGAAAAGTGCCCGAATACAGTTTTGATTAAATTACACCTCTTTCCAATATTTTTGATGGTTATAAATCAAACATGCAAACATGTTATGATACCAACTTATATTTTAAAAATGGTGTGATTGTATACTATGGAAGTTCTTTTGCTTAAAAAACCATTATCTTGAATTGATTATTAACTAACAAACTATTTATGAAATTATCAACCTTCCAATCTATTGGTAAAGCTATTCTCTGTTGTTTTTTATCCTTTTCTTTTGCCAATACTTCAATGGCACAAGAATCCAAAAAAAGACTGCCCATTATTGATGTGCACGTGCACGCCATGGGAGGCAATCCGAATGCTTCACCTATGTGTCCATGGTTTTTAAAAGATATGCCGGGCAGCGGCCCAAACCAGGAGCCACCATCTTTTATAAATACCAATTGTATTTCTCCCTTACAACCCGCCAGAAGCGATGCCGAAATGGATGCAGCCATTCTTAGGGCCAATAAAGAATTGAACATTACTATGGTGGTGAGCGGAGATGCTAAAGTTATCCATAGATGGCATAAGGCAGCACCCGACCGTATAATTCCATCTTTGGGAATCAGCAATGCCAATGAGATGACAGTTGAAGCATTTAGGGATTCACTGTCCACAGGCTTTTATAAAGTAATGGGCGAGGTGGCCCCCCAATACCAAGGAATGTCCCCAAGCGATATGTCGCTGGATGAATACTTTGGTGTGGCCGAAGAATTGGGTATCCCTGTTGGAATACACATGGGAACAGGCGGCAATGGCATGGCCAATATTACACGACCTAAGTACAGGGCCTCTCTTGGTCAACCGTTTTTGTTGGAAGATATGTTGGCAAGACATCCTAATTTGAAAATTTGGGTAATGCACGCGGGGTATCCCATGGCGGACCAAATGATTGCACTCATGGGTGCCAATGCTTATGTTTATGTGGATTTGGCCGGCTTTATTTGGTCGTATCCGTTAGAGGAAATCCATGCGTATCTAAAACGTTTGGTGCAGGCAGGTTTTGCCAAAAGAATTATGTATGGAACGGATTTAATGATGTGGCCGGAATTGCTCGAAACTTCCATTGAAGTGATTGAAAGTGCCAACTACCTTTCTGAAGAGCAGAAAAGAGATATATTCTTTAACAACGCAGTGCGATTTTTTAATTTGGATGCTTCCAAATTTGATTGATCACCAAATAAGGAGTGAACAAAAAGGGGCTTGCCGACTGGCAAGCCCCTTTTTTTATAATAAGGGAAGTTTCTATTCTTTCATGCTATGAAAAACGTTCTGCACATCATCGTCCTCTTCGATTTTTTCCAGAAGTTTCTCTACATCGGCCATTTCTTCTTCATTGAGTTCTTTGGTTACTTGTGGAATACGATCAAAACCAGAGGAAACGATTTCAATCTCTCTCGATTCCAATTCTTTTTGAATGGCACCAAAATTTTCAAAAGGCGCATAAATATGGATACCGTCCTCATCCACAAATACTTCTTCGGCTCCAAAATCAATCATTTCCAGTTCCAGTTCTTCGGGGTCGATGCCTTCTCCGTTGATGGTAAAGTTGCAGGTATGGTCGAACATAAATTCAACAGAGCCCGATGTGCCTAAACTTCCGTTGCATTTGTTAAAGTAGCTTCGGATATTGGCCACGGTCCGTGTATTATTGTCGGTGGCCGTTTCAATTAAGATGGCAATACCGTGGGGAGCGTAGCCTTCAAAAAGCACTTCTTTGTAATCACCCTGACTTTTGTCCGAAGCCCTTTTAATGGCACGCTCAATATTGTCCTTGGGCATGTTTACGGACTTGGCATTCTGAATTACGGCACGTAGCTTGGAATTGGCATCGGGGTCTGGGCCACCTTCTTTAACGGCCATAACAATATCTTTCCCAATACGTGTAAAGGCTTTGGACATGGCTGCCCAACGCTTCATTTTCCGTGCTTTTCTAAATTCGAACGCTCTTCCCATATAATCTTAAATTCTGGATGATGGCAAATTTAGCAAAAAAAGCCCCTTTGTCAAGATGAATATGGGTTGTGCTACCCAACTATTTCATCTATGGATTTTGCCAGGTCGATATCCTTTTGGGTAAGCCCGTCGGCATCGTGCGTGCTTAGTTTGATCGTGAGGCTGTTGTAGACATTTTCCCAGTTGGGATGATGGTTTTGCTTTTCACATTCAAAAGCAATATGCGTCATTGTAGCAAAAGCCTCCTTAAAGTCCCCAAAAGTGAAGGTTTTCTCGATTATATCATCTTTTAAGGCCCAACCCGATAAGTTTTTCAAGGCTTCTGTAATTTCATTGGTGGTCAACTTTTTCATACATCTTCATTTTTCTAGAAGATAACCAAATAAGTGATCAAAAGAAAACTATACCGGGAGATGGTGTTCTATAATTTCTTGGCAACTGATGCGCAGGTTCTTTGGCAAGACATTGTCCTTGGGCAAAGCGGCCAAATATCTATCCTCGTTGGTAGTGTAGACCCTTTTGTAAATCGGATGATAATTTCCCAAATGTTCAATAACCTCCTTGATGAATTCCTCATGCTGGATAAGATCGTTACTGCCTAAATGATAAATGCCTGTTTTGTTTCTATTGATGAGGTAGTGGATTTGTTGTGTAAGCCTATCATCGTTGGTCACGTTAATGATAAGGTTCGGGAATACCTCAATAGGTTCTTTGTTTGCTATGTTTTCCTTTATTTCTTTGATTCGAGGCGAAGCATTTCCAAAAACCATAGGTACACGAAGTATTGCGGTTTTACCTTTGGGCAAGCGCATCATCATGTTTTCGATTTTTATTTTGAGGCGTCCATAGACACTTAACGATAGGGTTTTGTCGTGCTCGTAGGATGGAAACTTGCTGTAGGCATCAAAAACATTGGCAGATGAAATAAAGTACAATTTTGTATCTGTTTGCATCAAATACTCCATCAAATGTTGATGGGCCTGAATCTGTGCGGGAAAATTTCCCCGGAGCGATGAAACAATTACATCTGGCTTAACCTTTTCAAGAACCTTAAAAATATCATCTTCCTCAATATCGTAGCGTAAAAACTGTTTGTTCTTGGCAAAAGAACGATTGGAGCAGTAAGTACCGTAAGTATCAAAATAGGAGCAGAGTTCTTTGTATATGGCATTGCCCACAAATCCACTCGCTCCCAATATTAATATCTTTTTTTTATCCAAAGGCTGACTTAGGTGTTTTTATAAAATGGCAATTTTACAATGCTTGCCAAAACAGTATTTTTTCGTATTTGAATATGGATAGGGGTATCCACTTTTGAAAACTCGGTGGTCACATAGCCGAGCCCGATTCCTTTGGAGAGGGATGGCGACATGGTGCCCGAGGTTACTTTTCCTATTACGTTGCCATCGGCATCCAAAATAGGGTATCCCGCTCTTGGGATCCCCCGCTCTTCCATTTGGAATGCTACCAGTTTTCTTTTAGGACCTTCGGCTTTTTCTTTGGCAAAGTTTTCGCTGTTCACAAATTCCTTCGTGAACTTGGTAATCCAACCCAAGCCAGCTTCAAACGGAGAGGTGGTATCGTCAATGTCGTTTCCGTAAAGACAATAACCCATTTCTAAGCGAAGGGTGTCACGGGCGGCCAAACCAATAGGCTTAATGCCAAAATCGGCTCCAGCTTCCAAGACTTTGTCCCATACTTGTTGCACTTCGGAATTCTTGCAATAAATCTCAAAACCTCCGGAACCTGTATATCCAGTAGCGGATATGATTACATGATCAACCCCTGCAAAATCACCTACAACAAAGTTGTAGAACTTAATGGCGGATAAATCCACGGAAGTGATGGATTGCATAGCCTCTACCGCCTTGGGCCCTTGGATGGCCAATAAGGAATAATCATCTGAAATATTCCGCATTTCAGCACCAATGGTTTTATTATATTTTGCAATATGGTTCCAATCCTTTTCAATATTGGATGCATTCACCACCAACAGATAGGTCTCGTCTTTTACCCTATAAACAATTAGATCGTCCACGATTCCGCCCGTTTCGTTGGGCAAACAACTATACTGCGCTTTTCCAACGGCCAATTTGGAAGCGTCATTTGTCGTCACTTTTTGGATCAGTTCCAAAGCCTGTGGGCCCTCGATCAAAAACTCCCCCATGTGCGAGACATCAAAAACGCCCACACCTTTGCGAACGGTTTCGTGTTCAATATTTACACCTTCGTAGGAAACGGGCATATTATAGCCCGCAAAAGGTACCATTTTAGCCCCCAATGCCTCATGCGTTTTGGTAAGTGCAGTATTTTTCATTCCTTTTGGTTTTACAGCAAATTTATTGATTTCACCGCAGATGCACCTTCATCCAAAAGAATGTTTTAAACAACACTTTGTTAAAATTGCCGAGTGTTTGGCTAAGTATCGAGCAAATAGGATTTTAGATTTTCGTATTCAGAGATTTGATGCGACTTTTTCTGTTTGTGCATTACCCTTATAATTTGAGGTGGGATTTCAGGACTTAATCCTAAAGTATCCTCCACCACATCCAAAAATTTAACGGGGTGGGCAGTTTCCAAGAAAATACCATAGGTATCTGGATGGGATTTTTGATATTCCTTTAGTCCAAGGTACCCAACGGCACCATGCGGGTCCATAACGTACCCTGTTTTGGAATATACCTCTTTCATAACCGCCCTGGTGGCTTCATCCGTAAATGCATAGGAGGAAAGATGCTCTTTAAGCGTTTCCAAGTCATTTTTGTGCATATGTCGAATCCGTACAAAATTGCTTGGGTCGCCCACATCCATGGCATTGGAAATAGTGGCAATGGATGACATCGGTTTGTATACCCCATTCTCCATAAATTTGGGCACCACATCGTTTACATTGGTGGAGGCCACAAAATGTTTGACGGGCATTCCCAATTTTTGGGCGACCATCCCTGCACAGATATTTCCAAAATTCCCAGAGGGCACGGAGAAAACAATTTCCTTTCCTTTTGATTTTGCCTGTTTGTAGGCAAACAAAAAATAGAAGAGCTGGGGCAACCATCTGGCCACGTTGATGCTGTTGGCTGAGGTCAGTTTTTTATGATTCGTAATATCACTATCCAGAAAAGCGGTCTTTACCATGCGTTGACAATCGTCAAAAACGCCATCCACTTCCATGGCCTCAATATTTTGGCCCAATGTGGTCAATTGTTTTTCTTGAATCTCGCTCACTTTTCCGCTAGGGTAAAGGATGACCACTTTTACACCATCAACCTCTAAAAAACCATTGGCAACGGCACCACCGGTATCCCCAGAAGTAGCTACCAAAACGGTAACATCTTGCTTTTCGCCTTGGGAAAAGTACCCAAGACAGTTGGCCATAAAACGCGCGCCAACATCTTTAAAGGCCATGGTGGGGCCGTGAAAAAGCTCCAGGGTGGCCACATTTTCTTCGATGTCCACCACGGGAAAATCAAAATCCAACGTATTGGCGATGATTTCTTTCAAGGCGCCATCTGGAATGTCTTCGTTCACAAATTGATGAATGGCTTGAAATGCTATTTCGTGGTTGGAAAGTTCCTCAATATTCTCAAAAAAATCAGCAGGAAGGGGCGTGATGCTTTCTGGGAAATAAAGCCCTTTATCAGGAGCGATTCCTGCTATGACCACCTCTTTGAACGAGGCCTGTATATTTTGGTTGTTTAGACTGTAGAATTTCATGGATTTAAGCAATTTTTTTTATCCCCTGGCGGTTGACTTTGGAAATGTGAATATCGAAATCCACCCCAATGGTTTGATAGGTTTCTTTCATGGACTCTGCTACTTTTTGTGCGATTTCCTCACCCTTGCTCAAGGCAAATATTGATGGTCCGGACCCTGAGATTCCGCTTCCGAGTGCTCCAGCTTTTAGGGCATTGGCCTTAATGTCATCAAAAGCGGGGATTAAAATGGAACGGATGGGCTCTACAATATGGTCGTGCAAGGAGCGTCCGATCAAGTCATAATCATTTTGAAAAAGCCCTGCGACCAAACCTCCCAAGTTGCCCCATTGCCGGATGCCTTGTTGCATGGAAATAGTGGTCTTCAAAATTTTACGGGAGTCCGAGGTTTTTATCTCAATCTGCGGATGGATTACCGTAGCATATAATTCCGATGGTGTTGGTATGGGAATTATGTCCAAAGGTTCATAACTCCGGACCAAGGTGAACCCACCATAAATGGCTGGGGCCACATTGTCGGCATGGGCCACATCACTGGCCAATTTTTCCCCTTGCATGGCAAACTGTACCAATTCCAATTTGGTAAACGGCCTGCCCAACAATTCGTTCATGGCCCAAACGGCACCTGAGGAACTGGCCGCACTGCTGCCAATTCCACTCCCTGGCTTTATGCGTTTGTCGATTTCAATTTCAAAACCGCCTTGGTAACTGCTTTTTTCCAAAAAGGCCAAACCAGCTACGCCTGCTACATTGTTTTCAGTTTCCAAAGGAAGGTCTTGCCCTATTATTTTGGTGATTCGAATGCCTTTTTCGGAAGTTTTGCGAATGGTCATTTCATCGCCGACCGAATCGAGTGCCAAACCCAGTACGTCAAATCCGCAAGAGACATTGGCTATGGTTGCCGGGCAGAATACTTTGATTTCCTCCATGATCTAGAAATTACCTATTCGAACTATATCCGCAAAGATACCCGATGCGGTAACATCGGCACCCGCTCCAGCACCTTTTATGATCAAAGGCTGGTCCACATAGCGGTCGGTAAAGAACAGTACAATGTTGTCACTACCTTCCAGGTTATAAAAATCATGTCCTTTTGGAATTTGCTGTAAGCCCACTTTGGCCTTTCCATCTTCAAATTGGGCCACATATTTTAGTTTGCTATCGGCATCGGCTGCATCTTTGTACAATTTTTGGAAGTCGGCTTCATATTTTTTCAAGCTTTCAAAAAATGCATCGTTGGAATCTGCTTCTAGACTTTCCTTTGGCAAAAATGCTTCGTTTTCGATGTCATCAATATCCAATTGATGGCCACTTTCCCGAGCTAGAATCAAGATTTTGCGCATCACGTCGACACCGCTTAGATCGATGGTCGGGTCGGGTTCGGTATAGCCTTGTTCCTGTGCTTGCTTTACCACGTCGTGGAACGTAGTGGAGTCATTAAACGTGTTAAAGACAAAATTTAAACTACCGGATAGCACGGCCTGAATTTTTCTCACTTTGTCACCCGAAGCAATCAAGTGCTTTAGGGTGTCAATGATGGGCAAACCGGCCCCCACATTGGTCTCGAACAAATAAGGGGCATTGTATTCCTTGGCCAAGTGTTTTAGTTCCTTGTAGTACTCGTAATCCGAAGAGGATGCAATTTTATTACAAGTGACCACGGAAATACTGTTTTTGAGATAGCTCGAATAGCTTTCAGAGACTTCGGCACTGGCCGTATTGTCCACAAAAATACTGTTGCGATAGTTTAGTGCATTGACGCGGCTAAAAAATGCTTCTTTATTTGCAGGTTCTCCCTGATCTATTATGTTTTCCCAGTCTTTGAGTGAAATTCCACTTTCATCAAAAGCCATTTTTCTGGAGTTGCTGATTCCAATAACTCGAACATTAAGTTTTAGCTCTTCTTTTAAATATTTTTTTTGCTGGCGGATTTGCTGCAAAAATTTGGAACCCACATTGCCAACGCCCATCACGAAGAGGTTAAGCTGTTTGATGTTTTCCTCGAAAAAGGTTTCGTGCAACGCGTTGAGTGCTTTTTTTACATCCTCTTTTTTGATGACCGCAGAGATGTTTCGTTCCGAAGCCCCTTGGGCGATTGCCCTAATATTCACATTGTTTTTCCCTAGTGTACTGAACATTTTACCGCTCAACCCTTGGTGACTTTTCATATTGTCGCCAACAAGTGCAACAATGGTCAAGTCTTTTTCAACGATAACGGGTTTTATCTTTTTCCTTGATATTTCGTATTCAAAGGTCTCGTTGACCGCTTCGGCTGCCATGTCCACATCTTCATCGGCAATCCCTACACAGATGGAGTGCTCGGAAGAGGCTTGGGTAATCAAAACAATACTGATGTTTTTTACGGAGAGTGTCTCGAAAAATCGTTTGGAGATTCCCGGAATCCCGATCATACCGGGCCCTTCCAATGACAGTAGGCTTATGTTGCCCACATGGCTGATGCCTCGCACCGTTTTCCCATTCCCATTGTTGTTTTTGGTAATCAAGGTTCCAGGGCTATCTGGGTCAAAAGTATTTTTGATCGCAATAGGAATTTCTTTGCCCAAAATCGGTTGAATGGTAGGGGGGTACAATACTTTGGCCCCAAAATGGGACAGTTCCATGGCTTCCTCATAACTGATATTGGAAACACATTTTGCCTGCTTTACCAATTTTGGATTGGCCGTGTACATGCCGCTAACGTCGGTCCATATTTCTAATATTTCCGCATCTACGGCAGCGGCGATAATGGCGGCAGTGTAATCGGAGCCGCCTCTGCCGAGGGTGGTAAGATCTCCACTTTTGCTAGATGCCACGAACCCGGGCAAGATTGTTGTCCGGTGCTTGTTCGAGGCAAAGAAACCTTTACAATTGGCATTGGTGATGTTGAAATCCACATTGGCCTTGCCAAAATTGTTATCGGTAATGATGAGCTCCCTGCTGTCCTTGAATGCGACATCCAATCCTTCGGATTTTAAAAATTCACTAATAATGAAGGATGACAGCAATTCCCCGTAGCTTACTATTTTATCCGATAGTTTTGGAGTGAGTTCTCCGATTAAAAAAGCACCTTCCAGTAAAGTTTCCAAAATATTGAGTTCACTTTTTACTTTGCTCAAAGCGGCACTTTGCGATTTTACGGGAATCAATTCCCTGATGGCGGAAATATGTCTGTCCTCAACTTCCTTGAGACTGTTTTTATAACTTACATCTTGTTCCGATGCTGAACGCGATGCATTGAGGAGAAGGTCTGTAACGCCCCCAAAAGCTGATACTACAACCGCAATTTGTTCCTTGTTTTGATTGCCAAGGATGGATTTGACCTTATTTATGTGTTCTGGATTGGCAACAGAAGTGCCTCCAAATTTTAAGACTTTCATAAAGAAATATTGATGTGAAAAATTGAAAATAGATTAAATAAACGGACGGAATTATATATAGTAGACTTACCCCAAAGGGGTGGTAGTAGTAATTGTAATTGTAGATGAAAAAGGGTTCATCAAATTAAGGTTAATATCCGTTTGTTTTAACTCCATTGCTCTGTAATGAGATGATAAATGTAGTACTTTTGTATACTTCATCAAATCGTTGGTGTTGTTTTTTACGAAATCCGTACGAATAATCAATTTTTATTGCTGAATGAAAATTTTTTCTGCTCAACAAATCTATCAAGCTGATAAATCCACAATCCAAAGAGAACAGATAACCAGCGATGCGCTTATGGAAAGGGCGGCTACCCAGCTGTTCGAGTGGTTACATTCCCGTTTGCGAGGTACCCAAGTCAATATTCAGTTGTTTTGTGGTATAGGTAACAATGGGGGGGATGGCATGGTACTGGCCAGAAAACTGCACGAACACGATTACTCCATTAAGGTGCATGTGGTAAATTATAGTGAAAAGCGTTCTGAAGATTTTTTACTGAACTTGGAACGTTTAAAGGACATGAAAGTTTGGCCGGATTTTATCAATAAGGAAAGCGACTTGCCCCAAATATCGCCGAATGATATTGTGGTGGATGCCATTTTTGGTATCGGACTCAACCGCGCTCCGGATGATTGGGTCGGAAATTTGATTCGACATATCAACAATTCAAGAGCTTTTACCTTATCCGTGGATGTTCCGTCGGGATTGCCTGTGGATAGAAATCCCTGGAAATCTGAGTATGTGATTCGGGCCAGTTATGTGTTGAGCTTTCAACTGCCCAAATTGGTCTTTTTTTTGCCGGAAACAGGCATTTATGTTAACCAATGGGAAATAGTGGATATTGGTCTAGATCCTGATTTTATTGCTAAAACGGATGCCGATTTTGAACTTATAGGCAGACCGGAAGTACTGCCCATGTACCGGCCGCGACTTAAGTTCTCGCATAAAGGGACTTACGGTCATTCCGTTATTATTGGCGGTAGCTATGGAAAAATCGGTGCCGTGCAACTGGCTACTAATGCCTGTTTGAGTGTTGGAAGTGGCTTGGTTACCGCTTTTGTTCCCAAATGCGGATATGATTCTTTGCAAAGCGCAGTTCCGGAAGTGATGGTGTTGACTGGATCTCGGGAAAAGAGTATTTCTGAAATCGAGATTCCTTTTGAACCCTCGGTTGTTGGCATTGGTATGGGAATCGGGTTGGATGGCGATACCATTTCGGCCTTTGGTTCCTTTTTAAAGAAAAGCAATGCTCCCATGGTCATTGATGCCGATGGGTTGAATATTTTATCCCAAAACCCTGAAATGTTGAAAGATGTTCCCCGATTATCCGTGCTGACCCCACACCCAAAGGAACTGCAACGGTTGATAGGTGAGTGGGCCTCGGATTTTGATAAGTTGGAAAAAACCAAGGTATTTGCATCCAAGTATGATCTTGTGGTGGTTGTAAAAGGAGCGCACACGATTACCATATATAATGGCAAAGGTTATGTGAATACTACAGGAAACCCTGGTATGGCTACCGCAGGTAGTGGCGATGTATTGACCGGAATGATTACTGGACTATTGGCACAAGGCTATTCATCTGTCGAGGCAGCCATATTTGGTGTGTACCTGCACGGTTTGGCAGGAGATTTAGCGGTACCCTCAACAGGTTATGAGGCACTCAAGGCATCCATACTTGTGGAACATATTGGAAATGCCTATTCCGAACTGTTCCGTCAACCGGAAATGGAACAGAAGGATAATACCCACTAGTTGTTAGGCGCTATTTCTTCCTTTTTTTGGTTTTATTCTTTTTTGCACCCAATCCAAGGCATTGTCAAATTCTATAAAAAACTCCATAGGTTTTTTGTAGAACATTTTTTCAATATTGAAATTGTGCATGTCTATTTCCTTTTTGGAAACAATGGCGAAGGCCTTTAAGTTGTCCAGGCCTCTGAGATAATTGTATACAGTAGGGTCTATCGCATAGGAATTCTTTCTAAGGCTGATATAGCCAAAGTCTTTGTCCCTAAAATGTATTTCCGAAATTCCGATGATTTGATAGGTCCTTTCCAATGTTATAGTAGCACCTTCGTCAAAAGAAGCGACCATATAGTTGTCAAAAACCTGCACCGTTCCGACCTCAAGTTGATACTCACGTACCACTATGGTCTTCTTTTTAGAAGTTATTTTCATTCCCAAGTGTAATTATAGTGTCTCGTTCACGAAATTATGAGGGAAAGCGAATCAAAGGAAAAATAATAGATTAAACGCTAAAATATCTTATGTATGGTAATTCCAGGTCATAAAAAAAGCTGGCCACAGCCAGCTTTTTTAAAAAGTTTTATCAGGTTTTATTTTTCAGCTTCAGGTGATTTTTCAGCTTTTTTTATTTTGATGGTGAGTTCTTCTTTTTTCTCGTCCAAGTCCATAAAAATACTGTCGCCCTCTTCCAATTTGGAATTTACGATTTCCTCGGCCAGCGTATCTTCTATATATTTTTGGATAGCTCTTTTAAGAGGCCGCGCCCCATATTGTTTATCGAAACCTTTATCGGCTATGTAATCTTTTGCTTTATCAGAAAGATTTAAGTCGTACCCGATGTCCTTGATTCTCTTGTACAATTTGTTCAATTCGATATCGATGATCTTGTGTATGTCCTCTCTTTCCAGCGCATTGAAAACTACTACATCGTCTATCCTGTTTAAAAATTCGGGAGCAAACGCTTTTTTCAATGCATTTTCGATGACACTTTTTTGATGTGTATCGGCCTGGGCCTTTTTGGCTGCCGTACCGAATCCAACACCTTGTCCAAAATCTTTCAATTGTCTTGCACCGATATTGGAGGTCATGATAATTATGGTGTTCCTAAAATCGATTTTACGCCCAAGGCTATCGGTAAGGAATCCATCGTCCAGCACCTGTAACAACATATTAAATACATCTGGATGCGCTTTTTCCACCTCGTCCAGCAATATTACGGAATAAGGCTTTCTCCGAACTTTCTCCGTCAACTGCCCACCTTCTTCATAACCCACGTATCCTGGAGGTGCTCCTACCAAGCGAGAAATGGCGAATTTTTCCATGTATTCGCTCATATCTATACGGATAAGGGCGTCTTCGGAATCAAAAAGTTCCTTGGCCAATATTTTGGCCAATTGCGTTTTACCGACACCTGTTTGTCCCAAGAAAATAAACGAACCAATTGGCTTGTTTGGATCCTTGAGTCCTGCGCGGTTACGTTGTATGGCCCTTGCCACCTTGGACACGGCTTCGTCTTGACCGATGACAAATCCTTTGATAAGGTTTGGGAGCTCTGCCAATTTATTGCTTTCGGTCTGTGCTATTCTGTTTACGGGTATACCGCTCATCATGGAAACTACGTCGGCGACATTGTCCTCGGATACGGTTTCCCTGTGCAGTTTGCTCTCTTCCTCCCAACGCTCCTGTGCGGATGCCAATTCTTTTTCCAGACGTTTTTCGTCGTCCCTAAGTTTGGCGGCCTCTTCGTATTTCTGTTTTTTAACAACGCTGTTCTTTAGTTCACGAACATCTTCCAACTGGCTTTCCAGTTCCAAGATTTGTTTGGGAACGTCCATGTTCACGATGTGTACCCTTGATCCTGCTTCGTCCAAGGCATCAATGGCCTTATCGGGGAGGAATCGGTCCGTCATGTAACGGTTGGTCAACTTTACACAGGCTAAAATAGCTTCGTCTGTATAGTTTACGTTGTGGTGCTCCTCGTACTTCCCTTTGATGTTCATCAAAATTTCGATGGTCTCTTCCACGGTGGTAGGTTCTACCATTACCTTTTGGAAGCGACGCTCCAAGGCACCATCTTTTTCTATGTATTGTCTGTATTCATCAAGCGTGGTTGCTCCGATACATTGAATTTCGCCCCTGGCCAATGCAGGTTTGAACATATTGGAAGCATCCAAACTGCCTGTTGCCCCACCGGCACCAACAATGGTATGTATCTCATCAATGAACAAGATGATGTCGTCATTCTTTTCGAGTTCGTTCATCACTGCTTTCATTCGCTCCTCGAACTGGCCACGGTATTTTGTGCCTGCCACCAAAGAAGCCAAATCCAATGTTACAACGCGTTTGTTGTAAAGAATACGCGATACCTTTTTGTTGATAATGCGCAAGGCCAATCCTTCGGCGATGGCACTTTTACCTACACCGGGCTCGCCTATAAGCAGTGGATTGTTCTTTTTTCTTCGGCTCAATATTTGGGAAACACGCTCAATTTCCTTTTCTCTGCCCACAACGGGGTCCAATTTGTTCTCTTCGGCCAAACGGGTAAGGTCCCGCCCAAAATTGTCCAAAACAGGTGTCTTGGACTTTTTGCTTCCCTTTTGGGAGGCACTGGAACCGAACGAGCTTTCTTTGCTATCTCCCATATCGTCTGTGTCCCCGGGAAAGGATTCCGCTTGGGGCGTATCTATATAATCATCGTCACTGGTGATCATGGACTTGAACTGTTCTTTGACATTGTCGTAATCCACTTTCAGTTTGTGCAACAATTTGGTTGTTGGATCATTCTCGTTCCTCAAAATACAGAGCAGCAAATGTGCTGTGTTGATGGAAGAACTTTGGAAGAGCTTTGCTTCCAAGAAAGTGGTCTTCAAGGCCCGTTCTGCTTGGCGGGTCAAATGAAGATTTTTTTTATCCTTCTGTATTGTTCCTGTATTCGGATTTGCGGGACTTAGGATCTCCACCTTTCTACGCAGGTGATCTAAATCCACATCGAGTGCATCCAATATATTTATGGCTTTGCCATTTCCGTCTCTTAAAAGACCTAGCATAAGGTGCTCCGTGCCAATAAAATCATGGCCCAGTCTCAGGGCTTCTTCCTTGCTGTATGCTATAACGTCCTTTACGCGGGGGGAAAAATTATCGTCCATACGTTTCTTTTTCAGCAATTAAAATTAATAAAAGTATTGTTACGGTGGTCAAATACCGTACCCTTATTCGATAAAGTAGTGGTAAATGTCGGAATAATTACCATTTTTCACTGATTTAACAAAGGTTTATTATCACATCCTCGATCATGTTGGCACTGTTGATAATTTTTTTAATAAAGTAATCGCAAAGCGTTATAAAAGCTGCTATTTTCTGTATATTGCCATGATAATTTAACCACAAAAATCAATAATAAATAAGCATGGCGGAAGGAGAAAAGTTAATTCCCATTAATATTGAGGATGAGATGAAATCTGCCTACATTGATTATTCAATGTCGGTCATTGTGTCACGTGCCCTGCCAGATGTTCGTGATGGTTTAAAGCCTGTACATAGAAGAGTGCTCTACGGAATGCACGATTTGGGAGTAAGGTCCAACAGTTCGCATAAAAAGTCTGCCCGTATAGTTGGGGAGGTTTTGGGTAAATATCACCCACATGGCGATTCTTCAGTTTATGATACCATGGTACGTATGGCCCAGGAATGGAGTCTTAGGTACATGTTGGTCGATGGCCAGGGTAACTTTGGTTCCGTAGATGGGGACAGCCCGGCGGCCATGCGATATACCGAGGCCAAAATGCGCAAGATCGCAGAGGAGATGTTGGCCGATATCGATAAGGACACCGTGGACCATCAACTCAATTTTGATGATACAATCATGGAACCTACCGTGTTGCCCACCCGAATTCCCAACTTATTGGTGAACGGGGCTTCCGGTATTGCAGTTGGTATGGCCACAAACATGCCACCGCACAATTTGTCGGAAGTGGTGGACGGTACTATAGCTTATATAGATAACCATGATATTGAAATAGATGAGCTCATTACACACATAAAAGCTCCCGATTTCCCGACTGGAGGACTCATTTATGGCTACGATGGCGTAAAGGAAGCTTTCCACACAGGTAGAGGGCGCGTAGTAATGCGGGCCAAAGCGACCATCGAAGAAGTTCAGGGGAAAGAATGTATAGTTGTTACCGAAATCCCTTATCAGGTGAACAAGGCGGATATGATCAAAAAGACCGCCGATTTGGTCAATGAAAAGAAAATAGAGGGAATATCCAACATTAGGGATGAGTCCGATAGAAACGGAATGCGTATCGTGTACATTTTAAAGCGGGATGCCATTCCGAACATTGTACTTAACATGTTGTACAAGTACACGGCGCTTCAGTCATCTTTTAGTGTCAACAATATTGCACTGGTAAATGGTAGGCCGGAACTTTTGAACCTAAAGGAGATTATCCATCACTTTGTGGAGCATAGGCACGAGGTTGTGGTTCGAAGAACAAAATTCGAACTGAAAAAAGCCGAAGACCGTGCGCACATATTGGAAGGACTTATTATTGCTTCCGATAATATTGACGAGGTAATTGCCATTATTAGGGGATCTTCCAATGTTGAAGAAGCACGGAATAGTTTGATCGAGCGTTTTAAATTGACCGAGGTTCAGGCCAAGGCCATTGTGGAAATGCGCTTGCGTCAGCTTACCGGTCTGGAGCAGGATAAATTGCGTGAGGAGCATGCGGAACTTTTAAACACCATTGAGGATTTAAAAGATATTCTTGAAAAGAAAGAACGCAGAATGCAGATCATCAAAGATGAGCTTCTCGAAGTTAAAGAGAAGTATGGAGACGAAAGAAGATCTGAAATCAATTATGCCGGAGGGGATTTGAGCATCGAGGACATGATTCCGGACGAGCAGGTCGTCATAACCATTTCCCATGCTGGCTATGTTAAAAGAACACCGCTTACAGAGTATAAGACCCAAAATAGGGGCGGAGTTGGCCAAAAGGCATCCTCTACCCGAAACGAGGATTTCTTGGAACATTTGTTCGTGGGCACCAACCACCAGTATATGTTGTTCTTTACCCAGAAAGGAAAATGTTTCTGGATGCGCGTCTACGAAATTCCCGAGGGTAGTAGGACTTCCAAAGGAAGGGCCATTCAAAACTTGATCAATATAGAGCAAGATGATAAGGTAAAAGCCTTTATCTGTACCCAAGACCTCAAGGACGAGGAATACGTGAACAGTCACTTTGTGATTATGGCCACCAAAAAGGGTACCGTTAAAAAGACTTCCTTGGAACAATATTCCAGACCACGTCAAAATGGGATCAATGCCATCACCATTCGCGAGGATGATGAACTATTGGAAGCTAAACTGACTACGGGTACCAGTCAAATATTCCTAGGTCTTAAATCAGGAAAAGCCATTCGTTTTGAGGAATCCAAGACAAGGCCAATGGGTAGAAATGCATCTGGTGTACGAGGTATCAGACTGGCTGATGATAACGATGAGGTTATAGGAATGGTGTCTGTTCATAATTTTGAAGACGATATTCTAGTGGTTTCGGAAAGAGGCTATGGAAAACGTTCCAATATAGAAGACTACAGGATTACCAACAGGGGTGGAAAAGGTGTCAAAACCATTTCCATTACAAAGAAAACAGGTAATCTTGTCGCTATCAAAAATGTTACCGATACGGATGATCTGATGATTATCAACAAATCGGGAATCGCCATTCGAATGGGAGTTGAAGACCTTAGGGTAATGGGAAGGGCCACACAAGGAGTTCGTCTTATCAATCTAAAGGATAACGATTCCATTGCAGCAGTTGCCAAAGTGATGAAAGAAGATGACCCTGTAGACGAAGTAGATATCAGGGATATCGAAGTCAAAGGGGAAGATGGCACGGCTATTGATGATAATACCGACGAAAAAGAATAAAATTTCAACTAAGTAGTAATCGATAAACACTAAATAATTACAATTTTTTAACATGAGAACAAGAATATTAATACTATTGGCCGTAGGAATATCCACGATGGGTTTTGCCCAAAAGGACGCGATGAAGACGGCGGAAAGGGCTCTGAAAGATGGTGATGCCGCTGCGGCAAAAGCTGCTTTGACAAGCGCCGCATCCACTATTGATTCGGCCAAGGAGAAAGATCAGGCCGAGTATTATGCACTTCTGGGAAATGCGAACTACGAATTAGCCAAAAAGGGGGAAGTATCCGCATTTCAAGAAGCTGTTGATGCTTACAACAAGGTAATTGCGGTAGAAGAAGCGGACGGAAGATCTAAATACACTTCCGTGGCACAAGAAAAAATGGGACAAATGACCGCTGATTTGGTCAATTCTGCAGTTGAGGACAACAACAACAAAAAGTTTAGTGAAGCTGCTGAGAAGTTATATATGAGCTACAAGCTTAGTCCAAAGGATACGGTATACCTTTATTACGCAGCAAGTAGTGCGGTAAACGGACAAGACTACGAAGAGGCCTTAAAATATTACAAGGAGCTTAAAGATGTAGGTTACAATGGAGAATCTGTAACCTATACCGCTGTTAATGTAGAGACAGGGGAGACAGAAAGTATGGACAAAGCAACCCGTGATCTTTATGTAAAAGCGGGAACGCACAAGGACCCAAAGGAAGAGGTAAGCCCATCCAAAAAACCGGAAATCGTAAAGAACATTGCACTGATCTACCAGCAAATGGGAGAGAATGAAAAAGCTATCGAAGCTTATGCCGATGCAAGGGCTGAAAACCCGGATGATGTAAATTTGGTTTTGGGAGAAGCAAACTTGTACTATGCCATTGGTGACAAAGAAAAATTCAAGGAATTAATGGGACAGGCTTCTGCCATGGCTCCGGACAATGCCGATTTGCTATACAATATCGGTGTTATCAACATGGAGCAAGGAAACTTGGAAGATGCAAGGGATGCATACAAAAAGGCTTTATCCATTGATCCAGGGTATATCAATGCCTTGTTGAACCTATCTACAACCTATGTGAATGAAGGTAACGGCCTTATTGATGAAATGAACGAATTGGGAACATCAAAAGCGGATATTGCCAAGTACGATGAGCTTAAGGAGAAAAAAGACAGCCTTTTTAAAGAAGGAGCTGCAGTTTTGGAAGATGCCCTCCAGTCCAATCCGGACAACGAAAGCATCTTGACCCAGTTGAAAAACATTTATGGAGCTTTGGGAGATAACGAAAACTTCATGAGAATCAAAAAGCTTTTAGAAGAGTAATATCATATTTTTCCTATATAAAAAAGCCCGTTGACAACTTCAACGGGCTTTTTTATATCACTTTTTTAATGACCCTGAGCTGATGGGTGTACCTTTTTTCCTCTGAATTGAAGATGCCGGTATGGTCTATCCTATCAATCCGAACGAGACCATTTACGTGTATAATATAGTTGTCCTTCAAAATAATGCCGACATGGTCAATTATTCCTTCGTTATCATCAAAAAACGCCAAGTCGCCAGGTTCGCTCTCTTCGATAAAACTTAGGGCCTCCCCTTGCTTGGATTGTCCCTCCGCCGTTCGTTCCAAAGAGTACCCATTAATTTTATATACCATTTGGGCAAACCCGGAACAATCAATCCCAAATGGGGTTTTTCCACCTGAAAGAAAAGGGGCTTTTATATACATAATGGCCGTATCGACCAAACTATCCTTTGGGTTTTTGCCGTTGTGGATACTGCCCTCAAAAGTGTGGCCCAATAATTCAGGAGCGTTGATCATAGATCCCATAAGTATGGGCAATAGCATACCATCATTGGTGCAGATATGGGATATAACATCGGAACATATCTTTTGCGGTTGGAGCGTTTCTAGGTTATTGTATGTTTCCTCGGCAATAAGTTTGAACTGGTTGTTGGGTATCCAACCCTCAAAATTGTCATAAGCTACCCGAATTCTGCTCCATTTTTTTCTGCTCTCCAAAACCTTGAAATGCTCGCCATATAATAATTGGGATGACATTTCGGCACAATCGTCCGGGTTTGTTCTAATGGGAACAATACTTAGAGGACAAATTCCATATTGCATTTACTGTACAGATTGAATCCCTCATTGAGGGTTTTATTCCCCGACGTTCTATGTCGAAATGAATTAATTATTTTCGTTTGAATACCTCATGGGATTGCCCCGAGGAGTTGGTTCACTAATTTCTTTCCAAAACAATTGATGAGGCTCCACCGCCACCGTTACAAATGGCCGCAGCTCCCAATTTGGCATTGTTTTGCTCCAAAATATTCAACAATGTTATGGTAATTCTTGCTCCCGAACAACCCAGAGGGTGCCCCAGCGATACCGCCCCACCGTTTACATTTACATTGGAATCATTCAGTCCAAGGATTTTCATGTTGGCCAATCCAACCACCGCAAACGCTTCATTGAACTCAAAATAATCAATATCTTCAATGGAAACCCCGGCACGGTCAAGAGCCTTGGGTAGAGCCTTTGCGGGTGCGGTTGTAAACCACTCGGGTTCATGGGCAGCATCAGCATAACCTTTAATAGAGGCCAAAGGTGTTAAACCAAGTTCCTTGGCTTTTTCTTCGCTCATCAAAACAACTGCCGCAGCACCATCGTTAATTGTGGATGCATTGGCTGCGGTAACCGTTCCATCTTTGGTAAAAGCAGGCCTTAGGGACGGTACTTTTTCCAATTTCACATTTTTGAATTCTTCGTCTTCACTTACAACTATAGGTTCTCCTCTTCGTTGAGGTACTTCAACGGGAACCACTTCGTTATCGAACTTCCCGCTTTTCCAAGCTTCGGCCGATCGCTTGTAGGATTGAATGGCATAAGCATCTTGGTCTTCCCTGCTGAATTTGTATTCGGTGGCACAGGCATCCGCACAAACGCCCATGGCATTTTGGTCGTAGGCATCTACAAGGCCATCTTTCTGCATTCCGTCCACTAGTGTTGTTGGACCAAACTTGGTTCCATTTCTCATATAGGCATAGTGAGGTATAAGGCTCATGTTCTCCATACCTCCGGCCACGACAATGGAATTTTCGCCCAAAGCAATGGATTGTGCTCCCTGCATAATCGTTTTCATACCGGAAGCGCATACTTTGTTGATAGTTGTGCAGGGCACCGTGTTGGGTATACCTGCAAAAATAGCAGCTTGTCTGGCAGGAGCCTGCCCCGTACCTGCCTGTACCACGTTGCCCATCAAAACTTCTTCAACAAGTTCAGGCTTTAGGCCTATTTTGTCCAAAGCCCCTTTTATGGCCACGGCTCCCAATTTTGGGGCGGGAACGCTGGATAGCGCCCCCATAAAACTTCCAATTGGGGTCCTTGCAGCGGAAACGATTACTACTTTTTTCATATGTGCATTTTTACTCTTGCGAAAATACTAAATTTAAATGCAAACCGATAAGGAGCTCGGGCAACGGACTTCGTAGAGCCTGTTTAGGAATTTGTGATTGGAATTGGTATAGATCATTTTTGACGCAGTTTGAGGCGTAATTTTTAAGCATAGCCGTGGTTACGGTTCAAAATTATAACGAAAAAATGCGCAAAAAGGGGCCTACGAAAACAATTGGCAAATTCCTAAACAGGCTCTTATATATATTTTCTATTTTTGAAGCTAACAGTTTTAGGGAATGGGAAAAACTTTGGATAATGTATATAAACACCAATCGCTGGTCTACAAATATTTTCTGTATGTAGTTTCGATTGCCCTGATTGTATTCTTTTTCCCAAAAGGGGGGAAGTTTAAGTACGAGTTTCAAAAGGGTAAACCGTGGCAATATGAAAACCTGTATGCCCCTATTGATTTTTCCATAAAAAAGACCCAAAAGGAGATAGAAGAGGAAAAATCCTCGATTAGAGCCAATAAAACTGATTATTACACCTATAATGCCTCTGTGGTTTCTGATGTTAGAGCAGAAGTTGCTGCGGAGTTGAATACACTTTTTCAATCGGGCAACTTTTCTTCACAACAACGTCAGTCTTTGAGGAGTCTTTCCGAAGAAGTTCTTGAGGACATTTATACTGATGGGGTTTTTCAAAACTTACCGGAATCCGAATCCACAGTAGTAGTAAAAAATAATGAGGCACAACCTGTTTCTCCAAGTGATTATTTGGTTCTTGAGCAAGCTAAAAGAGAAATATCGAGCCGTTTTTCGGGGGCCAACATGGTTGGGACTCCTCGTTTGACCGGAATATTAAGAAATAGCCTAAAAGCAAATCTTTTTTATGATGAAGCCCTAACTGAAAGTGCTTTAAGCGATGAGCTTTCAAAGATTTCGTACACTCGTGGCGAAGTGGACCAAGGAAAATTGATCATTGCCAAAGGGGAAATTGTGGAGTCGGAGGACTTTAAAATATTGAGTTCCCTTAAAGATGAGTATGAGTCTGAGCTCTGGATGGGCAGCAATTATTATTTTATTTTGCTTGGGTATACCGTATTGGTGGCGTTGGTGCTCATTATGTTGTTCCTGTTTTTGAAACGATATAGGAACGAGATTTTCCAGAACAACAACAAGGTGACCTTTATTTTCTTCAACATTTTGTTGATGGTACTCGCCACCACATTGATGACAAAGCATTACGAGAACTATATCTATATGGTTCCCCTGTGTATTTTACCTTTGGTGTTGAAAAACTTTTTTGATGCCAGGTTAGGATTGTTCGTCCATGTGTTGACTGTTTTGATCCTCGGTTTTGTGGTACCCAACAGTTTTGAATATATTTTTTTACAGACCATAGCAGGTATTGTTACCATTTTAACGGCCTCAGAGCTATACAAGAGGGCCAATCTGTTTATTTCGGTGGGTCAAATTACCTTGATCTACATAGTTGGTTATTTTGCATTCCATGCCATCCATGAAGGTAATTTGCAAAATATTGAATGGATATTGTTTGGTGTTTTTGTGCTGAATGGCCTTTTGACGCTTTTTGCCCAACCGCTGATCTATATGTTCGAAAAAGTGTTCGGACTTGTATCCGATGTGTCGTTGTTGGAGCTTTCCGACACCAATTCTAAATTGCTCAAAGAATTATCGGACAAAGCACCGGGCACCTTTCATCATTCTTTACAAGTAGCGAACCTGGCCGAGGCCGCGGCCAACGAAATAGGCGCAAATGCCATGTTGGTCAGGGTAGGTGCACTGTACCACGATATAGGTAAGATGGAGCGTCCGACCTATTTTACCGAAAATCAGATTACCAACGTTAATCCACACGATGATTTACCGCCCAAGGAGAGCGCCAAGATTATTATAGACCATGTAATCAATGGGATAGAAATAGCCCGAAAAAACAATTTGCCAGACCGTGTAATTGATTTTATCAGAACCCACCATGGAACAACTATGGTCTACTATTTCTATAAAAAACAACAAGAATTGGATCAAGAGGTGGATAAGGAAGATTTTAAATACCCTGGGCCAATACCTTTTTCAAAGGAAACCGCTATATTGATGATGTCGGATGCCGTAGAGGCCGCCTCGAAGAGTTTAAAGAACCCGACATTTACCATGATAGATGAGTTTGTGGAGAAAATAGTAAAGGGACAGATGCAGGCCAACCAGTACTTGAATGCCAATATAACCCTTAAGGAAATTGAAATGGTAAAGAAGGTGCTCAAGCAAAAGCTTACTAATATCTACCATTTACGAGTGGAATATCCTGAATAGCAGGGAAGTGATAAAAGTTCCATGAAAAAAGTGTAAAAATAGTTGCGATCTTACATCTGAAAAGGTACATTTGCATCCGCATTTTCAGAATGCATGTTCATAATAAATTAATTGGAGAGGTGCCGGAGTGGTAACGGAGCAGATTGCTAATCTGTCAGCGCGTAAGTGCTGCCCGGGTTCGAGTCCCGGTCTCTCCGCTTTTTCCAACATACTTCGGGGTGTAGTACCTCGACAATGCTCGGTATAAACTCCGCCTGAGCGGCTACTTTAAAAAGTGGTTTGTAATTTGGAGTTTGAGAAATTGAAGTTCTTGGTCATTAAGACTGTTTTCGGGGTGTAGCGTAGCCCGGTTATCGCGCCTGCTTTGGGAGCAGGAGGTCGCAGGTTCGAATCCTGCCACCCCGACGAACCACTAAATAGGTGGTATTAAAGCACTGTCAACTGACTGATTGACAGTGCTTTTTGTTTTTTATGCATTCATTTGATATCATTTAAATACATATAAATGGTGTAGAGTTCGGTGAATGGTTCGGTACGTTCCTTGTGCATAATTTAGCTACAGTTTGACGCTGTTTATGGGTGTTTTGCAAACCTGTTTTGTCAAACCCAAAAGCTATGTATTATGCGAAATTCCAACACTTTAAAGGTTCTTCTCTTCACAAGGGATACTTCCAACAACCCTGAAAAATTGACCATTTATGCCCGCATCACTGTCAACGGAAAACGGGCAGAAATCAGCCTGAAACGATATGTTTCGGTGAATGAATGGGATGAAACGAGAGGAAGACTTCATGGACTAACCCACAAGGCCCGTTTGTTGAACAGCTATCTGGATGAGGTGTATGGTGCCATCATGGACACCCATAAACAATTGTTGCGTGAGGACAAGCTTATTACGGCTCAGGCAATCAAGGCCCGTTATCTAGGGCAGGACGAGCAACACAAGACCCTTTTAGAACTTATCAAATACCACAACGAATCACAAAAGAACAAGCTTCGCCCGGGAACCATGAAAAACTATTATGGTACAGAAAAATATCTCAAGAGGTTTTTACATGAAACGCGCAGACTTGAAGATATCAATTTGAAACAATTGAACTACAAGTTCATTACCGATTTTGAAAATCACTTGATCAATGGGCCTGAACTCCAAAAGGGAAAGAAGTGCACCAATAACGGGGCCATGAAACATTTGGAGCGTCTAAGGAAAATGGTAAATCTTGCCGTGAGGTTGGAATGGTTGGACAAAGACCCCTTTGTAAATTATAAAAAACGATATAAGAAGACTGAACGCTCTTTTTTGACCGAAAGGGAACTCAGGCTCATTGAGGAAACAACATTTTCAGGAAAGGGATATGAACGAGTGAAGGACACCTTTCTTTTTTCATGTTATACCGGATTGGCCTATGGAGATGTGAAGGCTCTAGATATAGATCATTTGAGGTTTGGGATTGATGGGAACCTTTGGATTTATACGAAAAGGGAAAAGACCAATGAAACGGTCAAAGTTCCATTACTTCCCAAAGCAAAACAAATTTTGGATAAATATAAAAACTGTAATGAAAGGTTGGTACACGGAAGGCTATTACCTGTATTGAGCAACCAAAAGACCAACAGTTATTTAAAGGAGATTACAAAGGCCTGCGGAATCTATAAGAATATTTCATTTCATACTGCCAGGCACACTTTTGCAACAACGGTTACACTATCTAATGGAGTCCCTATAGAAACCGTTTCCAAAATGCTCGGCCATACCAAACTGTCCACTACCCAGATCTATGCAAGGGTACTGGAACATAAGATAGGGGAGGACATGCAAAACCTTATAGAACATATGCAGACCAAAAAAGCAGCCGAAGGATGATAAGGAAGTATTCATTCGGTCCCGTTTGCGGGACGTAAGGAATAGCAAGAGGGTGATGCGCAAATTGCGCCATCACGGTTGTTTTCGGGTCTTCAACAAGTTGAAAAACAGTTAATTGAATTGATTTTGGAATACTGTACAAAATCAGGGGCTACAGTAGACTTTTCCGAAATCTACAGTAAACCCTTTGGGAAGCCCTATAAACACTGGAAATTTTTGACGAAAAAATTGACGCAATTTCACTAAAAAACAAAATCGCACCTATGGAAAAGCAAAAAACAAACGGCAGAACAAAGAAAGGAACCGGCGGTTATTCCAATATCACGGTAAATAAAGAAACGGCCACACGCTTCCGCACTTATTCCAAACAGTTCAACAAGTCCCATAGTGAGGTATTGGACGGAATGATACAATACTTCAAGAAGAACCATCTTGACCCTTTTGGCAATGGAACAAAGATTATCCTTGAAAATATAAAAAAGCTGGAAACGAAGATGATGAAGAAATTTGATAGGATCATTGCCATCGTCAAGAACATGGAAAAGACCAGTATCCGGCCGACCTATGAAATGGTGCTCATTCTTTACGAGGCCTATGTAAAGGATGGGAAGAGGCCGAGACGGGAACCAGTCCAGATACAGGAAGAGCGAATGGATTTTTTGGAGCCTAGAAACACCGTTCCCAAAGTGGAGCACGACAGAATACTAAAAGAATTTGAGAACTATAAAAAGCGTTGCAATGAAATCCTCAACAACGTTGAAAAGGTAGAACCAATAATGGGCAAACCCTATCTCAGAATAAATATGGGCATCGGGGATTTTGAAAGCTTGAAACATCAATTAAGATAACGCTCATGTACCTTACCATCTCAGCACAGAAAATGGGCAGTACCTACAACTCCAGTGTAGGGAACTATGTGGACTATCTGGAAAAGGAAAACGAGGATAGGTCGCCCGAACAAAGGGAGGAATTCTTTGACCAAGAGAATGACAGCGTAAGCCCTGAAACGGTCGTTGAGGAAATAGATGCCAACACGGCCAAATTGAGGCAGAAGGACCCGAAATTCTATTCCATAGTGGTCAGCCCCAATAAAAGGGAACTGAAGGCCATAGGCAATGACCCGAACCTTTTAAGGGAATATACAAGGAAGCTCATGGAGGACTACGCCAAGAGTTTCCATAGAAACCAAGAGGTCAAGGCCGAGAACCTGAAATATTATGCCAAGATCGAACATGAACGCACTTATCGGGGATTTGACAAACAGGTTCAGGAGAATGCACCCTACCGAGGGGAAATAGCAAGGCTAAGGAACGAGATACGGAAAGTGGAACGGGGCGAATCCATCGGGAATGTCAAAGAACTTGAAAAAAGGATTGCAGAGCAAACAAGATTGGCTCCGCACAAACAGAACGGACAATTGGTGGCCGCAGGGATGAAGAAAGAGGGGCCACAGACCCATATCCATATCATAGTAAGCAGAAGGGACGTGACCAACACCTATACGCTTTCACCCATGGCAAAACACAAGGCATCCGAAGTGGAATTGAACGGAAAGACGGTCAAGAGAGGGTTTGATAGGGACAGTTTTTACCAAGCAGCCGAAAAGACCTTTGACAGGACAACAGGCTTCAAGAGGAACTATGTGGAATCCTATGTTGGTAGAAAGGCCCATGCCAAGGAACCGGGGAAGTTCTTTGCCAAGGTGATGGGACTGCCCACCAAGGAAAAGGACATGGCCTTTAAACTCCTTAAGACGATGGGGGTCAAAGCTCCCAGTATACCGACCAATAAGGTGCAAATGGCGGCCAAGATTATCAAAGCACTTGGAAGGGGCATTGACAAGGCAAGGGGAGCGGGTGAGGATATGGGCTACTGAAATCCAAAAAGCAGGTTGCGCCCTATCGTGTTTTTGCTTCACGCTTATCTTCCCGAACGCTACAAAAACCGATAGAATCCATGCGCAAAAGTTGGGGGTAAGATTTGGGGTTCTTTTGTAAATAGTTCGGTTTTAAGGATAGCTTACAATAAGCATAAGTGCCAACTGAAGGTAAACAAGATTAGTGCCTAACATATGCTTGTTTATAGTATTTTCCTACATTTATGTGATTGATATAAAAAATGATTAAATACATCGGTTTTGTACTGTTTGGGGTATATAGATGTATTTTATATTTATATAAACAAGTTGTACAACATTATAAGGAAAGCATTGAGTTATTCAGAGAAAATTTTCAAAAAAAGCATTTTAGAACTTAGCATAGATGACTTAATCTCATTTTTCAAAACAGAACAAGAAGAAACTTCTGTGCTTGAATTTAAATCAGGAAAGGTAGAAATAAACGATTTATATAAAGAAATCACAGCATTTCTCAATACTGAAGGAGGATTATTAATCATTGGCGCCCCTCAAGAGCAACAAAAAAAGGTTGGTAAAAATGTGCATTTTTTTTGCAAAGGTGATTTAACCTATTCTAATTTTAGAAATAAAGATTGGTTGTATCAAAAAATTACAAGTAACATATCCCCTTCTCCAACTGATTTAAGAATATTCGAAAATGTTTCCGAAAAAGGAACGGTTTTTTTAATTGACATACCGCAAAGTACAATTCCTCCTCATCAAAACTCATCAGATGGACGCTATTACATAAGACTAGAAAGGGAAGCAAAGCCAGCACCTCATGGTATAGTTCAAGCGCTTTTTCAAAAAAGACGGACACCAAAACTAAACGCAAAACTTAGCATCGAAAAGTATGCTGATGACATTGATGACGTAAAAATTTCAATAAATAATAATTCTCCAATACCTGCTAATAAGGTTAGCTTTATAATTGATGTTTATAATATACTCGAGCCAGATGAAGATTCCGGTTTTCGGAAAATTAAAGAGCAAAAACATTATAAATTCTGTTATAACGAGCACACTAGTCATTCATTAGTTCAACTGATATCAATACCACAGGAATTTTCTTTAAGACATGGCAAGAAACCATATTTAATTATGGTTGGCTATTGGTGTGCAGATTTAGATTTTGATTATAAGTTTTGGACTTACGACCCAATTGAAGAAGAGTTTTTAATAGAGGGCTCATCAGAAAGTGAAATTTTAATTAGTGACCAAATCGATGCCTTATACAATCAATAACGTAGTACAACAATACCTAAACGTAATGCGGACTTTAGGACAAAATAGAATGGTCTGTATATATTTATGATGTAGCTAAATCTTTGGGATTTAGCTTTGGACAAAAAAGAAAAGCGAAACCAAAAGATTTAGTGTAGTGCGCAGACGGAAACGAAAAGTTTCCTTATTTCCGCACTATGCTTAGCCCAACAGTTAGCTGCAATGAATAAAAAAGATAAAGTATGACCAAGGATTTATATGAATCTTACCGAGGTGCAATGGCATACATTGAAGTGAAGTTGCCTAATGGAGATATTAGTATTGGTTCGTCTTTTCATTTAGGCGAAGGGATATTTATTACTGCTAAGCATGTTGTTGAAAATAATCAAATTATGTCTATGGCTACTACAGAACACTATTATGTTCCTGACGATAATGGTAATACAACTATCCATGGAGATGAACAAAAGTATAGAAGTGAATTCCCCAAACCATTAACCATTGAAAAGGGACCATTTTTTCATCCTAATGATTTAATTGATGTTGCTGTATTAGTGTGTAAAGAAAAAGATATAATACCAATACCCTTGGGAGGTCATTTGGATGATTGGATTAATGAATCACAATTCATAATGGCAGAAACAGTTGTAATGGGATACCCTCCAATACCATTTGCTAACAAACCCTTGTTAATTGCAGCAAAAGGTGAAATCAATGCAGTAGTAGATAAGTATAATACTCCTCACCCACATTTCATTATTTCAGCAATGCCGAGAGGAGGATTTAGTGGCGGACTTTGCTTAATTGAATGGAAATTTGCTCTTGGACTAATTGTAGAATCTTTAGTGACAAATAATAGAGAAACCGAGTTAGGTTTCATGTCTGTAATTTCGATTGAACCTATATTTGACTGCTTAAAACATTATAACTTATTACCCCAAGTGCAAAAGGAAGGATGGGAAGGATTTTGGGATTAAATAAACACATACAGTTAACAAAAGCTAAAACGGCAAGTGTCGCTAAACGCGTCACCTGTGTTTAGCAAAACTGTTAGCACAAATAATGAAAAAAAATGGTTCCTATAATCATAGATGCAAAAAATAATTTTGACGAGTACAGTTTTGAAGACTATTTAATGCAGGTTGCTAAAAAGCATAAGGACCAAGGTCGAGCAATGGCTTTCGCCTTCATTATTTATGATTTCAAAAATCACGTAATAAATGAAATTTTAGAAAAAAGGAACTATTGGAATAAGAGCAAAATATTTTTAATTAACTTGAGCAAAATTTTAGAAGAAAAGTGTCCGTTTTGAAACGGAACGCCTGTCCGCTTTCAGCGGATTATGCACGTCTGAATCCACTCGGAATTGCAAAAGTATGTGTTAATCGAATAAATGAAACTTAAACTCGTAACCGGTTATACGAGACCAATATTATGATATTTTTTAAATCAATATGGCGATTTCCAGATCAAACTTTCGTAGCAGTTCTTTCTGAAAAGATAGACTGGAAATTCTTTTTAGTTTTTAGTGCCTGTAGTGGCATAGTAATGTTTAAATTTCAGCATTTACTTTTTCACAAAAATCTATAAAAAGTCTGAATGATGGTATGTGTTTAGTTTTTTCATTTCTTTCTATTAAATTTTCCAAATAATTTAAGTCTACAACACCGTTTGGTTTATTTTTCGAATAACGAATATTTCTTTCTCTTAAAAACTCTGTACAATAATCTGCGTGAAATTGTGAATGTCTATTGAAACCTGGAAATATCTCCATTTCTTCTGGATCATTAGTTTTGACATTATAAAACTGAACATATTTTGCAAGGTCAGTGTTTTGAGGGTTTTGTTTAAAGATCTTCTTGTTACCCAAAAACCAACTTTCGATACATCTATTTTGAGGAATAATTATTAATTCAGTATTCGCATTTAGTTTAAGATTGTTATCATCTAAAAAGTCATTAACTTCTTTAATTCTTCCAGTTATTGTTGACTCGTCAACATCTAGAACTAGTACCAAATAGTTAAACTTATTTAATTCATTGACTTCTTCTATTGAATTTTTTAGATGATTGTGAAGTAGTGCTGGAAATCCATTACCGTTAAAAAGAAAATAATTATTGACGTCAGCTTGATAAGCCCAATTTACAGGGCTTAATCTTGGTATCAAATGTGAAATCCAAGCAGGATAAACTTTTTTTTCAGTCCTGCGACCTTCAACAATTATGTACAAATTCATATTTCTAACCCCGTTTGATATTGATCCAATTGGATTAGTTGCATAAATGCGTCGTGTTTTGATTTTCCAATGTTATATTCTTCTGGATTATGGGTATTCACAACTCCTTTAGTACGAGTGACTAATTTCCAATTGGAATAACCAATATTATTAATTATGTATGGATGATGACTTGTTAATATAAATTGAATTTGTCTTTTAGATGAAAGTATATCATTCGTTAATTCATTAATGCAGTTTATACCCAAACTATTTTCGAATTCATCTATTAAGAAAACACTTCCTTCACTACATAAATATATCTCACTAATATGAATTAAACTCCGAAACATTCCAGATGAAATATTTTCTTGTTTGATCCATTTGTCCACTCCAATTTCTTTTATTTGAATAAAAGGATATTCTTTAAAGAAAAATGGAATGTCATCTTCCTCTTCGTAGTCTAATGGCTCAACTTTGACATCTTCTACTTGAGGAAAAATATCGATATATCTTTCTTTTATTGTATTAAATGTTTTTGGTGAATTTTTATATGCCAGAAAGAGTTTTATTCTTATATCCTCTGTACTTTCTTGAATGGATTTTAAAGTTTTATGTGTTTTTAATAATTTTTGAGTATCAGAAAATTTAATTCTAAAGGCTTCTCTTGTGGAATCTGTTTGGTCGCTGTAAATAATCTTACCAAATCCTTCATAAGCGGGTTTAATAATTTCTTCTTCTTTGAGCAAGTGAATTACACTTTGTTGATTAGGAAGTTTTACTGTTTTTACGTCATTAAAAATTATTGAATCCTTTGTTCTTTTAACAATAGGCTTTCCATTAAGTAAAAGGTTTTCTCTAATTATTGATGGCTTATTTCTTTTTAATTCATCATCCTCATCGTCTGTGAAATCTATATCACCCTTATTTTCAAACTCTCCACTCCATTCAAATTTTAGATTATCAAGTGTCTCAAAAATGATATTCCATTTAATTCCACTTATAGATTTTCCATTAGCTATTGATTTTAAACGCATAATGGATTTTAGTATTTGAGTTTTTCCTACTCCAGAGGCTCCAACCAAAAGTGTTAAATTATCAAAATCAGCACTTTTTAAACTCCATTTAAGAGCTTTATCTTGATAGGTAAGGTTTAATACTTTCATTGAGTTTTAAATTTAATCAAATTTAATCGAAAATAATTTAGGTTTTTGACATTACTGCCAACTTGTGCATATGGTTGAATACAGGACTTAAGTTTTGGGAAAGGAATTCCTTTGCAATTCCTGAATAAGACCTCTTCTTTAGTTTTCTTTTCTGTTAAAGAGGTTCAAATGGTCAATCAAGGCCTTTTCCCCAACAGGCATCAAACGGTTGGCTATGGTCATTGTTTGATGGATGAATCCCTCTTCGTTTCTCTACATTACATCGTCCGAACCAAGATCGGGATTTATAGCCCTCATGGAAAGATATAGCAATGCTTGCACGGTCAACAATAGGTCGGAATGACCATCAAGGTAAAAGAACGTGGGTTGAAACTTGTCCTTGAACCATGGATGGGGAACCAAGGTAGGGGAATGGTCGTTTGAGTGGAATCTCAAATCCTTGATAAGCTTTTCTTCGTTTGGGTCCATGGATTCATTTTTTGTTTTCAAGTTCCGACAGCTTTTCGTCCAATTTGTCCATGAAGTACATTTGGCTGTCAGGAAGGATGCTCAATACCAGTTCCAATACGTGGAGCACACTATCCTCTTTTGATGCATTTTGATTTGCAGGAAACAACATCATTCCCTCCCCATCAAGGGCAAAAACGCAAACCTCCAATAGGCTTATGATCTGCATCAAAAGATGGTTGTTGTTCCTGACCTCGAAGGATACATAGTTTCCCTTTGGGTCGATGGACTTATTGTTTCCCAAGAGTCCCGAAAGATTGCTTCTGAGCTGTTGGATCTCTTCCAAGGTCTTTAACCGTTTCTTTTTTGATTTCATGTGAATGGATTTATTGGGTTGTGGTTGTCTGTTGTTCCGAAAGCAGTTTTCTGACCTTGTCCAAAAATTCCATTTCATCATGGGGTATCAAATCCAGTATATATCCGAGAACCCCACTAATATTGCTGTGGGGCTGGGGAACGGAACGTGTCGAGAAATTTTCGTTTTCCAAAGCTGTGATACAGACCTTGATCAGGTCGGAGATCATATAGGAGGTTTCACAGTATCCTTCGGTAATGAGTTCCGTGCCGTACAATCCCTTTTCGGGGAGATAGGGCTTCAAGGCATGGAAATACATTTTTTCCAGTTCCTTTAGCTGATCAACTACTGATTCCTCATTATTCTTCCCTTCGTTCTCGGTCACTTTCGGGAATGCTTTCTCAAAATCCTTTCCGATTCCCTCTATCCGGTCTTTACACTGATCAAGGTGCCTATGGAAAATGGATTCGACTTCTTGGATGAAATCTTTCATCTGTGTCTGGATTTTTTTGGACTGGTTTTTTGTAATCTCAAACTCATTGCCATAGCGGGCAACACTATAGGCGTGTTCCAAAAGCAACAACAGTTCATTGCTGTTCGATTCAGAAGGTTCCAAAAAGGGCTGTAGGGTGGGAAAGAAATGTTTGCAGTAATTTATATGGCTAATGATACTGTGTGTTACCATGCTCCTTCCTATGCACATCTGTTCAATGAAACGGAACGAAAGCTCAAAGGCCTGGTGCATGTTGAAGGTGGCAATGGCATAATCCCCTTCCTTTATCAGGATGTCGGCAGTATTGGCAAAGGCATTTACTTTTGCCGATTCGGATTTA